>NZ_JACSWA010000329.1 GCF_016888125.1 Spirulina sp. CCY15215
ACTACCCCCATTATGGTTTATTGTAGTGGGAGCGTCTCGCTCCCTAGCTCTAATTATTCGGAGCAATGTTGTAAATTTGCAACTTTGAGATGCACCCGATCGGCAATATCACAAACTCCAATACCAAGAAACAATCAAGAATTTTCGATTGTGGACATCTCGATCCCATCCCCCTTAATTAAAGTATGACCTTGCCAAGCATCCGACCTATTGGGATGATCGGTGCGATAATGCCCTCCTCGACTTTCGGATCGAAATGCGGCACTTTTGAGAATTAAAGAGCCAATATCTAATAAATTCATCGTTTCTGCGACAAACTTTAATTGTTTCTCAGCAGCCTCGGATTCAAACTGAATGTTATTTCTAGGAGATAAATTAAAGAGATATTGACCCACCTCTAAATTTACTAACTGAGAGCGCCAAAAATCTACTTGAGCGATCGCTTCTTCTAACACCAATTGCGATCGACAAATCCCCGCACTGTGCCACATCAAAGCAGGCAATAATTTTTCCCGAATCGCTTCGATTTCAGCGATTTCGCCTTGCCAATTTCCCTGAAATACCTTAAAAGACTCCAGTTGGCGATCGCTAACGGGCTTGATTTCTAGCTTTTGCAATTGTGCCGCAAAAACAATACATTCCAACAAAGAATTGCTGGCCAAGCGATTAGCACCATGTACTCCCGTGCTAGCGTTTTCGCCAATGGCATATAAACCCGGTAGAGATGTGGCATTCATTAAATCCACCACAACTCCTCCCATCCAATAGTGAGCCGCAGGAGCAACGGGAATGGGCTGCGCGAAAACATCGACCCCCCATTGCTGGCAGGTTTGAATGATATTGGGGAAACGATAGCGAATTTTTTCCGGAGCGATCGCCCCTAAATCCAAGAAAACGCAGGCGGTTGCCGGATCGGGGGCGGTTTTCTCTAAATGATTAAAAATCGCCCGACTGACCACATCTCGCGGGGCTAACTCTCCTCGGGGATGGTAGTCAAAGGCAAAACGTCTGCCTTCACTATCCACCAAATGCGCCCCTTCTCCTCGAACTGCTTCACTAATGAGAAAATGAGGGGCTCCCGGTTGGCTGAGGGCTGTAGGATGAAACTGTATAAATTCTAAATCCCGCACGATCGCACCAGCACGCCAAGCAAGAGCCACGCCATCCCCGGTACTGACGGTAGGGTTGGTGGTTTTGGCGAAAATTTGACCGCCGCCACCAGTGGCTAAAATAACAGCATTAGCCTTCAACCAAAGAATTTGACTGTTGTGGAGAAGGCTTATTCCTTGACAGCGATCGCCTTGAGAGTCCAGCCACAAATTCAGGACAAAAGCTGGGGATAAAATGTGAATATTGGCACGTTCTAAAACCCTCGCGGTGAGAATATCCACGATCGCCCGTCCGGTGGTATCTTGGGAGTGCAGCACGCGGGAACGAGAATGAGCAGCTTCTAGAGTAGTTGCCAGTTTGTTGTTTTTGCGATCGAAGATGACTCCCAGTTGCAAAAGAGAAGCGATCGCCGAGGGAGCATTTTCCACCAAAAATTCTACAGCCGCGCGATCGCACAGTTCCGCCCCAGCATTTAAAGTATCTTCTAGATGTAGTTGGGGAGAATCATCGGGGGCGATCGCGGCGGCAATGCCCCCTTGCGCCCATTTACTCGAACCCGTTCCTAGTTTACCTTTAGTCACGAGCAAGACACGATAGGATTCTGGTAAACAAAGAGCAGCATAGAGTCCTGCGGCTCCCGAACCCACAATGATAATGTCAAATTGAGAAGATATATTTGAAGAAGTAGACTTAAATATGTTCAATGTTTTCTCCATCCAGAGGACAATTTATGCGATCGTGCCGAAACAAGATTCCTTTTTCTCTTGCGCTTGCTGGATGTTGAGGAACTTGAAATAATTGTATTTTTCTTGGCCGAATGTAGCATCTGCACTCCAAATAATGCCATAGTCGGGGAAAAAAGCGTGAACGAAGGCGATTATCCCAAATTTTGGGGATAATCGCCTTCGTAAATTTTGCAATAACCCGTTGCATTAGCGCGATCGCCGAGTTTTGCGAAGTTCTGGCAACTCATCTACGGGCATTTTGTGGCGATGGGTAGAGGTTGCAGACCGCAGGGCGCGGGAAAATAAGCTAAATAGGGGACTGTGTGCCATAGTGAAAATTATTCTTTCTCAGAGAAATTATACTGGTTCGTCAAAGCGATCGCCCAGAGAATCTATGCTCAAAAATTAGCGATAATTGCTTATTGTTCTATACCCAAAAGAAAAGGAGTATTGGGGAAATAAGTCGCCCAAAGTTGGGGATCTGGTTGGCTCTGCCATGTTTGACGATTAATTTGCAAGCGAAGAAGCGGGGCGATCTCGCCATTATGTTTGCCCACTACATCAATAGCAACAGAAGTAACCAGGATATCGCGATCGAAACTACGTTGAGCCGCAGCCCGAGCCACAATTTCCGCCCGACGCAAGAGGACAGGAAAAGATTCTCCTGCCAGACGATATAATTCAATCGTAGTCATATCGGTATAGGCCAAAGCACTTTGAGGCGCGATCGCGCTACTTCCCAGACCGATACTCCCCCCCAAACTGAAAGAAATGCCGAGAGTTAAAACAATTTTGCCTAGAGAAGGCGATCGCATTTTCATTGTTTTATATGAAGTTAAAGAGCATTAGGGATAGTTCTCAACCTAGAATATAATCTAGCTTCCTCAGAGGTTAAAATCTACAAAACCAGAAAGTAGGGCAAATGGCAGACTATACCTCCATCGCAATCGGGATCGATCGCTACCAATTCATTCAACCCCTGAGTTACGCTCAAGACGACGCTCAGGCTATTCAGCACCTTTTGCTGGAAGAAACAGGGCTTCCCGCCGAACAAGCATTACTCATGACGGATAGTTCGGCTTGGCTGGGGGGTAAGTCCACACAGCCCAGCAAAGAAAATATTTTTTATTGGCTCGATGCCTGGCTAGAGAAACAATCTACTTCTCTATTATGGTTTTTCTTTAGCGGTTATGGCGTAAGTTGGCAAGGGGTAGACTATCTAATGCCCATTGACGGCAACCCCGCCGATATTCCGAATACGGGAATTCCGGCGCGAGAACTCTTTGAACATCTGAAACAAAAAGGGTTTGACCAAATTCTCGCTTTATTAGATATTAACCGTTCTCCTGGGGTGATTGCCGGGGAACCGGTTGGCTCGGAAATTGCTCAATTTGCCCCAGAAATGGGCATTTCCCTCATCCTTTCGAGTCAATTGGAGGAATCCTCCCACGAGGCCGTTGCCTTGGGTCATGGCATCTTCTCGGCGGCTCTTTTAGAAGCCTTGCGTTACTTCGGACAAGATATTGTTCTCCACGATCTCAGTGGCTATCTTTACGATCGCCTCCCAGAATTGAGTGAACACCACTGGCGACCCATTCAACACCCCTTAATTGTCATTCCTTCGATTGAATTGGCAGAGCAGGCTTTGTTACCCACAGGTGGGACGGCACAAGCGGCAACGGCGATCGCTCCCATTATCACGGGTGAGGAAACAGCACGAGAAGAAGCGATCGCCACGGAGGAGAATGCTCTGGCCTCGGAAATGGAGTTAGAAACGGCAAAAGTTCCCAGTTTGCCCGATTTACCGCCGTTGAAAACTGCCTCAGAAGGGAATAATGATAATGGGGAAGTTTTCCAAGATACCCATCCTGAAAATATGCCCCAAATTCCTGCAGCCGAGGCAGCAAAAAAACCGGGAAGACCAAAAAATTTATCAATTTTGATGGGTGCGGGAGCAATTCTTCTCGCTCTGTTGGCGTTATTTTGGTTCGGACGACCTCGGGAGGAAATCGCCGAAACGCCACCACCAGATCCCTCTTCTGCTCCGGCGATCGCCGATCCCGATCCCACTGCGCTACCATCCCCCGTAACAACAGCAGAAAGTCCCGTTTCCACCGCGACTCAAAATGCTGCTACTGCGGAGCCACAAAATTCTACTCCGCCAAATACGCCCGAAACAAATGCAGCAACAGAACCGCCACCTCCTTTAACCACCGAGGGCAGCCGTTCGATTTTAGCGCGGGCGAGAACTTATATTCAAACCAATCAAGCCTCGGGTTTTAGTCGCGGTATTGAGGAAGCGCAAAAAATTCAACCCGGTGCGCCCCTCTATGCAGAGGCTCAAGCGGATATTTCTCGCTGGAGTGAGGTAATTTTGGATATTGCTCGAGGACGTGCGGCGAAGGGGAATTTCTCCACGGCGATCGCGGCGGCGAAGTTAGTCCCCCCCGAACAAGCTCCCACCTATGCTGAGGCTCAAAAAAGCGTTACTCTCTGGACAGAACAAGGAAAACAACAAACCGTTAATAACAGGATCATTCGTTCGGCTCGGCGCATGGTTCGCACCAATCAAGCCTCTTCTTACAATAAAGCCATTAACGAACTGAAAAAAGTTCCGCAGGGTCAACCGGGATATTTACAAGCGAGGAACTTAACTGAGAGTTGGAGTCGGCAGATTTATTTAATTGCTAATTCTCGCGCCGCCCGAGGTAGCTATCAACAGGCGATCGTCTCGGCAAAATTAATCCCCGAAGGAACTTCCAGTTATAACGATGCTCAAAAGGCGATCGCGCGCTGGCAACAAGGAAGAAGATAGTTGATAGTTGATAGTTGATAGGTGAGAGTTGAGAGTTGATAGTTGATAGTTGATAGGTGAGAGTTGAGAGTTGAGAGTTGATAGCGAATAATGCCCGCCGACGGTCTTTAGAGGATACGGTAAGTGGGCGTGTTTCGCTTCGGTTTTGGGTAAATTATTTGTTCTTTTCCTACTCCTAAAAACATGACTCTTGAAGCGATCGCAGAGCATAAATTTATTCTTGACTTAACGGCAGTTTTATGCGCTTCTGCGATCGGCGGCTATCTGGCCAATCGCTTAAGACAACCTGTTTTGTTAGGCTATCTTTTTAGTGGATTTCTGATCGGACCCTTTGGGTTAGGACTGCTGAAAGAACTCAATGAAATCAAATCTTTGGCAGAAATTGGCGTTGCTTTTCTGCTGTTTACATTGGGAGTAGAATTTTCCTTAGCAGAACTCAAACGGGTTAAAGAAATTGCCATTCAAGGCAGTTTATTACAAATCGGTTTTACCATCATTCTTGTCACCCTAACCACAACAATATTGGGTTTCGTGCAAGGAATCCCCCAAGGCATTTTCTTGGGTGCTATTCTTTCTTTATCGTCTACCGCCGTCGTTCTCAAAACCCTAACAGAACGAGGTGAAATTAACACCCAACACGGTCAAGTTATGTTAGCAATTTTAATTGCTCAAGATTTGGCCTTGGGGGTAATGTTAGCAATTTTACCCGCTTTAAATAATCCAGAAAGTTTAGTCCCTTCTCTCTTTTTCTCTCTCCTCAAAGCAGTTCTCTTTTTTACGGCTGCTTTTATTTCGGGCTACTGGATCGTTCCTCCTGTGATCAAAAAAGTAGCGGAAACGGAAAACAGCGAACTTTTTTTACTGTCTGTCATTACCTTATGTTTGGGGGTTGCCCTCATTACTGCTGCATTAGGACTTTCTATTGAAATGGGTGCATTTGTTGCTGGCTTAATGGTGGCAGAAATCGAACATTCTGAGCAAGCCTTAACTCGAATTGTTCCTTTGCGGGATACTTTTGCCAGTTTATTTTTTGCCTCGATTGGGATGTTAATTCAACCCCAAATCCTACTGGATAATGTTGGCGTTATTTTGGGGATGGTGGCCTTTGTTATGATTGGTAAAGCCTTAATTATTTTTCCGATTATTATTGGCTTTAACTATTCATTTAAAACGGCAATTATTGCTAGTTTTGGCTTAAATCAAATTGGCGAATTTTCTTTTGTTTTAGCCTTAACAGGTCTGAAACTGGGCTTTTTAAGTGAAAGACAATATCTGTTACTTTTGGGAACAACTGCGATTACTTTAGTCTTAACACCTATCGGCATGAAATTCGCACCTCGTTTAGCGGATAAACTCTTAACAATTCCTTTAATTAAATATTATTTACGGAAATTGAAAGGACGGAAAGCCTTTGCAAAACCGAAGAGAATTTCCGGTCATGTTGTCGTCGCGGGATATGGTCGGGTTGGACGAGTGATTGTCAAGATTTTGCGCGATCGCGGCTATCCGGTACTGGCGATCGAAAATAGCGAAGCCGCCATTCAACGCTTAAAACAAGAAGATATTCCCTATATTTTTGGGGATGGGGATTCTAAATGGATATTAGAGGGAGCCTGTTTAGAAGATGCTGTAGCTTTGGCGATCGCCCTTCCCGATCCCGCCAGTACCCGCCTATTGGTCAAACACGCCCTAGAAATTGCCCCACATTTGGACATCGTAGCGCGATCGCATCGAGACGGAGAAATTGATATGCTCACTCAAATGGGCGCACAAGAAGTCGTTCAACCGGAATTTGAAGCAGGTTTAGAAATTGGTTCTCACATCCTCGCCGCCCTCGGCCAAGGAGATATCGAAATTCAGTCCGCGATCCAAGATATCCGCAGCGATCGCTACAACAGCATTCGACCCCAACGAAGTGCCACGGCATTGCGTCAGGATGTGAATAAAGTTGCCAGCAGCCTGCATAATGAATGGTTAAGCATTCCCGAGGCTTCCCCCCTCCACGATTTGACCCTCGCAGATGTTAACGTAAAGAAATTAACCGGAGTTACGATTTTGGTTCTACAAAAAGCCAGTGAGACGGTATATTATCCCAGCGAGGAAACAATTCTCGAAAGCCGCGATCGCCTTTTGGTCATGGGAAAGCGATCGGAGGTTGCCGCCTTCCGCAAATTACTTGAAGGAAGGAAATAATGGGAGATAATAAAAGAGAATTTTAAAGTTATCTATTTCCCATTGATAATTGCTAATTGATAATTGATAATTGACCATAGCCCTCCTTCCAGAAACATTATGCAAGATGCCAACTTGACCTCCTATCCCTATCCTTCCTCTAGAACGGTCATGATGGGTAAACGAGGGGCTGTCGCCACCAGTCAACCCCTTGCTAGTTTGGCCGGGGTAGAAATGTTACTGGCCGGAGGAAATGCCGTAGATGCTGCCGTAGCAATGGCGATCGCCTTAACGGTGGTGGAACCCACATCCAATGGCATTGGCGGCGATCTATTTGCTTTGGTTTGGGATGGAAAACTCCACGGCCTCAACGCCTCGGGTAAAAGCCCCCTGCGACTGACCCCCGATCGCTTTGGGGAGATGACGGAGGTACCAAATCTAGGCTGGTTAACCGTGACAATTCCAGGTGCCGTGTCGGGATGGCAAAAACTCTGGCAGCGCTGGGGAAGACTCTCTTTTGAGCATTTATTTGAACCCGCCGTGCGCTATGCTGAGGAAGGATACCCCGTCTCTCCTCGAACGGCTTTGGCTTGGCAGCAAGCAGAACGCAAATATCTGCCCTTAACTGCCCCAGAATACCGCGCTTTTAAAAATGTTTTCTTTCGCAACAACCGCGCCCCAAAAGCAGGAGAAACATGGCAAAGTGATTCCCACGGCTATACCTTGAGAAGTATTGCCAAACACGGGGATGAAAAATTTTACCGGGGGGAAATGGCCGAACAAATCGCCCATTTTGCGGCGGATACGGGAGGATTGATTAATTTAGGGGACTTAATCGCTCACGAAGCAGAGTGGGTCGATCCCATTCAAACCGATTATCGCGATGTTACGGTGTGGGAAATGCCCCCCAATACCCAAGGTTTGGGGGCGTTAATGGCTTTAAATATTTTAGAGGGGTTTGAGTTGGGGCGCTTCCCTCGAGATTCCGCCGAAAGCTATCATTTGCAAATTGAAGCGATGAAATTGGCTTTTGCAGATATCCATCGCCATGTTGCCGATCGCCATTTTATGGAAATGCCCATCGAAGCCTTACTATCGAAGGAGTATGCTGCCCAAAGGAGAGCGGAAATCGGCGATCGCGCTTCAATTTGTGCCAAACCAGGATTTCCTCAAGGAGGTACCGTTTACCTTTGTGCGGCGGATGGGGATTTAATGGTATCTTTAATTCAATCCAATTATGATGGGTTTGGTAGCGGGTTGCTGGTACCGGATACAGGAATTGCCTTACATAACCGAGCCAGTGGCTTTACTCTACAGGAAGATCATCCCAACCGAGTCGGACCTCGCAAGCGTCCGTTTCATACGATTATTCCCGGTTTTTTGACCCAAGAGGGCAAACCCTTGGGGGCTTTTGGGGTCATGGGGGCGCAAATGCAGCCTCAAGGTCACGTGCAAATGGTGACGAATCTGGTGGACTATGGTATGAATCCTCAAACCGCTTTAGATGCACCGAGATGGCGCTTTTTGCGGGACAATCACGTGATGTTAGAGTCGGGGGTGCCGTCGGAAGTTGCGGAAGAATTGGAGCGCAAAGGACATCAAATTGCGGTGACTAACAATAGAACTAATTTTGGTCAGGGTCAGGGAATATTGCGGCAAGAAGATGTATTTGTGGCTGCATCAGATCCTCGGGGAGATGGTTGCGCGATCGCCTATTAAGGGAGACGCTATATTTATTCCCAACTCCCAAACAAGCGTTGAAAAAATTCCCGTCCTTGAGAACTTAACTTGCGGCTCAAGCGCCTAATATTAGGTGTTGCATCCCGTTCTACAGAAGTTGAGAACTTCTGCTCTAATAACTCTTTTAATTTAGTGCTTGTTAAAGGACGATTTAAACTTCTTCCTTCAGCCAAAGAAATCGATCCCGTTTCCTCTGAAACAACAAGACATAAACAATTATCGACTCGTTCTGTAATGCCCATTGCTGCTCGATGGCGGGTCCCTAACTGGCGCGATGCGACCCGTTCTGAGAGGGGTAAAATAATCGAGGCCGCAACGATACGAGAACCGCGAATTTGTACCGCCCCATCATGCAAAAGTGTAGTGGTTTGAAAAATCGTTTGCAGAATTTCCTTGGATACTTCCGCATCTAAAGGGACTCCTAAAACTGAAAAAAAGCGCTCGTCAATAGGCTCTCCTGTTTCCATAATAATCAGCGCTCCCGTGCGATTCTGAGAGAGTTCTTTAATAGCATCAACAATTCTATCAATTGTGCTTTCCTGATCGGGAATAAAACGGCGAGATGTTTTAAAAACCCGCAAAATATCGCCGCGCCCTAGTCGTTCGAGAAATTGGCGAAATTCTGATTGAAAAACGACGGCCATTGCCACCGCCGATCCTAGAACTAATCGCTCCAAAACAAAACTTAAATGGTGTAGTTTTAATTTTTCACTCACAACGGCTGCTAACATGAGTACGATCAACCCTCTGACCATCCAGAGGGTTCGCCGTTCTCCGATCGCCAAGAGAACCAAATAGGTCAGCAGGAGGACAAGACCAATATCAATACTTTCGAGCAACCAAGGCGGGATCGCGTTCGGGTCAATAAAAAAACCCATTGATAATTAATATGTAATAAGAGTTGAGTGATTTGGAAACAGAAGTTTTTGATTTGGGATTTATAAGAGAGTATCGCGATACTCTCTTATAAATATATCTAACGATCGCGCAGGCGATCGGGCAATCGGTCTTGACGGATTAAATCCGCATAAGTTTCCCGTTCCAAAATGAGGTTGGCTTCTCCCTCGTTAACGATCGCGGCGGCGGGACGAGGAATGCGATTATAGTTGGAGGCCATGCTATAATTGTACGCTCCGGTTCCCAAAACCACTAACACATCTCCGGTTTGAGTTTTCGGGAGTTGCGTGTCTTTAATCAGCACATCTCCAGACTCGCAATGTTTCCCCGCTACTGTAACGGTTTCGCTTAAAGGAGCAGACATTCGATTGGCTAAAATGGGTTGATAGAGAGATTGATAAGTGATGGGGCGAGGATTGTCGGACATTCCTCCATCCACAGCAACATAAGTTCGCAATCCGGGAATCTCTTTGCGACTGCCCACAGTATAAGCCGTTACACAAGCAGAACCAATGAGCGATCGCCCCGGTTCGCTCATTAATTTAGGTAAGGGTAAATTGTGAGTTTCGCAGGCTTTAACGACGGCGCGACAGGCTGCACCCACCCATTCATCGATACTGGGGGGATCATCGGCTTCAGTGTAGCAAATCCCCAAACCGCCGCCAATATTTAAGGATTCCACTTGTAAACCCGAGGCGATCGCGCTTTGCAGCCATTCTACCATGACTCCCCCTAAATCTTGGTGGGGCTGACGTTCAAAGATTTGCGAGCCGATATGGGCGTGCAACCCGATAAACTTTAATTGGGGGCGATCGCGAATCCAAGCAAACACCTGGGCTAATTGATGGGGATCGAAGCCGAATTTACTATCGAGATGTCCTGTGCGGATGTATTCATGGGTGTGGCATTCAATACCAGGGGTCAGTCGTACCATGATAGGAATGGGGGCTTGGGGAGTGGCGATCGCAGACAGCATCTCCAACTCTAACCAATTATCCACCATAACCGTACAGCCCGTATCATAGGCAAATTGTAACTCGGCTTGGGATTTATTATTACCGTGGAAATAGATGCGATCGGCGCTAACTCCTGCCTGTAGAGTTGTCTGTAATTCGCCCCCGGAAACCACGTCAAACCCGATACCTTCGCTGGCAATGACGGCACAAACCGCCAAGCAACTCCAGGCTTTAGAAGCGTAAATAACTTGAGATTCTCCTGGATAATGACGGAGAAATGAGTCACGATATTGACGGCAGGAGGTTCTTAGGGTTTGTTCGTCTAGGATATAAAGGGGGGAACCAAATTGCGCGAGTAATTCTGTCACATCGCAACCCCCGACCTCTAAATGGTCGCGATGGTTGACACGAGCAGTTAGGGGCGCGAGAATCTGATTGGGGGAAGTTTCCCCTGCGACTTCTGAGAGGGGCTGCAAATATTGCGAACCTGTATTTTCAATTTTAGGCTGGGTTAAGAGCATCTGTGGATTTTGACTGTTTTGTTATGGTGTGGCGATCGCCTTCTCGATCTGGCGATCGCTGCTTGTTGATTATTTTGCCTCATGCGATCGCTTGCTATTTCCTTCCGATAGGGACTTTATCTTTTGTTATCCAATGAGGCACTCTTCTACTTTAATAATTTTTGCGGCTTTTAGACCGCGTTACCACTATATCTAAATTTCTTCCCTTGTAAATTTGCCCCCCTCAATTGTTGATAATTGTTCGTTGATAATCGATAATTGTCCAACAGCGATCGCCCATTACAAACAATCATGCAAACCTACTCCTACATTTTAGCCAGTCAGCGTTTTTTACTCGAGGAAGAACCTTTTGCGGAAGTTCTCAAAGAACGAACCCGGTACTATAAAGAGCATGAAAAAGAGATTGATTTTTGGCTGGTTAAACAGCCTGCTTTTTTGGAGACTCCAGAAATGGCTGCTGTTAAAGCCAAGTGTCCTCCATCTTGTGTTGCGGTGATTTCTACCGACCCCAAATTTACGACTTGGCTCAAATTGCGTTTAGAATATGTTTTGAAGGGCGAATTTCAAGCTCCTTCGGCAACCATTCCCGATCCTCTTGCTTCTCTAGAAACGGCAGTGTGAAAAGGGCTGACCGATAATCGACTAAATTCATGGTCAAACATAATTCTCTCGCGATCGCCTCTTTTCTCTTACTAACCCTAGGTTGGTGGGGGAAGGGCGATCGTGGTATTGCACAAATATCCCTTCCTTCCTGCAAGCCTCCCGAAGCTGGGGAATTACTTGTACTGGTGTCAACACCCACTCCAGATGCACGAGAATTACTCCGTCGAGGCTTACCTGTTAACACAAAAATTGATATTTGTCAATACCGAGGTAATGTAGCCAGTCGAGTCGGTGGTTTTGAGGATGTGAGTGTTGCAAATAAATGGGGACGCTACATTAACGAAATTTTAGGGCTTCAAATCTCAATTGCTCGTCTTCCTAACGATACTTCTGCTATTCCCCAACCCCCCAACCCCAGACTCCCCGCACCCCCCCCATCCCTCACACCCCTCACACTCCCCACACCCCTCACACTCCCCACATCCCTTCCACCCCTCACACCCCTTCCACCCCCCACATCCCTTCCACCCCCCACATCCCTCACACTCCCCACACCTTCCACACAATATAACCCTCGTCCTTTAGGAGAAGGATATGCGGTAATTGTCGATTATTTTAGTAATCCAGAAATTGCTGTTCAATTACAACAATTTATCGGGGGAGATATTGGGTTAGTGTCTTATTTTTCTCGTCCTTATCTTCTGATCGGACAGACTCAGGATCGAGAAGAAGCAACTTTATTATTGCAGGAATTGAGCGATCGCAATTATTCTGTTCTGATGATTAACAGCCGTCAAGCTATTCTTCTCACCCCTAAAGTCGTAAACCCTGAGAATGGCGATCGCGATCGCTAGTGGTCTGTCATACTCAAAATGACGAGTATAACCCGATCCTTACAACAGGAATTCTAAACTAATTCCCACGCGACTATCTTTTTCTGCTCGAGAATTTTGCTTTTGTAGGTCAGTAGAAAGACGCAATTGAGGTGTTAGTGCATAGCCAATTGAGAAGGTTGTAATTCCCACTTCTTCACTGCTACCGGGAGAAACAAAAGTTTGCGATAAAGAAATATCTCCCGCACCTCGACTTGATGCTAGAATTGCTTTAATGCCGATATTAAGGCCATCGGTCTGAAAATTATCGGTAGTAATGTTGCGATAACCAAAAATGGGAGCAATATTAAAAGCAGTGCCTAAAGGTAGAATATAATAACGAAAATCTCCTCCCCATGTTTCGCGATCGCCTTCAAAAGTCCCCTGATATTCTCCACTGACGGTTAAATTTGTTTCCCCTAAAAACACATCTTCTATGCCAATATTCCAGCCTCCTTGATGATTTGTAGAAGGAAAGTGAGAATACCCCAAGCGAATTCGAGAACGAAAAACGGGATCGTTACGAATCTCTTCTAAAACGTCGGGAATTTCTTCTAACCAACGCTGTAAAACGGGACTTTCTTCGATAATTTGTGGGTCTAAATCTAAATTTTCTGCGGTGGGAATTGTGGTCTGATTCTGCTGTGAAATTAACTCGCGATCGCCTCTCTCTTCTAATCCTGTAATGGTCACTTCGGTTTCGGGAAAACTCATATTTGTTACCGTTGGCGCGATCGCGGTAATATCTATTGTGGTACTTGTTGATAAATTTGCGACGGAAGTGGTTACAATGGGAGGAAGTTCGCCTCTCGCTGACTCGCTAACCAGTGCATGACCGCTCAAAAGTCCTATACTGAGGGAAGTTGCTTTCAAGAGATGGGAGGGGTTTATAGTTGGCATGAAGGAACAAATAAGCGATAGAAACTCTTAGTATAGCGCATGAAAAAATCCTCTCTTCTCATTCGATTTTTGGCTTTAACCGTTGTGGCGATCGCGGGGGGATGTAGTTGTGCGAGTATTGCCTCAGATGATTCTCTCATTTCGATGTTTGATTCGTCTACAACTGAGTGTAATCTTCCCACTAATTTTTTGACATTTGCGGGGGGTGGATCGCCGCGCAATAATGAAATTGCCCTCGAGAAAAATGCCCTCTATTTTCAACGTACTTTGCAAGAATTAGGACAGAATGTATCTGAAGCAAATATCTTTTTTGCGAATGGGAATAGTGGTGAAGCAACAGTACGTTATATTGATGAACAAGGACAACAACAGTTTAAAGTTCCTCAGATTCCTCATTTACGCGGGGCTTCAACATTAGGTAATTTTCAATACTGGATGCAGCAAGAAGGCGATCGCGCTAATAAACAGCCACTTTTCTTTTATTTTACAGGTCACGGTCTTCCCGATGAAATTCTCCTTTGGGGAGGATATAATCTCACCTTAAAAAACTTTTCTCAGCAACTCGATCGCCTCCCAGTTAATACTCCGGTAACGACGGTTATGGCACAATGTTTTGCAGGGTCTTTTGCTGATTTTATCTATCAAGACGGCGATCGCACTAAACCCCTTTCTCCTCAAACCCGATGCGGTTTTTTTGCCACTATTCGGACTCGTCCATCTGTGGGTTGTACTCCAGAGGTAGATGAGTCGGATTATAAAGATTATAGTTCTAGTTTCTTTGCCGGTTTAAGCGGGCGATCGCGCACAGGAGAACCGGTTCCTTCTGCGGATTATAATCAAGATGGGATCGTTTCTTATAATGAAGCCCACGCCTTTTCTAAGGTGGATATGCAAACAATGGATATGCCTATTTCTACCCTAGAAACATGGCTACAGGAACAGATGACAACGAAGGAACAATCGCAAGTTTTAAGCCAAACTATTGAAAATACTCTCATAACAGCACGTCCAGAACAAGCCTATGTAATTCAGACAATTTCCCAACGTTTTAATTTTAATCTCCAACAATCTTATCGTAAAAATATCCGCCGCGTTCCTCAATCTTTACGCGACAATGACAAAATAACTATAGCATATTTAATGCGCTTACGCATGGAATTACTCAATATTGCTCAAGAAAAAAAAGTGCGAGAAAGTGATAATGAAACGGCGATCGCAATTCTCGATCGCCTACTTCATTGCGAACAAAGTTCCTGGTAAATAGTCTTGAGTAATTGATAATATGTCTTTATTGTTGGGTCTTTACCTGAAACTGGTTAGTGGTGTATTAGTGGGTTGGATTTTAGGGAAAATATTACCGCCAAAAGTGCCAAAAGCGATCGGTGTTTTCTTGTTTTGGATTGGTGTTCCTTTGAGTATGATAATCTTCTTACGTGGTGCAGATTTATCGGGAGGAATTTGGCTTTCTCCCTTGTTAGCTTGGCTGGCAATTATATCTGGTGCAATTTTAGCACGAGGCTGGATTTACTTGAAAACTCCTGACTGGAATCTAGGAACCCAAGGAAGTTTTATTTTTGCTTCTATGTTTGGTAATACAGGTTATCTCGGTTATCCAATTATACTCGCATTAACCGGGGAAAAATATTTTGCTTGGGCGATATTTTACGACCTTTTTGGGACAACATTAGGTGCCTATGGTTTGGGGGGAATCTTTGCTGGTTTTTTTAGCGAACATCGCGTTAAAACAACCTTTAAAGACTTGCTTTTGTCTGCGATCGCGAAACCGATTTGGTGGGCATTTGCTTTTAGTTTATGGTTTCGTCAAATTGCACTTTCTCCACCTGTAGAAATGACTTTAGTGCGAGTAGGTTGGTGTATTATTGGCCTCTCTTTAATCTTAATTGGAATGCGTTTAAGCCAACTCAAAGCATGGCAAAAATGGCGATCGGTTTCGGCAGGTTTAATTGTAAAAATGCTCTGTGTTCCCCTTCTTTTTGGCTTTATATTAGGACTAGGAGGTGTTTCCGACAGTTTACAACTCGTTCTGGTTTTACAAGTTGCTATGCCTCCAGCTTTTGCAACGCTAGTGGTTGCGGAAACCTACGATTTAGATCGGGAAATTGCCGTCAGTTCGATCGCGATCGGTTCTCTCTCTTTACTGGTAACATTACCGCTTTGGATGCTTTTATTTGGTAATGGGTAATTAACGATCGATATTAAGTTTTCTTCTGGAGAGATTGTCGCCAAAGATAAAAAGGACTAATAATACTACTGCGAAGAAATTCCATTTCACAAGCAGCAACAATATCTTTATCTAAAACCTGACGATTTGTGATAAAATAAGTTAAGGCTTTGCGAATATCATTGCCCCATCCTAACGGAAAAAAGACGAGTTTTTGCCAAGGTTTATAACGTAACATCCGAATATGATGTCTGGCTAATCCGGTACTTTTCATTAAGAAAATTAAATAGTCTTTGGTTAGGCGATCGCGGGGAATTTGATGTTCGATTTCCATGTCAGGATTATACCAAATTTCCCAGTTTGCATTTTGAATATAGAGAATTGCTTCGAGGTCTTCACTATTGAGAATAGATTGACCAGAACGACCGCTTAAAAAAGGGCGATCGGGGACATTTTCTAGCCATGCTTTGCGTCGAACTACTAAACCCGCAGAAGGAGGTAACATTTTCATTTGTGGGTGATAAATATGCGCTTGATTTCCGCGTTCGGTAATGGCAAAAAAGCTGGCAATACGATGAAAATTTTCTGGGGGTTCAACCTCATAATTACCGTGAATTTGACTGCCATAAGCCCCCGCTTGGGGATGTTCGCAGCCAAAAAGATAGGCAGATTTGAGCCAATTTAAAGCAGGAAGGGTATCATCATCGAGAAAACCCACTAATCTTCCTCGAGCTTCTTTAATGGCTTTAATTCGCGCAAAAGCGGCTCCTTGTTGTGTTTCTAAACAGTAGCGAATGGGTAGATTATTAAACCCTATATTTTCATAGCTTTGTACGACTTCTTTCAGGTTATCTGTACTGTTATTGTCAACAACTAAAACTTCCCAAGCAATATTTTCCACCTCGATCTGTTTTTTGAGGCGATCGAGAACTGCGGGTAAGCGCGTTGCACCGTTATAGGTGGGAATCGCAACGGTTATATCTAATTCATCAGTATTACTCATGGTTTGAGAAGAATTCAATTTAGCGGGCTTCTGGTATAGCGAGACGGGCACCCAAACCGATGAAAATGGAGCCGGTTAACCAGCGTTGAAACTGCGATCGCCTTTGTAGCCAAGTGCTGGCTGTGCTGGCGATCAGGGCAGTGAGAATGAGCCAAAGGGTGGACATGAGGATGAAAATTGCCCCAAGGGTGACGATCTGGAGGCTGATATTGCCGCGATCGCTGTTGATGAATTGGGGGAGAAAAGCGAGAAAAAAGAGGGCAACTTTGGGGTTGAGGACGTTGGAGAGAAAGCCTTGAAAAAAGGTGGTTTTAAGGTTGGCTTTGAGGGTATTTTTAAGAGTGCTTTTTCTGCTTTTTTCAGTGAGAGTGAGAATACCTAGATAGATAAGATAGGCTGCTCCCACATATTTGACAGCGTTGTAGGCGATCGCGGAGGTCATAAGGAGACTGGAGAGGCCGATCGCGGCAGTAAAGATATGAATGAGAATGCCAGCAGAGACACCAAAAGCTGAGACAATACCGCTTTTTTGCCCTTGTCCGGTACTGCGGGCGATAACATAGAGCATATCGGGTCCAGGGGTGACAACGAGGGCGGCGGCGGCAACTAAAAAGAGAGGTAAGTTCATGTCAGTTATCAATGTTAGATTTATTGGGAAATTTAAAGTCTGACCATTTTTGTTCTTGTGGTTCTGGAGATTGAGTGAGTTTTTGAAGTTTCTTTACGTCGGCATTGGCGATCGCTTCTTTGATATCCCTTTGGTGGTAAGCGTTTTGAATGGCTTCTTCCCGCGATCGCGAACTGGTATCAAAGCATTTTTCAAGGTCGCTGAGGATGCCGCTACGACGGGATTTAGTGTAATATTGGCGTTCAATATCGATGAGTCGGGTAGTAAGTTCAAAGTGCATTTCATCTTCGTCGCACAGTTCTTCTAGGATACCCCATTCGTCGGCTCCAAGGAGGCTAGTTTCGGTTTCGGGGGTTTTATTGCGATCGTGGAAGGGTTCTCCGGTCACTTCTTGGTATATTCGGGGTAAGCTATCATCAAATTCATGTTTGTCCTCGAGCCAGATACGCCGAATTTCGCTCAATTCTTCGGGAGTAATTAGGGTAATATCTCGCATTTCTTGGGGTGCTGTTTGGCGAATTTGGGTTTGTGCTTCTAAGACCTTTCGTAACCAGTATTCTCGCCATTTTTTAGTATAAGGTCCGGGAATAGTGTCAACGGAAAGTTTACCTTTTTGGTTGCGCTCAAATAATTCAACCTTACCATAAATGCGGCGATAGTCTCTTTTTGCGCGATCGTTTTTTATATCTAATTCATTACGAATATCTAAAAGAGGTTGTAACCACTCTTTTTCTTCATCATTTTGGATCATTGCAGATAAAGAATCATCACGAGATACCAAAGTGCAAACCCAACAACCAAAACGGGAACTCCCACAACTTGGAGTTGACGTATCAACAACTAGAGGACATTCATTATCGGCTGTTGCACCTCGATACATAGAAAATAAATCTTTATTGCTATGACCCCAAGGATTTTTCCATTGCATTAAATAAAGCCAAACTTCATCATCTCGCCAATCCTCTATAGGAGTATAGACTAATGAATTAATTAAACTAGATCGTGGACTTAATCGATCTCGAATTCTTCCTTTTTCATGTTTTTTCATAACAGCAGAACGTTTTATACTTTCTGCCTTACGCATTCCCAACACTAAAATAACCTCTCCATTTTCACGAACGGCATTACGAATAAAACGATTTGCTGGATTGATTTTGAGTCGCTCTGTACACCATCTAAAACGAACTCTTGGTGCAGGATAGCCTTTACCAATTAAATTCACCCAATACCTATCTTTAAGCTCAGGATATAGTAAATGGGTTTCAAAAGGCATATTTTGTTCATGTGCTGCTGTCTTTAGTGTTTTAAGAGATTGGCGAACCCATGTAGAAACTATTGGATTTTCAACCAATGTATCTGTAGTAATGACATAGATTTTCTTAGTACGTTTTGCTATAGGTAGCTCTGAAATTGCATTCCAAATTAGTTGAAGTATTGTAGTGCTATCTTTTCCCCAAGAAACCCCAATAACCCAAGGGATTGCATCCAGACAATATAATTCTTGAATTTCTTGCGTGATGAATTTTATGTCTTCTGTCAATTGATTTATACTACGTTCAGAGTTTTTGTCTCCTAGCAATTGTAACTGATTAGATTGCATCATTAAGTTCCTTTTTAAAATTTATACTTCAGGGTTTTCAGCGAATATTCTTTGTCTCAGATTATTAAAGCGATTCTCAATTAAAAATTGAAAAACTTCTTTGGCGTTTTCTTTTTGATCTTCCTCTGATTTTAACACAATATTTGTATATTCATTTTTCACAGCTTCTAAGTCCAATAAATGTTCATTTAAAAAATCTATACTTTCCCGATCTCCATTTAACGCAAATTTAAGCTCTAATTTCATAAAAGATGGATGATCTGACCAATGGCGATTTGCATCGGCAGAACTCCATGAATAGTTTAAAGGTGAATTAATAGGGTGATCGTCATTTCGATCTACTTTTTCGCCAGTAAATTTCTTCCAAGAATTTATTGCAAATATATGATCGGCTTGTAAATCTTTGCGACCAGTATGTAGCTTTTTGCCTCGTTTAAAATCCGTATTTTTCTTACTACTAAATTTAAAATCCGATAAACCCTTACGGATCATAAAAGCCAAAATCGCAAATCCAATAGACCTGTTTGGTGATTTTGTAAGAACTTCCTTTGTCGAATAGCCTGAAGCATTACAAATCATTTCAAAACGATTGCCTGATTTACCGTCTGCACCAAGTATTAAGGATTCTTTAAAATGAGGCTCTTCTAATTCAGACCCATTCCAAGAACATTGGGATGTTCCATCATAGAGATTGGAAACTTGCTCCCATTTGATTGTAGGCTTATAAAGATATGCTAATAGTCGTGGAATATCAGCTAAAACACGCTTATCTATAGACGAATATGCTTTTTGATACGCTCCACCAAATATAGACCCCCAATACCACCATTGAATTTTTTGCATTAGAGTACCTGTAGGATCTATATTTAATTGTGTCCATACAGAATCAGTCAAAATAGTTGCAAGAACAAGATCCATTTGACGATATGGAAAGTGTGATAGCCTCACAAAACCAAGTCTTGATTTCATCAAAAAATATGCACGAAGAATTTGTTTTGCTGCTTGTTCTTGAACTGATTGAACTTCTTGTCGTGATAAACCTAAGATTAATTTATCAGAATATCCCCAATCGTCTAATCTTAAAATAGAACGAGCTATTTCTTGAAAAGTTGGATTTACGAGCCACTCTGAATCATTAGACGTTTTACATTGAGCTAGTAGATTGTCTCGACATGACCAATCCGGACCCAAAACTTTTGCTAATTTTGCATGAAGTACAATAGTCTGAGCAAAGGGACGAGCAATAGACTCTGGAAATTCGATTCCTGCATCCACATCTTCTGCATTTTTTTCTCCAAGAAAAGTTCCAAGACTCCAAAAATTATTTTCATCATTACTTTTTGCGGGTTCTGGAATCAAAGCTGCTGAATTATTAAATTCTTGAAAGGTTTCCAAACACAATGATTTCATTATATCTCTAAGACTTGATTCTGATGTTGTTGTCTTTGCAACTAGCAAATCAAATGTAGATAGTTCAATACCTCCCATATTAATAACAGAAAAAATTCCTGCTAAACGATTGAACTCTTTAGAAGTAACTTCTAGAACAGGAAATTCAAATTTTATAATGTTTTCTAACATAGTTTGCAGGCTAGTTTGCCAAACTAAAAACTTTATTTTCAATTTTTTATATCTTTGCTCATATTCTTCTTCATTCAGAAGAGATTGATTTTCTTTCAGAATTTTTCCTTCATTAGTATGGTTCAGGATAATAATTTTTTGTCTTTCTTCAAAAAAATCTATCAAAAAATTAGGATCGTATTGAAGAGAATTAAAATTAGGATCTTCATCACTGTATAATTTATCCAAAGGCAAATATATTCCTTCTTCAAGTCCAGCTTCCTCTTGCAACTTTTTAACCATGCAAAAATCCGCTAAAACAGAGTCTTTGTTTTTCAAAAAATATGGACTTTTGTTGTCTGTTTTTTTGTATTTTACAAAGCAGATTATCTCACAGGCTTCTTCATGTTGCGTTTCTCGAATATTAATCCATTGCAGCTCTTGTAATCCCAATTTTGTTAGATTTAAAAACCATCTCAATCTATACTTTCTGCTAAGTTCATTGCCAGAAAAATGATATGCACTTCCTAACATTAAATCTAAAGCAGTTAACCGTTGTTGACCATCTAGCAAATAGTCACAGAAATAGCGCTCTCCTTTTTGTAAATATTGTGTGACTTCAAGATGTTTAATATCCTGTACACTTAGATCTGCTTTCTCCATGAAAATTTTACGCAAATCTTGTTCAGGAATCGATAAAGGTTTTCTAACAGACATTAAATGGCTATGTGCTTCTGTACCAATGAGAGCCTGTCCAACAGGATATTCTAATAAAATTGAAGCCATGAGAGATTGCCATCTCTCAGGATCCCAAACAAAAGGACGTTGAAAATTTGGAAGTAACAAATCTCCTTTGCGTAGTGAGTAAATTAATTTTCCAATTGTTCTGGATGTCATACAAATGTCCTAAGCGATTCAAGAGAATTTTAAGCGATTAACTATATTGTTCTGGAATTTACCATTATATAATCAAATGTAGAATGACACTACATTTATATATTCCATTTTGCCAACGTATTGTCGAAAACGTTCTAAAAAGTTATTCAGTACTTTAGTACGTCTTAAAAAATACACCACTTTTTTATTGCCGACTCCCTACGATCGCCTCCCCCCAAACAAAAACCAACTCGCAACACAAAATTGCCAAAAAGTCAAGATATTGTTTCACTTCTTAACAGAGAAGCGATCGCCGTGCTAATTTTCCTCTCGATCCGCGATCGCCTGCTGCACCTGTTCTACACTCAGAGAAAGAGATACAGCAATGCGATCGATACTCAACCCAAGTTCCAGTAAAACCGGAATGAGTTGTATCTTTGCTTCCTCGCGACCTTCTTCGCGACCTTCTTCGCGACCTTCTTCGCGACCTTCCTCGCGACCCTCTTCCCTCATTTCTCTGGCAAAGCGGGTTTGTCTCAATTCGTCTAATCCAAACATTTGTTCCATTGCCTCCCTACTCAGATCGGAAAATTTGTAACTAAGAACCGTTGTTATCAAGTTTAGCAAATCGAGCCGCTCCGTTTCATCTTCCACCTCATTCGTTTGCTCTAAAACTTCTCGACCCACCTCCAAAGCCACAGCGCGATCGCAGATAACTAAGCGGACAATCTCCATATTGAGCGATCGAAACCGACGCGAGGGTAACTCATCCAAATAAATTCGCGTCACCTTCCGAGACTCCAACAACTCCTGATAAGGGAGCAAATTCTTGGGTTCAAAACTCCGTGTAGCAAAAATAACAATCCCTCGCCAATCTTGTCCAGGATCGTTTTGATTCAAATAAATAAAAATCTCAGCAAATAATCCCGCATAAACATTGGCATCATAGCGAAATTGTACCTCAGTAAAATAGAGTGGTTTTGTTGTATCTTCTTGCAAAGGCTGAAAAAATCCATCAATACGAAATGCCGTTTGTTTGACTTCATAGGAGGCAAAACTGTAGTCTTGTGCCTCTTGTACTGGACGCTCGATTAACTCAAAAAAGACTTCTCCTCGTTCCTTAAACAAGCGGTAAAAAATCGAATCTGTTTTCATATCTCCCGAACCAATAATCTCTCATTACTTTGTCAGTTTGCTTCCCTCTTTTTTCCTTAAAGCAGAAAAATTGTTTCTTTTCTTAACAAAACTGCGATCGCTTCCCCTCCAACCAAAACCAACTCGAAACACAAAATCACAAAAAAGTCAAGATATTGTTTCACTTCTTAACAGAGAAGCGATCGCCGCGCTAATTTTCCTCTCTATCTGCGATCGCCTGCTGCACCTTTTCTATACTCAGAGAAAGAGATAAGGTCGTAAATTCTAAGGCAATCTTTTTGAATTCAACCTTCTGCTGCTGCTGCTTCTAGTCTTGCTAAAGTTGTTGCTGCTTCCGCCAAATACCTAGCAAACTTTGCCCGTTTTTGTGGATCCTTTTCTCCTTCGAGATCCCTAACGAAAATTCGGACTCGATGGCGATAAGCACGAAGAGACTCAGAATCATTAATAAAATCCAGTAATTCGGACATTGAAGCCTTAAAAACATTGGGAAAATTATAGCTTATTTTAGAGGAGAGAGATTCCCTTTCCTTGAATGCGATCGCCTCTCCCCCAACTTGCAACACAAAATTGTCAAAAAGTCAAGTAAAATTTATAATTTATTACTATTAAGTTTTTAAAAACTTTTTCCCCTTCTCAACTCCTGCCATGAAACAATAAGAAGCCCGCCCTAAAATCCAGCCATGAACGACACCGATCGCCAAACCCTCAGCCAACTCCTCGATCGCTGCCTGCAACAAAGCGATCGCCTCCTCGTCCAGAAGACCAAAATGGGAAATACCGAGGCCTATCTCAGCACCGTTAGCCTCGAATGGTTAAGCGATCGCGTCCAATTTGCCGCCCAACTCCCCCTCTTCCGTCAGAAAATTGACCCCGAAACTTATGCGATCGCCCCCGACGCAGACACCGCCGAAAACCTGCAACAGCGCCCCCTAGACTGGTCGCGACAGGCACCCCTCACCCAATACCTCGCCACACGCCACACCCATAAATTCCCCGCCCTCCTCGCCGTCCTCAGCCCCCCTTGGACCGACGATCCTAAAGCCCCTCAATGGGACAAAGAGGGACGCGCCAGAGAAACCGCCGCCCATTTTGACCCCCTCGATCGCAACCATAGCCTCGGCCTCCTCAGCCTCAACCGGGAGATCGACATCTTTGCCCTCGACGGCCAGCATCGACTCATGGGCATTCAAGGATTGATGGAACTGATCCGCACAGGTAGACTGGAAAAATATAAAAAGAGCAAAAAAACTACCGGAGTTGCGATCGCCATCGACGACCCCTACCAAGACATCGATCGCGCATACTTGCAAACCCTCCCTCAAGAAACCATCGCCATTGAATTCATCCCCGCCGTTATCCAAGGGGAAACCCGCCAAGAAGCACGCCGTCGCGTCCGTTCCATCTTCGTTCACGTTAATCTCACTAATATTCGCCTCAGTAAAGGTCAACTCGCCCTCCTCGATGAAGATGACGGCTTTTCCCTCGTTGCCCGACAGATCGCCCTCAACCATCCCTTATTTAAAAAAGGGCGCAAAACTAAAGATCGCGTCAATTGGAATAGTGCCACCGTTGCCGCCAAATCTACCGTCCTCACTACCTTACAAGCCCTGCAAGAGATGGCGCGGGTTTATCTCGTTCACCCCTTCCCCCACTGGAAACCCACTGATACAGGACTCCTCCCCCTACGTCCCGACGATGAGGAACTTAAAGATGGAGAAGAGGAATTTAATATTCTCTTTAATTACCTCGCAGAACTTCCCAGTTATCGCCAACTCAAACGCAAGGATACCCCGGAATTACGCCGTTTTAGCCACGATGTGGGAGGCGGCCAAGGAAATATGCTTTTTCGTCCTGTGGGTCAAATTGCCCTCGTACAGGCGATCGGTTTTCTTGTCTATAAAAAACGCTTAAATTTACACGATATTTTCACTAAACTCAGCCGCTACGATGCAGAAGATGGCTTTAGTAAAATTGATTTTTCCTCATCAATCTGGTATGGAATTTTATACGATCCTTTGAGAAAACGCATTCAAGTTTCCGGTAAAGATTTAGCCTCTAAATTAATCATTTATTTAATCGCAGGACAAGAGGATGAGTTTGAATTGATTAAATTAAAAACAGCATTCGCTAAAGCGAGAACTATGGGAGAAGAACAAGCGATCGATTTATCCGGTGCATGGGTGAATCCCCGAGAGATAGAGCTACCTAAAATGCTGTAAAATAAGAGGTGCAATGTAAACTTATCCCTGAAGGCGATCGAGAATTGTGATGATGCGATCGCCTTGAAAATCGTTGACTAATCTTCTTAATTCTGCCGCTAAACTAGCCTGAGATTCTGGGATTTCAGAAATAAGATTGAAAAGGGCATCATCATCGAGATTAATGGCTGCTGTCCGAACGCGATCGCGCCATTCCATCGGCATAATATTTAAGTCTTCCATCGTAATAGGTTTCTCTTCTGTCGTTTCTACAACTGGGCATTCTTCCTCATAAATAAATTGTATCCCTAAATGTTTGGTCATGGTCGCAAAAAGAACATCTTCCTGAAAAGGTTTGCGAACAAAATCATCGCATCCCGCAGAAAGAACGATCGCCTTTTCTTCCTCTAACACACTGGCTGTTAAAGCAATTACTGCTGTTGCATTGCCTTTCGTTGTCCCTTTAATATATTGAGTGGCTTCATATCCATCCATCACCGGCATTCTCATATCCATCAAAATTAAATGTGGTTCCCATTCCTCCCAAATGGCGATCGCCTCTTTGCCATTTCCTGCTTCTTTTAATTCAAAACCAAGGGGGACTAAAATTTTAATTAATAGTTTGCGATTGATGGGTTTATCCTCTACTACTAATATTTTATACTGTTTTTGATTGGGAGCAATGGCAACAACATGACGAATAGTTTTATTGCTTTGAACCTCAGATTCTTGCACAATCTCTGCTTGAATATTAAAGGAAAATATTGTGCCAATATTCACTTGGCTTTTAACATTAATATCTCCCCCCATCAATTGTACAAATTGACGACTAATTGCTAAACCCAAACCCGTTCCTTCTTGTACAGCTTTACCGCTTTTTGTTTGACTGAAAGCATTAAAAAGATTGTTGATTTCATCTGGGGCTATTCCCACCCCTGTATCTTCAATTTCAAACTGAATAGTTACTTGCTGTTGGTTATTTTCTGCTTCATTTTTTATTGAAAAAACTCGGACTGTAACTCCTCCTTTTGAGGTGAATTTGAGAGCATTATTAATTAGATTAATTAAAATTTGACGGAGTTTTAAAGCATCTGTGTGAATATATTGCGGTACATCTTCTTCATAGGTAAAGTTAAGTTGTAATTCTTTTTCTTCTGCGTTAATTTCCAATAAATTTTCCACTTCATTCAAAAGGGCATAGAGATCAAAGTTTTTCGGATTAAAGCTAATTTTTCCGGCTTCAATTTTTGACAAGTCCAAAACCTTATTAATCAGAGATAATAAATAATCACCACTATTGTTAATAATTTGTATATTTTCTTTGTGTTCTGAAGGCAAAGTTTGCGATCTAAACATAATTTGTGAAAACCCTAAAATAGCATTGAGAGGGGTTCGTAACTCGTGACTCATATTTGCCAAAAATTCACTTTTTGCTTTATTTGCAACCTCGGCTTTTTCCTTGGCAACGACTAATTCTTCGGTTCTTTCTTTAACCCGTTCTTCCAACGTAATTAAAACATTTTGTAATTGTTCTGACATGAGATTAAAAGATTGTTCTAATTCTCCAAGTTCATCATTTCTTTGAATATTAATGCCTTGATGCCAATGACCGCGAGCAATATTTTTGGCAGCTTCATTGAGTCTTAAAATCGGTTTTGTGACCCAACGTGCTGTTAAAATACCAATGACGATCGCCATAATTAAAGCAGCAAAACAGAGTAAAATAGTGTTGCGAGTATTACGATTAATTTGTGCCATAAAATCAGCACGGGGAATAACGATCGCGATCGACCAATCTAAACCAAAGCTATCTTGAAAAGGGTGGATTTGTAAAAAATATAATTCTCCTGCAATATTTAAGTTGATTTGAGTGCGATCGCCGCGATCGATTAAGTTTTGCGAAGTAATTTCCTCCGCAATCTTCCGAGTTAATGAGTCTTGACTTTCTCCAGCTAATACTCGCGTTAATTTCTCATCTTGAAGTCGAGATAATTTTTCTAAAGTTGAAGTTGCCACTAACATTCCCGATCGCTCTATAATAAAACTCTGTCCGGTTTTGCCAATTTCTAAATTAGCCAGAAAATTGCTAATGGCGACTAAATGTAAGCTACTATTAACAACTCCATCTAAATTTCCCTGGCGATCGTAGACGGGACGAACAGCCGCTAATGTTAAATCTTTGGTGGTAAACTGAGGGAAAATTTCGCTCCAAACTTCTTTTTTGGCTGCAACTGGATCTGTGTACCACGGACGAATCCTAGGATCGTAGTTTTCCGTGATATTAATAGTTTCTAAACGATTTCCTTGAGGATTGATCGCGTAGGTATGTAAATTATAATTAGTTTTATTATCTGATTCCATGAGGACGAGAAGCTCTTTTTCTCGCTTTTCCACCCCAACAAATTCCTTTTCTTCATTTCCCAAAACAATACTATTAATGCTATCAAAAATTTGCAACTGTTCTAAAAAGTAACTTTCAACGGTTGACAAATCGCGCACATTTAAAATACCCAATTCAATCGCCTTTGCATTAGTTCGGTTGACTTGATGAGGAAGTGCTAAATACGTTTCTAAATTTTGTTCGATACGATCGCCAATTTCGTGTATCAGGCGATCGGCAAGAGTTTCAACGGCTTTTTGCCCAGTTCTAAAAGAAAGATAGCCCACTAACCCGACAATACCGCAAATCTGGAGAACAAAGGGAATAATTAAAAGTCCTCGCAAAGGAATACTGCTAACGACTTTAAGCAAAACGCGATCGCGAAAATTTGACATATAAAACTCGAATTATTAAATATTCTCGATTATAACTCCTCAACTCTAAATTACCCGTTCATTCCCCCCGTCAACGGGAATTTGAGCCGCCGTCGTGCAAGCAAACAAAGACCCGCACATTTCCGCAGCTAACTCAGCAACAGCGTGACTATTAACCTCAACTTTTAAGACATTATTAGTTTTATATTCTTCCACCGTAATTCCATAATGTTTAGCACGGTTTTCTAGCACTTCCTGCGTCCATATTCCCGTATCAAAAACTGCATTAGGATGGAGAGAATTAAGGCGAATTCGATCTTGACCCCATTCTAAAGCCGCTACTCGCATCAGTTGATTTAATGCCGCTTTAGAAGCAGAATAAGCCGCCGCACCGGGACCGGGTGCCGGGACATTTTTCGAGCCAATAATCACCACTCTCCCCCCATTTGGTGCAAGTTTTAAGAAGGGATGACATTCTCGTAATAAAATCAAATTGGCATCGAGGTTAATGTTCATAACCTTACGCCATTCTTCCGTATTTAATTCGGCGATCGCGCGACTCGAAGGAAAAATACCCGCATTGAGAATTAACAGATCCAAACCGCCAAAATTACGGACAGTTTGCTCGATCGCGTCATTAATATTATCTTCTCGAGTCACATCGCATTTAATCCCCAAGAAATCAGGACGAGAATAGAGTTCCTCAATGTTAGGATTAATATCTAAACCCACCACCGCCGCTCCTCGTTTGAGTAAGGATTCCACACAGGCTTTACCAATTCCCGAAGCGGCTCCCGTAACGAGGGCAATTTCTCCCGTAAACTGGGGAGGTGTACCGCCTTTGCGTAATTTTGCCTGTTCTAGGTCCCAATATTCTACAGCAAAAATATCTTTTGCAGGTAAGGCTTGATAGCGCTCTAACGCCGTCGAAGATTGAATAATATCAATGGTATGGTGATAAATATCAGCAACGATCGCGGCGCTTTTGGCATTTTTGCCCATCGCACACATCCCCAATTCTGCATCTAAAATCACCCGAGGGACGGGATCGAGCATAGTTGTTGTTTCCGTCGCATGGGTGCGAAAATATGCTTGATAATCCTCAATATAAGCCTCTAAATCTCGTCCGAGAAGGGGAAGGCGTTTGGTACGAATCACATGATCGGGAGTTGCGGGACCTTGTTGGGAGATTTCGGCAATATCTTCTCGTTGAACAAAAGAAAGGGTTTTTTCATTGCGGTGCATCGTCACGATCGCCGGAAATCCTGCACTTTTAGATAATTGATAACGCAATTCGGCTAAAGGAATTGCCAAAGACTTCTCTGCAATTTTGACGGAATTTGGGGCTACTTTTGCGCCCTGTTTCTCAATATAATCTTCTGCTAAACTCACTAATTCAATCATCAATTCGTAAGATTCCCGTGCCGTTGCCCCAAAGGAGAAGATACCATGATTCATTAATACCATGCCGACAGTATTTTCTCCTGCTTCGGCGGCAAATTTTTCCGCACAGAGACGAGCGAGATCGAATCCTGGCATAACATAGGGAATAATCACGATGCGATCGCCATAAATTTCCCGAATTCGTGCTAACCCACTGGGAGTATTCGTAATCGTCACAACCGCATTAGCATGGGTGTGATCGACATATTTATAGGGTAAAGTCGCGTGGAGAATCGTCTCCACAGAGGGAGAAGGAGCGCTAGAACGGGTCATTTGCGTTTTTAGCTCATTTACCATCTCAGGGTCGCTTAAAGCCTCTAATTTCGCCAATTTGAGGAGATGATCCATACGAACCGGAGAAAAGCCTTCCTTTTCGATCGTCGCTAAATCCCAACCACTTCCTTTCACATAAAGAATCTCTTCTTCTTCGCTAACAATATTCTTTTCTCGGATTTTCACTGAAGTATTGCCGCCGCCGTGGAGGACAAGAGAGGGATCGCGCCCTAAGAGTTGAGAGGTATAAACGCGCTGTTCGAGGTCGGTAGGGTAGCGATCGGCTTCAGCTTGATTCCAGAGACTTTTCATGATGGGCAAATGAGCAAGAAAACTAGAGATAGGACATTATACCCCACATTCCGCACTTTAAAATGTAGCACAAGAGGAGCTACGCTAACGGCGACGAGGGGTCTGACCGCTAGGCAAATTCGATTGTTCCGGTGGGTTGCACCGCCCGTATAATGAAGTCAAACGTATTGATTCTTTCTTTCTTTGAGGCAATGGTACAACAACTTTCTCCGACCACCATTGAAGACGAATTCCTTTATCCCGATAGCGACGGTAAACCCT
>NZ_JACSWA010000033.1 GCF_016888125.1 Spirulina sp. CCY15215
CGCAATAATCAAATCTCCCTCATTGGCAGTATTTAGCGTCGCATTTTCAGTCCCAGAAGCGGTTAATAATTCGGGAATATCCAAAGCCGTAAAGGGTAAAATTTCCCCATTGCTATCCCGAGGGGCTTCGACTTCCAAACTCAACAAACTTCCTGCTTGCTGAATGCGAATTAAACTGCTACCGGGTACCGCCGCAAGCGTTACCGTACCAGCTTCAATACTGCCCGTATTGACAACAGTTCCCCCCATCAGTGTAATATCGCCTCCCGTCGCCGTCAAATTTCCGGCATTGATTATCGCTCCAGGCTGTGCCAAATCGAAAGCAAATTGATTGGGATTTCCCGTTAAAGTTTGATAATTAT
>NZ_JACSWA010000330.1 GCF_016888125.1 Spirulina sp. CCY15215
AAGCCATTAATTAGAGAAGGATTTCCCCCAACAACGCGACTTAAAATGTTACGAATTTCCGGTGCAGAGAGAAAATTAGCAATTTGTCCGGCATCGAGTCCAAACTGTTCAAAGCTGTGAAATAAGTTCTGTCCGTCTCCTGATAACCTGCCTCCTTCAATATTAAATTTTTGTCCGTCCACATTAATCAAAGTCTCTGTACTGTTAGACTCAGGAACAATAGATTGAGCCATAACGGAAGGAGAGATGCCCCATGCCGCGAATAAAATTGCAATGGGAGTAAAATAAGGAAGCGATCGCCAAAATATCACCGTGATAATTCCTTTGTGATTAGATATACCCCTATTTTCGTTCTTTTCAGTATAGGCGAGATCGCTTGGTAAGAATAACAAAATGATTGTAAAGATTTTGTGAATTTTTCTTTGGAGAAATATAAAGATAAGTGAAATTGCGATACGACTTTGTTGCGAGGTCTGCGATCGCTACAGTTCAAATTGATTTTGAGATTTTCTTGGCTAATGGTGGGCAAGGCGATCGCACTATGGTATAATCAGAGATTGCTGCATTTTTTGTAATCCAACAATTACGCACCGTCAAACTATGACCATAACTCAAGAGCGAAAACAACAAATATTCTCGGATTATCAAGTCCACGAAACCGATACAGGCTCCTCAGACGTACAAGTAGCCGTACTGACGGCCAGAATTGAAGGGCTAACCCAACATTTAAAACAAAATAAAAAAGATCATTCCTCTCGTCGGGGGCTACTCAAGCTGATTGGTCGTCGCAGAAGACTTCTTTCCTACATCCAAAAAAACGATTACGAACACTACCAACAATTGATCCGCCGTTTGGGTATCCGCCGTTAAACCATCCCCGAAAAACTCATGCCTTCAGAATCCGATCGCGCACCCCTCCCTTTTGAACCCCGTCAAAAGAGCAAGAAAAAGAAAAAAGCCCCAGTTACATCCCCCACTCCTGAATCAGAGAAAAAATCAGAGCAAAAATCGACTTCTCGGCGCGATCGCAAGTTTAACTCCAAGACTAATTCCACCGCCATCCCCGATGCAGTCAGCAAGCGCATGATCCGGCGTATGGCTCTGATGTCGGGGATTCCGACAGGATTGGGACTCTCCAGTTTTTTCATTTTTTATCTCTTAGTCAGTCAAGGCTGGGCGGATATTGCCCCCTCGTTTGTCTTTTCTGCAACCTTGGCTTTATTCGGTTTGGGGTTTGTGGGTTTGAGTTACGGCGTTCTCTCCACCTCCTGGGAGGAAGATCGTGCGGGGGGTTGGTTAGGCTGGGAAGAATTCACCCTGAATCTGGCCAGACTGATCCAAGGTTGGCGTACAGCCAAGCAAGCAGCGAAAGAAGCTAAAGAAAACTAACGATTTTAGGGTCAAGGCTTCCCTGACCCTCTAAAATTGCTCCTAACAGGACTCCAGTAAATAGCGTTTTATACGAAGGGGATATTACAGAATGATTGTTGTCATGAAAGTTGGCTCTCCAGAAGCCGAAGTGACTCGTTTGTGTCAGGAATTTGCAGAATGGGGACTACAACCCGAAAAAATTGTCGGACGGCATAAAGTTATCGTGGGGCTAGTAGGAGATACTGCCAGTCTAGACGAACGCCAGATCGAGGAAAAAAGTCCTTGGATTGAATCTGTCCTGCGGGTAGAACGTCCTTATAAGCGTGCCAGTCGGGAGTTTCACCACGGACAGGCCAGCGAAATTGCCGTCAGCACTCCCGAAGGGAATGTGCTTTTTGGGGAACACCATCCCATTGTTGTTGTCGCGGGTCCTTGTTCCGTAGAAAACGAAGAAATGATCGTGGAAACGGCACTACGAGTGAAAAAAGCGGGGGCTAAATTCTTGCGCGGTGGTGCCTATAAGCCCAGGACTTCTCCTTATGCTTTCCAAGGTCACGGCGAAAGCGCTTTAGGTTTATTGGCAACGGCGCGGGAGGCTTCTGGCTTGGGTATTATTACCGAGGTTATGGATACTGCCGATGTGGAAAAAATTGCCGATGTTGCCGATGTTTTGCAGGTTGGGGCGAGAAATATGCAGAATTTTGCCCTTCTGAAAAAAGTTGGCGCTCAAGATAAGCCTGTACTACTCAAGCGAGGAATGTCGGCGACGATTGATGAGTGGTTAATGGCTGCTGAATATATTCTCGCGGCGGGTAATCCTAATGTTATCCTGTGCGAACGAGGTTTACGGACTTTTGATCGCTCCTATACTCGCAATACTTTAGATATTGCTGTGGTACCCGTCCTGCGCTTATTGACCCACTTACCGATTATGCTTGACCCCAGCCACGGGACAGGAAAATGGGAATATGTTCCCGCAATGGCGAAGGCGGCGATCGCGGCAGGGACAGACTCGTTAATGATCGAGGTACATCCGAACCCTGCGAAGGCTCTTTCTGATGGTCCTCAGTCTTTAACTCCCGATCGCTTTGACAATTTGATGAAAGAGTTATCGGTGATTGGTAAAGCGGTAGAACGCTGGCCGGAGCCTGCATTGGCGATGGTTTAAGCCCTTGAAAACTAGCTTGAAAATCCTCCCAATTGGGGGGATTTTTAATAGTTAATATTAACAAAAAATGCGTTCTTCTTCCGGTTGATAAATATAATCGTAATCAAAAGGAACGGGACGAATATTGCGAACAATAGAAAAGCCCAAATTACTAACAGTATCGGTGGTAAATGTGACCATCACTAACTCGGTGGTTTTGCGATCGGAAAGGTTAGGTTTTTGCACAAAATAACTGCGTTGGGCAAAAAAGAGATTAGAATCTTTAGGATTGACAATTCCATTCAATCTATGGGTATATTGAATGGGTTTGATATAAGCATTAAAAAATTCTTCTTGATTATGTTGCAGAGAATAAAATCGTTCTTGTTGCAACCAACTCATTTTAAAGATTAATTTAATCAATTCAAATCCTAAAATATAGTTAAGAACATAATTCTTTTCTTCTGGACTGGTAACAAGACGCAATGCTGACTCTAAATATTTTGCAGGTTCTCGGCGAACATCTTGGGCAGAATGAATGTAAAATTGTTTAATATTTTTTCTAAGAACTTGTGGATTGAGTTCTGTATCGATATGAAAACTTTTAAAATGATTTTTGATTTTAGTTTGGGTTTCATAATCTTGAATAATTTTCCCAATTAGTCCATCTGCCGTATATTGATCCAAAAATTGTGCTTGGGTTTCTGGCGCTGCAGCACAAAGAAGATGACAAATTGAGAGTAAATAGCGTCGTTCTTTCCAGTGTAGTTTTTCCGCCCATGTTTTCGCCTCTGGAGGAAGTTTGTCTAGCATAATATCACCCCGATCGCTCAAATATTACTATTAAGTTGTTTTGGCACGCAGTTGGTCTAATTTTGCCCGTACCGCTTGAATATCTTGCCACATTAACCATTTTGGTTGTCCTTTTTCTCGAGAGGAATTGCGTAACAAGTAGGCGGGATGTAAAATTGCCATACACTGCCTTGATTCCCATTCTAGCCATTGTCCTCGCATTTTAGTAATGCCTTGTTTTTTCCCCGTCAAGCCTTGATAGGCTGTTCCTCCAGTAAATAAGATAATTTTGGGATCGACGAGGCGAATTTGTTCTAATAAATAGGGTTTGCAAGCAATAATTTCATCAGGGTTGGGTTTTCTATTTCTGGGAGGACGACAATTGTGAACGACTCCTGCGGGGGTAACAAAATTGGCGGTTTCTTCGACATCGATACAATAAACATGGGTGGGGTTTTCTGGGGGAAGAATGGGTTGCTTAATGGCAGTTTTCCAGTCAGTTTTATTCCCAACGATAGAAGTCATTAAGGAGGAAGAGAGTACGGAAATGCGATCGCAAAATGCAGTTTCTAAATTCTGCATTTGTTGGGATACTCCTGAAGGAATTCCGGTTGCAACCAGATCCTGTGGCTGCAATTCTTCGACGGGAATCCAACCTCGACGGGTTAAAATAGGATGATCTCCTGTTGCTGTATAACCTAGGTTACTATCTTTGTAAGTAACTCTATAGAGGGGTCTTCCCCCCAAGGGAGAACGATACCAACCTGTTATTTTATGCCAAGTTAATTGGCGATCGGGGGTTAAACTTAAGACTTCTCCAGACCAGCGATTATCGACTATCCAACCAATGCTTTTATAACCTTGTTGGGTTAAAATTGGCGTGTCTTTAGTGACGCATTTCACCATATTAGCGATATAAACATCTTGCTGAGAATCCAATTTAACGGAAGCCAGAATTTTCTCTAATAATTGACCCGATTTTCCCACAAAGGGTAATCCTTGTTCGTCTTCATGCTGTCCGGGACCTTCGCCAATAATCATAATATCTGCATTGAGGTTTCCTCGTCCAATCACTGCATTGATGCGTGTTTGTCCTAATTCGCAACGATCGCATTGCTGACAGTGAACGGCCAATTCATCCATATTTTGGTAAGTTTGGGGAGGAATGGGGATATTTGCATCGAAGGGAATGCGATCGCGAAGCGTCTCCGAAGGAGAATCGCGATCGGGTTGGGGATCGGGATCGCCAAATAAATTCAGTTGTTTCTCTCCAGTCATTTTTAATCAGTTGTTATCGCTAAAATGTTCGTAAACTGATATTAACCTATCGATCGCCTCCTCTCCATTGAATATGGCTGGGCGATCGCGTTGATTTTGCTGCATTTTTCGCTAAACTTTTAAAGGCGATCGTTTTGCCATTCTCTATCTCTCATTATTATGAACGAACAATATATCGCCCTCAGTCTCTCTCTCAATAATTCTAGCGATCGCGATTATATTGTCCAAACGGGAATGGGCTATGATGGCGTGGTATTATTAGAATTGCCGAATAATAAGACTTGTACGGGGTCTTTATTGTGGAGTGGAAAGCATATACTTACCGCAGCAAATTGCTTTCAAGATAATTCTTCTCTTTTTCAACCAGATCCAACGACGGTAACAGTTATTTTTCAATTAAAGATTGGCAAAGCACGTTTTGAAGCTAAAGAAATCTTTATTCATCCCCAGTGGAATAATAGCGCAAATAATGACAATGATATTGCTATTATTGAACTCAAAGATGTCGCACCGACTACGGCAGAACGTTATAGTATTTATCGCCGTTCTGATGAAGTTGGACAGATTTTTACTCGTGTAGGATATGGGGTAAAGGGGACAGGAGTAGAAGGAGAAATAAGCGGCGATCGCACTCACCAAAAACGCTTTGGAGGTAATCGTTATGATGCCTTGAGAGAAGCATTAGCACAACCGCAATTAAATACTAGAATTGAGTCTGGAAAACAGTTAGTTTATGATTTTGATAGCCGTCTGCGTCGCAACGATGCTTTAGGCAAAGAATACAGCCTTTACGACTTGGGAATCATGGGCTATGATACGGGAACAAGTGCAGGATTATTGGGCGATTTGAGTTTAGAAACCGGGCGAATTTATGAAGCGGGATCGACTTCTGGAGATGAGGGAAGTCCAGCATTTATTGACGGACAAATTGCGGGTATTGCTTCGAGTGGTAGGCGATCGACACTTCCAGAAGTTGATATTACTCCGAACAAGGATAGCAGTTTTGGGGAAATATTTTTCGATACTCGCGTTTCTGCTTATGCTGATTTTATTGATGAGAAAGTTAATCAACCCAATGAGGATGTATTTTTACTACAAACTGGTTTGGGTTTGGTTTTATTGGGTTTGATGGTGGGGGCGATCGCAACAAGAATTTTTAGAAAATAATTCTGTGTTTAATTCTGATTATTCCTCATTCTCAATGTTGCGATCGAGAATATTCTCAATTGTATTCTCAATTGTGTTGTTAATTTGAGAAGTTTCTAGAATATGTTGGATAACACTTAAAGAAAACAACACAGTAAGACTAATGAAAATAATGAGTGCTTGTTGAATTCCTTCTGAGATATCAGCCCAAATTAAAATAGCAAAGAAGCAGAAAATTAAGGTAAAAAGATAAGCAAGAACACTGATATTTTTAGAAATTTTTCCCAAGAGTTTAGAAATTTCAGGAATTGAATATTTTAGCGGTTTAAGACTACCAATAATAATCAAAACTAAGCCTGGCTGTTGAAGTTTCAGAAATACCATTGAAACTCCTAGTGAGAAAAGCAAACCGCTAAAAACAGTTAAGCGAATTTCATCAAAAATCTTTAATCTACGCTCTTGTAAATTGTTTTTCTCTTGTTCAATATTTTGTATTCTTCGTTCTTTCTGAATCTCAAGCTGTTCTCTTGCTTGTAACCATTGTGTTACTTCTTCAGATGTTTGTGCTTCTTTAATACGTCGAACAATGCTCTCATCAATAGCATTATTTATTGAATCTGTCAAGGGGACTAGATCGGGATTAGTGTTTTTGTCTTTAATTAGCGGATCTGGCGATCGCGCTAAATCTTGCTGTTCGGGTTTCTCATTCATTTTTATCGCGTTTCAAGTTCAATTTTACAACTACTCTCGTGCCATTTTACTCTATCATGTCAAATCTTCTTGAAAGCTGAGATTCTGCTAAAATTGAGTAACGAGAAAGCATGAATTGGAGAATGATAATGATCCAAACACCGATCCAAACAATAACGCTAGAGGAGTTTCTCAAACTACCAGAAACGAAACCCGCCAGCGAATATATTGAAGGTCAAATTATCCAAAAACCCATGCCTCAAGGACATCATAGCACGATTCAAGTTGAACTAACAGAAACGATTAATGCTATTGTCAAAAAACAACGAATTGCCCGTGCTTATACTGAACTTCGTTGTGTCGTTGGAGGACGGGCAATTGTTCCAGATGTTACGGTATTTGCATGGGAGAGAATTCCTGTTGATGAAAATGGAAATGTTGCGAATGTTTTTAATATTGCACCAGATTGGATCATTGAAATCCTTTCACCCGAACAAAGCCCAATTAAAGTTATCGGAAAAATTTTATATGCTCTTAATCATGGCAGTAAAATGGGGTGGTTAATCGATCCAGAAACAAAATCGATTTTGGTTTATCTTCCTCAACAACAATCTCAACTCTTAGAATCAGAAAACTCAATTCTTCCTGTTCCAGATTTAGTCAAAGATTTACAATTAACTGTTGGAGATATATTTGCATGGTTGAAACATCATCCGAATAATTAGAGCTAGGGAGCGAGACGCTCCCACTACAATAAACCATAATGCGGGTAGTGGGAGCATCTTGCTCGCTATTTTTACAAAACTGAGATGCACCCCTCTAATAATCTAATTTAGAACCCACGATCGCCCTCGATTTATGCTAAAACAAAATCAACCTCATCCGTTCCATCCGTGGTACTTTGACCAGAAGTAATCAGATCGCCATTCACTTCAACAGCAAAAGGTGTATCTTCTAGGCTGATATTGTAATCCGTCGTATCGAGAGTATAGCCAACACTGGCAACCATTTTACGACCCGCATCGGTATACAGAAAAGCCATCATTTGCTTCTTGTTTTTCTGGGTATCATCTGCCCAAATTACCATATACTGTTTGCCTTGATATTCAAAAACTTTTGGGGCGCGATCGGGAACATAACGACCAGGATCGCCAAAACTTTTATCCAAAAATGTTTGTGCAGAACTGGGTTTCACCGCAGCGTAGGCAACTTCTGCCGTAGAAGAAGGTTCTGCATCATCGTCCACAGGTTCGAGGATATCCGGCGCATCTTCGCTAACTGCTTCCTCTTTTTTACCTCGCTTTTTGAAAAAATCTACTGCGAGTTTTGTGCCGATCGCCCCAGCCGTTGCTACTCCTGCAACTTTTAAAATATTCCGTAGTTTGCTCATTTTGCTCCGATTTTTATTCGATTATAGTTATCCTGTCTCGATAAATCACCGATCGCGAAAATTTTAAGATTTCCTTCATCTAAAGTTTAAATCTCCAGAACGCGGTAAACTGTCTAAATCTGCACATTGATGCAGGATTTTTTGCATTGCTATTCACTTATGTCAGATTTTTTATTTGAACTGGGTACCGAGGAATTACCTGCCGATTTTGTCGCCAGTGCGATCGCCCAATGGAAAGAGAATATCCCCAAAACCTTAGAGGGGGAGTTTTTAACCCCCAATAGTTTAGAAGTTTACGCGACACCGCGCCGCTTGGCCGTTCTTTTACAAGGTCTTCCGGAAAAGCAAGCCGATCGCGAAGATGAGATTAAAGGTCCCCCAGCTAAGGTTGCTTTTAAGGAGGGAAAACCGACAAAAGCATTAACAGGATTTGCCCGCAAGCAAGGGATAGAATTGGAGGCGATCGAATTACGAGAAACGCCCAAGGGAGAGTTTGTTTTCATTAAAAAACAAATTCCTGGACGCGATGCTAAAGATATTTTAAGAGAACTCATTCCTCAATGGATTGGTAGTTTGGAAGGGCGCAGATTTATGCGTTGGGGGGATGGAGATTTACGTTTTCCTCGCCCTTTACGCTGGTTAGTTGCTTTATGGAACAAGGAGATTTTATCGGTTGAATTGGTTAATGGTTCGACCACTTTAAACAGCGATCGCACTTCTCGAGGGCATCGCATTTTACACCCAGAATTGGTTTCAATTCCTCAAGCTACAGATTATAGACAATGTTTGCAAAAGGCTTTTGTTGAAGTTAATTCTAACACGCGCAAAGTATTGATTCAAGAACAAATTGCCGCGATCGCAAAATCTGTCGATGGGTATGCAGAAGTTACCTCAGATTTACTAGATGAAGTTGTCGATCTTGTTGAATATCCTAATGCTATTTTAGGAAAATTTGATGAGGAATTTCTCGAACTTCCTCCCGAAGTGATTAAGACGGTGATGGTTACACATCAGCGTTATTTTCCCATCAAAAAGACGGAGGAGGAAAACAGCGAACTCTTTGCAAATTTTATCACTATTTCTAACGGCGATCCCCAAAAAGCAGAGATTATTGCAACGGGAAATGCTAAGGTTATTCGAGCAAGATTGGCAGATGCTCAATTCTTCTATCAATCTGATTGTGATGAACCGTTAGAGACTTTTTTACCGCAACTGGAAACTGTTACTTTTCAAGCAGATTTAGGGTCAATGCGAGATAAGGTCGATCGCCTAATTGAAGTCGCAGAAGAAATCGGTAAACAGTTAAATATCGGCGAGAAACAAGCCGAAACGATTGAGCGATCGGCGCTTTTGTGTAAAGCCGATCTAATGACCCAAATGATTTATGAGTTTCCCGAATTACAGGGAATTATGGGGCAAAAATATGCACGAGTTAGCGGGGAATCTGAGGAAGTCGCTACGGCAATTTTTGAGCATTATTTACCCCGGAATGCTGATGATATAATGCCGGACAGTTTAGCGGGTCAAGTGGTGGGAATTGCCGATCGCCTCGATACTTTGGTTAGTATTTTTGGGTTGGGAAAGATTCCTACTGGGTCTTCAGATCCCTTTGCTTTGCGTCGCGGGGGGAACTCGATTGTTAATATTATTTGGCACGCAAACTTAAATATTAACTTGGCGGATCTCGTCGCTCAATTCTCTCAAGATTTTGTGGAAAATCATGGCGATCGCCAATCTCCCAATGATGCCTTAGAAGAGTTCTTTCTGCAACGCATTCGCACCCTACTACAAGAGGAGAAAAAGATTGATTACGATCTCGTTAACGCTGTCTTAGGAGAAGGGGATATTGAATATACAGAACGTGCTTTACAAGACTTACTCGATGTCCGCGATCGCGCCCTATTCCTGCAAGAAATTCGCGCTAATAAAGTCCTCGATACCATTTACGAAACCGTTAATCGATCGGCACGTCTTGCGGTTAAGGGAGACTTGGATACGCAACAGTTAGACCCCACTTCTGTTGTCGATCCCAATCTGTTCGAGAAAGCCTCAGAACAAGCCTTTTATGATAGTTTGATATCTTTAGTCCCGCAAACCGAAACAGCACGATTAGAGCGCAATTATCAATCATTACTAGAAGGTTTGGCAAGGATTACTCCTGTCGTGAGTACCTTCTTTGATGGAGAGGAAAGCGTATTGATTATGGCAGAAGATGCAAACATCCAAAAAAATCGCCTCAATCTCTTAGGACTCTTACGCAATCATGCTCGAGTTCTAGCAGATTTTGGCGCAATTGTAAAGAGTTAATCGGTAATGAGTCACCAAAAACAACCAATCACAAACATGAAAGCACATATTATTGGACTGGGGCGATCGGGGATAGCTGCTGCACGTTTATTAAAGCAAAATGGCTGGGAGGTTGAGTTAGGCGATCGCGGTACTTCTCCCGATCTGCAATCTTTACAAGAAACCCTAGAAAAGGAAGGAATAACTGTTAAATTGGGCTATACTTTGACTCTCGATCATACTCTCGATCTTATTGTCGTGAGTCCTGGGGTTCCTTGGGATACTCCTATGTTAGTTGAGGCCAGAGAAAAGGCGATCGATACGATTGGCGAAATGGAACTCGCTTGGCGGTTTTTAAAAACTTCTCCTTGGGTCGGAATTACCGGAACAAATGGCAAAACAACCACAACTGCTTTAATTGCAGCTATCTTTAAAGAAGCGGGATTAAATGCCCCTGCTTGTGGCAATATTGGTTATGCTGCCTGTGAATTGGTAGTGAATGGGAAACAAACCTTAAACCCCAATGCTTACGATTGGATTATTGCAGAAATTAGCAGTTATCAAATCGAATCTTCCCGAGAAATTGCTCCTAAAATTGGCATTTGGACAACTTTTACTCCCGATCATTTAGCGCGTCACCATACCCTAGATAATTACTATCAAATTAAAGCCTCGCTTTTAAATCGTTCTCAACAACAAATTCTTAATGGCGACGATCCTTACTTGCGAAATGTGGGACTTGAAGACTGGAAAAATGCCTATTGGACGAGTGTTTTAGGAAAAGAAAAATTATTATGCGATCGCGATCGCGGCATTTATATTGAAGAAGGTTGGATCGTTGCGTTTCAAGAGAAAATTGCTCCCATAAACTCCTTAAAAATGTTAGGAAATCATAACTTACAAAATCTCTTACTGGCTGTTGGTGCTGCACGTTTAGCAGGTATTGAAAAGGAGGCGATCGCCACAGCAATTGCTCAATTTCCCGGTGTTTCTCATCGTCTCGAATCAATTTGTACTCATGCCAATGTGACTTTTATTAATGATAGCAAAGCAACTAACTATGATGCCGCAGAAGTGGGTTTAAATGCTGTTCCTGATGAGACCATTTTAATTGCTGGAGGGGAAGCAAAAACAGGAGATGATACGGCATGGATCGCAGCGATTAAACGCAAAGCAAAAGCTGTTTTATTGATTGGAGATGCAGCATCTATTTTTAGTCAGCGCTTGCAGGAAAATAACTATGAAGCAGGGGAGATTGTGGAAACTATGGATAAGGCAGTAATGCGAGGATTTGAGTTAGCAAAACAGCAGAATATTTCTACAGTATTACTCTCTCCTGCTTGTGCAAGTTTTGACCAATATCAAAGTTTTGAACATCGGGGAGATCATTTTCGAGAATTATGTTTGGCGATCGATAGTTGATAAATTATTGGATAAACACAAGATGAAAATGCGATCGCATCTCCGCTAATGAAGGTAAAATAATTAAGTCCCTTTTTTTGAGTGAGGAGTCAAGCAACGATGTCTAAGTTGCTAATTGAACAGTACAAGCGGGAATTGGAGGAGTTACAACGCTACGGAGGGTCTCGCAATGAGTCTTCGTTGCGAAAGGCGTTTGCAACGTTATTGGGAGGATATTGCAAAGCGCGGGATTTTCGTCTCGTTGATGAGTTAACTTACAAAAATACTAGCATTCGTCCGGATGGGACGGTAAAAGATGCGTTGCGGTTGGACTGGGGATACTGGGAAGCGAAGGATACGAAGGACGATCTTGATGAGGAAATTGCAAAGAAGTTGGCGAAGGGATATCCCACGGATAATATAATTTTTGAGGATACACGGACGGCGGTTTTATATCAAGGAGATACGGAAATATTGCGGGTTTTGATGGCAGATTGGGAGGCGTTAGATGGACTTTTACAACAGTTTATTAATTATGTTCGTCCGGAGGTGAAGGATTTTCGGGAAGCGTTGGAACAATTTAAGCAGGATGTGCCTTTAATTGCGGAGGAGTTACGGGAAAGGATTGCAGATGCGGCGGCGAATAACCAAGCATTTCGAGAGGCGAGGGAGACGTTTTTAGAGTTATGTCGCAAGTCGATTAACCCGGAGGTAACGGGGGAAGATATAAGAGAAATGATGATTCAACATATTCTCACGGAGGATATTTTTACGACGGTTTTTAATGAGTCCCAGTTTCATCGGGAAAATAATATTGCACGGTCTTTACAGGGGATTATTGAGACGTTTTTTACGGGATCGGTGCGTCGGAATACGTTAGGAAGTATTGAACATTATTATGCGGTAATTCGACGGACGGCGACAAATATTTCTAATCATCAGGAGAAACAGAAGTTTTTAAAGGTGCTTTATGAGAATTTTTATAAAGCATATAATCCGAAGGCTGCGGATCGGTTGGGAATTGTTTATACACCGAATGAAATTGTTCGGTTTATGGTGGAGAGTACGGATTATTTGTTACACAAACATTTTGGGAAGTTGTTGAGTGATGAAGGGGTAGAAATTCTCGATCCTGCGACGGGGACGGGGACGTTTATTACGGAGTTGATTGAGTATTTGCCTGCGAATAAGTTGCGGTATAAGTATCTGAATGAGATTCATTGTAATGAGGTGGCGATTTTGCCTTATTACATTGCCAATTTGAATATTGAGTATACTTATCAGCAGAAGATGAAGGTGTATGAGGAGTTTAAGAATATTTGTTTTATGGATACGTTGGATAATACTTCTTTTGCAGGGAAACAGTTGGATTTGTTTGCGATGACGTTGGAGAATACGGAGAGGATTAAAAGACAAAATGATAAAGAAATTTCGGTGATTATTGGCAATCCTCCTTATAATGCTTGGCAAGAAAATTTTAATCAAAATAATGCAAATCGTAAATATGATTCAATTGATAGTCGGATTAGAGAAACTTATGTTAAGCAGGGAAAAGCACAAAACAAAAATGCTCTTTATGATATGTATGTTCGATTTTATCGTTGGGCAAGCGATCGGATTAATAAAACAAAAGGAATTGTCAGTTTTGTAACGAATAATTCGTTTATCAATGCGTTAACGTTTGATGGGTTTCGTAAGATATTGAGCCAAGAATTTAGTGATATTTATTTGATTGATTTGGGTGGAAATTTGCGGAAGGGGGATAAGAATGGGAATGTATTCGGAATTAAAATTGGTGTTGCGATCAGTTTTTTAATCAAAAGTCAGTCAAAAAATAATAATCAATGTTCAATTCATTATCTTAATACTAATGATTTGGAAACAGTAGAGGAAAAGTTGGGTTTGCTTGTAAGTAATAAATTTAGTAATTTGACATTCAAACATATTCAACCGGATGAAAAACAGAATTGGGTTAAATTGATTGATAATGATTTTGATGATTTGTTAATATTAGTAGATAAAGAGGTGAAAGCAGGACGATCTCAAGAAGCAGTTTTTGAGTTATTTTCGCGTGGTTTAGAAACAGGTAGGGATGAATGGGTTTATGATTTTGACAATAGCATACTTGCAAAAAAGATAGAATTTTTCGTTAAGATATATCAGAGAACATTGAAAAACAAAAAATATGAAAGTAAAGATAAAATAAAATGGGATCGAGAACTTAATAAATATTTGCAAAATCATATTTGCATAGAGTTTGAGAATTCTAAAATTTATTTTGGTTTGTATAGGCCATACACTCAAAAATATGTCTACTTTGATAGACATCTAAATAGAATGCCTGGTCAGTTAAATAACATATTTGATAAAAATTTAAAAGAAAACAATCTAATTACTCTATCTTATGGTTTAAGAATAAGTTTTTCTGTTTTAGCAACAGCTATTATTCCAAATTTAGATATTTTTATGCCCAATACAGCACAATGTCTCCCTCTCTACCGCTACGACAAAGAAGGAAATCGCATCGATAATATCACCGATTGGGGACTCAAACAATTTCAAACCCATTACAACAATAAAACGATAACAAAACTCGATATCTTCCACTATACCTATGCCGTCCTCCATAACCCCCAATACCGCAAAAAATACGAACTGAACCTAAAACGAGACTTTCCTCGACTTCCCTTTTATGACGACTTCCAAAAATGGGCAAACTGGGGAGAAAAATTAATGGAATTGCACCTCAACTATGAAAGTATTACCCCCTACAAACTCCAACAGATTGATATTCCCCTCAAAGACGGACAACTCTATAAACCCAAACTGAAAGCAGACAAAGATAACCATCAAATTCTCCTCGATAATATCACCACCTTGAAAGACATTCCCCCTGCTGCCTGGGAATACAAACTCGGCAACCGTTCTGCCTTAGAATGGGTACTAGACCAACATAAAGAAAAGAAACCACGCGATCCGACTATTCGCGAAAAATTCAATACCTACAAATTTGCAGATTATAAAGAAAAAGTCATTGACTTATTAACCAGAGTGTGTGCTGTTTCCGTAGAGACCATGAGAATCATCCGAGAAATGGAACAAGAATAATCAGCGACCTATCCAAAAAGCGATCGCGCTAATATAGTAAAATTAAATATAATCTAAAATGCCCAATTTATATGTTATCGGTGGTGCGAATGGTTCTGGAAAAACAACGACTGCCAAACAAATTCTTCCTTCCTTTCTAGAAGTGTTTGAATATGTCAACGCTGATGAAATCGCAGTTGGAATCTCTCCTTTTAATCCCGAATCTGTAGCGATACAAGCAGGACGATTAATGTTAGCAAGATTGGATTATCTCGTTAATGCTGAAGTTGATTTTGCTTTTGAAACCACCTTAGCCGCACGCCACTTTGCCAAATTTATGAGAAAATGTAAAGCGAAAGGATATATAATAAACTTAATTTACTTTTGGTTGCAGAGTCCAGAACTCGCGATCGCACGAGTTAGGAGAAGAGTAGAAAGTGGAGGTCACAATATCCCAGAAGAAACAATTCGTCGTCGCTACCAACGAGGACGCAGTAATTTAATGAACTTGTATTTGCCTTTGTGCGATACTTGGAGTATCTATGATAATTCTAACCCTAGTCCTCAGTTAGTCACTGCATCAAATCTCAATCAGAAAATAATTGTTTATGAACCCTCAATCTGGAAGCAAATCGAACTTAGCGAATGAAAAAGAAATGCACCTAAGCGAAACTCAGCAAAAAATTGATGCTGGGGTTAAATTTGCGATCGCGCAAGCTATAGAAAGACACCGCAGGTTAGGAGAATCGATTAGTATTTGGCAAGATGGTAAGGTTGTCACCTTAACCGCAGACCAAATTCCCCCCATGAATTCGGGTGCATCTCAGTTTTGCAAAAATACCTGAATCGTGGTAAAAAAAAGAGTAAAACAAACTAAAAAGAGGATGAAACCTTGAGTCCAGAAGAAAAAGAGAAGCTAGAAGAATATGCGAAGGCGATCGCGATGATGCAATTTTTTTAGCATCTTTGACTGCCTGTTTAGTAAACAATAATTGCCACTCATCCATTTAAAATCCCCCTAACTATTGATTCCTCAACACAATCCTTTAATGAAGTATCTCCGCCTTTTTTTATTGATTTAGTCATTTCGGGAATAGATTGCAAGTAAAGTGTTTCTTGGAGAGCATTCCAATCTTTTTCAGAAATCAAAATAGCATTTCCTTTTTCTCCTTTTAATAAAATTGGTTGATCGCTTTCAACAGCGCGATCGACTAATTCATCAATCTTTTTTATATCTTCATTAACTGCGATTGTTTCCATTTTGCCTTATGATTATATTCGTATTTGAACCAGTCACTTCCAGTATAGCAGCTAAAAGGAATTAAGATGTTAGCAAGATTATATTTCCTAGTCAATACTGAAGTTGATTTTGCTTTTGAAACCACATTAGCCGCACGCCACTTTGTCAAATTTATGAGAAAATGTAAAGCGAATAGCCAGATCCGCCAGGTGCATCTCAGTTTTGTAAAAATAGCGAGCAAGATGTTTGTCCTTTGGACACGCTACGCGAACGCACTACCCCCATTATAGTTTATTGTAGTGGGAGCGTCTCGCTCCCTAGCTCTAATTATTCGGAGCAATGTTGTTGTAAATTTGCAACTTTGAGATGCACCCGATCCGCCAGGGATTGAAATCCCTGTTTCTTAGGGGTTGGGAGTTAGGAGGAAGCGCGATCGCCGTGCTGATGGAGGAATTTTCAGAGAAAAAATGCGCCGATGTTTTAGTTTGAGTAATGTTTAAGGATTTCAACGCTACGCTTTCAACAATTCGGTTAATGTGGTATAATCCAAAAAACTCGCACTCTAATGCAGGTCAGAAGTGGAGAAAATATACATTCAAACAAACCTTGATTTATGTTAGATTCTTTATATATAAAAAACTTTCGTGCGTTCAAAACATTAGAGATTGATAAACTCAGTAATGTTAACCTAATTATAGGTAATAATAACTCTGGGAAAACTTGTCTCTTAGAAGCATTGCGTGTATATGCTACCAATGCGTCCCCCTTATTGCTTTACAACCTTATTTCCGAACGCGGACAAGACTGGGAAATTCGTTTTAAGTTAAATGAAAACTTGGTTTTTCAAGATATCAACCATCCATTTCGTTATCTATTCTACGGTTATAAATTACCCAGAATAAATACTGAGTCCATAGAAATAGGTTCTCTCCATAACTTGGAGAATCGAATTAAATTATATCTTTCTCTTTATCAAACTATAGAAACTGATACAGAGAGTCGCTTTGTCAAATTGGATAGTCCTTCTGAGACAGATATATCTTTAGTAGATACTGAATATGTATTGGAATTAGAAACATATCGTACAACACAACGTTTAGTCAGGTTGAGTAAAGATATACAAAATATTCGCCGATACTCTCGTTCTATTTCTATGAGTTTGTCAAATCATAAATCTCTCCATAATATTCAGTTTGTCCCAACTGACTGTATTTCTGATGATATACTGGCAGGACTTTGGAATAATGTTAGTATTAAACCGACTATGAAGCAAGAAGTAATCAATGCACTTAAATTAATCGATAGTGATATTCAAGATATTAGCGTACTTCTTCCTAAAGAACTAAATAGAAATAGCATTCCCAGAGAAAAGGAAGAAATTACACCTATTTTAATTTATAATGATGACTTCCGAATACCTTTGAAAAGTTTGGGTGACGGGATTACCCATTTGTTTCATATTGTTTTGGCATTAGTTAATGCACAAAATGGTTTATTACTGATTGATGAATTTGAAAATGGACTGCATTATTCTGTACAATCTAAATTATGGGATCTAATCTTTCAATTATCTGAAAAGTTAAATGTTCAAGTAGTGGCGACTACCCATAGCAAAGATTGTATTAATGCTTTTGAAGAGATTTGGAAAAAATACCCCGATCGCGCAACTTTTTATCGTCTTGATAACTACATCTCTGAAACTGAGGTTATGCCTTACGATCGTGATTCATTGGGAGATATCTTAGCTATAGATGGAGAAGTGCGATAATGGATTTCAAACATGATTTAAAGTCAGAAAACAAGATTCTATTGCTTGAAGGTAGTGATGATTGTCATGTAGTTATGCACTTATGTGTTGCCCATAAAGTGCCAAAAGAATTTTGTATATATAATTGTGAGGGGCATGAAGAAGCATTATCAAAATTAGACGAATTGTTGAGATATTCTCGAAATGAAAGACCTAATGTTATTGGAATTGTTTTAGATACAGATAAACCTGAAGACAATCCTAGTGTTACCTCCAGAATGGACGCTGTTATAGATCGATTGCAAAAAGTTTGTCCAGATTATGAAAAACATGAAGATCCAGATCGACAAGGAACTATTATTCCCAATGTAAAAGGATTCCCAAAAATTGGAATTTGGTTAATGCCAAATAACCAAGATATCGGAATGTTGGAAGATTTTTTGCTAAATTTAGCAAAAGCAAAAGCTAAGACAAAAACCTGTGACTACGAGGGAAGTTTAAACTATGCAGAAGAATGTGTAGATACTGCAAAATCTCGCAATTTTACTTCTTTTAAAGAAGCATATCGTGCTAAAGCAATTATTCACACTTATTTGGCATGGCATAAAAATCCCGGAACTCCTTTTGGAACAGCTATTAAAGCTGGAACTTTAGCGACAAATAATGAACCTGCTCGCCAGTTTACCAATTGGTTGACAAGATTATTTGGAGAATGATGTCTTGCGATCGCGCAAACTTCAAGATTAAGATTTGGCGTTCATCCGACGTGCTAGGGAATTTAGCGCTAAACTAAATTAAGTGCTTGCTGCCAATGTTGGCTTTTTGGGTCATATCTCCCGCCCGTCAAACTCAATTCCTATGTACTATCGCAAGCGCGATCGCATTTTCTCCTCGAAATGACCAGAAGGACTGGTAAAGATGTCACAATAGTTAAAGTGCAAGCAAAATAGATATTCCTAAGAAATCCCATGACTTTTAAACCGAAATACCTAACTGGCGCTGAAATCCGGCAACAATTTTTAGATTTTTATGCCCAACGGCAACATAAAATTTTACCGAGTGCTTCTCTTGTCCCTGAAGATCCCACGGTACTATTAACGATTGCGGGGATGTTACCCTTTAAACCCATTTTCCTCGGACAAAGAAAAGCTCCTCATTTGCGGGCGACAACCTCACAAAAGTGTATTCGTACCAATGATATTGAAAACGTAGGACGGACCGCCAGACACCATACTTTCTTTGAGATGCTGGGTAATTTTAGTTTTGGGGATTATTTTAAAGAAGAAGCGATAAAATGGGCTTGGGAACTCTCTACAGAAGTCTTTGGACTGCCTTGCGATCGCCTCGTTCCCAGTGTATTTCAAGAAGATGATGAGGCCTTTGCTATTTGGCGAGATAAAATCGGTGTTTCCGAACAACGCATTCAGCGTATGGGACATAAAGATAATTTTTGGACTTCGGGACCAACGGGACCTTGCGGACCCTGTTCGGAAATCTACTATGATTTTCATCCCGAAAAAGGAGACGAGAATATCGATCTGGAAGATGACACGCGGTTTATCGAGTTTTATAACCTCGTTTTCATGCAATACAATCGGGATGCTGAAGGAAATTTGACTTCGTTAGAAAAGCAGAATATCGACACGGGATTAGGTTTAGAACGCATGGCACAAATTTTGCAAAGCGTTCCTAATAATTACGAAACCGATCTCATTTTTCCCATTATTAAAACGGCGGCAGAAATTGCGGGAATTGATTACAATGAAGCCGATGAAAAAACAAAAGTTTCCCTGAAAGTTATTGGCGATCATGTTCGTTCTGTGGTTCAGATGATTGCAGATGGGATAACAACATCAAATATTGGTCGCGGTTATGTTTTGCGCCGTCTCATTCGTAGAGTTGTTCGTCACGGTCGTTTGTTGGGAGTAGAAGGAGAATTTACTGCTAAAATTGCCGAGACTGCGATTCAACTTTCTGAGGCTGCTTATCCTAACGTGAGAGAACGGGAACAGGTAATTAAGGAAGAATTGAAAAATGAAGAAATTCGTTTTGGTAAGACTTTAGAAAGGGGAGAAAAATTACTGCACGAACTGATGGATAAAGTTAAAAAGTTTAAAAAGAAAACCCTTGATGGACGTAATGCTTTTAAACTTTATGATACCTACGGTTTTCCTTTGGAATTAACCCAAGAAATTGCTGCGGAACAGGGTTTTACAATCGACCTCAAAGGGTTTGATGATGCGATGAAAGAACAAACAGAAGCCTCTCAAGCTGCCCATGAAACTATCGATCTTATGGTACAGGAAAGTTTAGATAAGTTGGCAGATAAAATTCATCCGACGGAGTTTTTAGGCTATACAGAACCGCAAGCACAAGCGATAATTGAGGCAGTATTAGTAGATGGAAAAACTGTGGGTGTTGCTAATGCGGGAACGGAAGTACAAGTGGTGTTAGATCGCACGCCATTTTATGCTGAATCTGGGGGACAAATTGGCGATCGCGGTTATTTGTCTGGAGATAATTTGGTCGTTCGCATTGAAGATGTGCAGAAAGAATCGGGGATGTTTATTCATTACGGTCGCGTGGAACGAGGATATCTGCGATCGGGGGAAAAAATCTCTGCAACCATCGATCGCGCTTGTCGTCGTCGCACCCAAGCTAATCATACCGCAACTCATTTGTTACAAGCTGCATTGAAAAAGTATGTTGATGAGTCCATCTCTCAAGCAGGGTCTTTGGTGGACTTCGATCGCCTACGATTTGACTTTCATTTATCTCGTCCCGTTACTACTGAAGAGTTGCAAAAAATAGAGGAACAAATTAATAGTTGGATCGCAGAAGCACACGAAACTGAAGTGGAATTAATGTCCTTAGATGAAGCAAAATTGAAGGGTGCAACGGCGATGTTTGGGGAGAAATATGGTGAGGTGGTGCGCGTTATTGATGTTCCAGGGGTTTCGATGGAACTCTGCGGCGGTACTCATGTGCGAAATACGGCGGAAATCGGACTGTTTAAGATTATGTCTGAGTCGGGAATTTCTGCTGGAGTACGTCGTATTGAAGCGGTTGCGGGTCCTGCGGTGTTGGAGTATTTGAATGTTCGGGATAAGATCGTGCGAGAGTTAAGCGATCGCTTTAAATCTCAGCCGGAAGAAATCTGCGATCGCGTGATGAAATTGCAGGAAGATTTAAAGACAAATCAGAAGGAATTAGCAGCCGCTAAAACTGAATTGGCGATCGCCAAATCTGAGCAATTATTATCCCAAGCGGAGTCGGTTGGGGAGTTTAAATTATTGGTTGCCAATATGGGAGAAATTGACCCCAAGGCTTTACAAACGGCGGCGGAACGATTACAACAAAAGTTAGGGGAAAGTGCTGTAATTTTAGGTGCGATTCCGGGAGAAGGTAAGGTGAGTTTAGTAGCCGCTTTCAGTCCGAAAATTAACAAGGAAAAGAAACTACAAGCGGGTAAATTTATTGGCGGAATTGCCAAGATTTGCGGCGGTGGTGGTGGTGGCCGTCCTAATTTAGCACAAGCAGGAGGTCGCGATCCGAGTAAGTTAGCGGAGGCGTTAGAGACAGCAAAAACACAATTACTAGAACAGTTACAGTAATTAAGGTAAATAAAGGGGGGTTTTTATCCCCCATCCTTACAACGTTAAGATACCAACCGAATCGTAAAACGATGCAAACACAACTTTTAGAGCAATTATCTTCTACTGATGCAGAAGCGATTTTAGAGCGTTTTCCCGATCGCATTCGAGAAGCTCTGATTGCTCGTGCTGCTGAAATTGAGTACCCTGTAGAAGCAGTTATCGAAATGGCGATCGCAAGTTTTCTTGATACAGAAGCATTGAGTTTTGTCGATTAATATATTTTGTCCCGACCAACCTCTTAACTCCGATAAAAAATACATAGCTTCAGTGAAACAAGGCCATGTTGTTAAAAGTGTATCTGTAAATTTTCTATAAGTTTTAACGCATTGAGTATGCGCTTCTCCTTGTCCTTTATCAATTAAAGCAATTAAGGGTCCTGTATCGGTTAAAATCATAGTCTAAGATTGCGATCGCCTTAGCCCTTGTTTAGCTAATTTAGCAGTAATTTGTTCGCCAAACTCTGTTTTCGGGAACTGATGATAAGGTTTAGCTTGACTATTGATCGCACCAATTAAATCCTCTATTCCTTCAGGTAAAGGCTGTTTCTCTAATGGTTTTACAGGAAGCTGAACCGCGATCCAATTAGCAGGAGTTAAGCCCTGTTCTCGAGCAACTGCTAGGAGCATTTCATAAACTTCTTCAGTTAACGCGATTGTATACGGTGGCATGAGTTTAAATGAAAAATCGTGCTGCTCCTCAATTTTAACAGTTCTGCGCTCCCCGCGATCGCATCCAAAAAATAGTACAATAACCCTAAGTCAGTCATTACGAGGAGCGATCTGTGGTTATTGGCCAAACTCATCCCCCCAATATTCTCCCAGATGCAACGGTAACTCACATTACGCCAGATGAATACCGCGCAAAAGAAGAAATCGCCGAAGAACGTCACGAATATTGTAATGGAGAGATAATTGCTATGCTAGGAGGTTCTCTCCTTCATAGTCGTATTGCTGTAGATATTACAACTTTTTTGAATGTGACGCTTCGAGATACGACTTTTGAAACTTATAATGGCGATCTGCGAATCTGGATTCCTCGGTTTAATTGTGGTACTTATGGCGATGTTTTTGTTATTGAAGGAGAGCCAGAATTTAATGGCGATCGCCAAGATGAAATTCTCAATCCTAGATTAATTGTTGAAGTGCTTTCTCCTTCAACAGAGGCTTATGACCGAGGGGAAAAGTTTAGAAAATATCGATCGCTTACCAGTTTTTGCGAATATCTTCTCGTCAGCCAAAATGAACCCTATGTAGAGCAATATTATAATAGCGATCGCGAAAATGAAAATCGCTGGCAATGGCAGGTTTGCGATCGCCTTGAAGATGCGATCATCCTACAAAGTTTAAATAATATAGAACTCCCGATGAGAGAAATCTATCGTCGCATTGAATTTTAATATTATGCAAATTTATCGGTGAAATTGCCAAGATTTGCCGTGGTGGAAAGGGAGGTCGTCCCCATTTAGCACAAGCAGGAGGTCGCGATGGGAGTAAGTTAACGGAGGTACTAGAAACCGCAAAAAAAACAATTGCGGGAATAGTTACAATAGTTATAGTAGAGGGGCAATGCCCTTCCTACTCTGATAAGTTAAAATATTCCTGTTGGTAAGAAGGAGATCGCTTTGGTAGAGTTAAATAAATTCTTCCCAAATCTTAGAAATTCTCTCGGCGATCGCAAAATGAGCAATTTTTGCTGCGATCGAGGAAAATTTCCTGACGACATTCACAAAGAGATTTACAATGTCGGTGTAAGGGTATGCAGAAGATTTTTCCGAAGGCGATCGTCTGCCAGTTGATATCGGGACATTGCTTGCAATATCCTCGACATCATAGCCAATATCAGTCCCTATTGCATCATCATCCAAGTTGCATCATGACCTCAAATTCATTTTCCTCCCCCACCCAAGATGCCAGTAGCAACGGACTCCCCCTGACTCCCGAAATGCTGGAAGGCTCTCACAACTACAAAAAAATGTTGGGACTGGTTTTGGAATGGACCGGAAAAGAGCCTTTTCTCACGCAAATACTCTTCAAAATGGTGTTGGGGGGAGACGAAGCACCAATTTTTGGGGAAGAAGAAGAGTGGGTTAACACAAAAGTTAGAGCCAAGATCCTCAAGAATTGGGATCAGAATCCTCACCTTAAGCCCTTATGGAATATTCGCGATCGCATTCTTAAAAGTAAAGATAAAAAAAATAGCATCAAACTCCTCAAATTCTATCGCGAAATTGTTAAAAATGAATCGGTTTTTGCCGATAATAGTGCAGAACAAAAAGAACTGCGTTTATTAGGTTTAATTGTTCAACAAAGAGGACGATTAAAAGTTCATAATAAAATTTATGAGGAAGTTTTTGATTTAGACTGGATTGATAAAGCAATTTCTAAATTAGAAGCCAATCTCGAACCCGATGACGATGAATTTCTCCACGCATTTAGCGAACTCGAACGTAAATTACTTCAGAAACAAGGGGAAATTCTAACTAAAATTGAAAGCGGGGATGCTGACGAACAAACCGTCGGTCAACCACTTTATGAAACCTTACGAGACTTAACAGGAAAAGTCGGGGAATTAGTGGGAGCAGATCGCACCAGTATTTTCCTCCTCAATGATGAGAAAACCGAACTTTGGTCCCTGGTTGCCGAAGATGAAAGCGGACAGTTTCTCGATATTCATGTCCGCGTCGGCCAAGGGATTGCCGGATTAGTGGCGAAAAATAAACAGGTCATTCACATCGCCGATAATGTTTACGAAGATCCGCGATCGCGCTTAGTTAAGGAATCTGATAAAAAGTTTAATTATCAAACTAAAAATATTCTTGCTTTCCCAATTTTAAACGACGATCTGGACATTGTTGCCGTCGTTCAACTCCTCAATAAAATTGTTAAAAAACAAGGCGATCCTTACGGATTTACCCATCAAGATTTAGAACGCCTAGCAAAATGCGTTATTCCCATTCGCGGTATTTTAGAAACTTGTCAATCCTGTTATGAAGGCATTAAAAAGGCTCAAGCAACGGCAGCTTTAGCCAAAGCAACGCGATCGCTCAATCAGGTTAATCTCGATACAGAAATGATTTTAGAGCGGGTTATGGGAGCCGCTAAAGAGCTACTGAATGCCGATCGCGCCACCTTATGGTTAGTGGATGGAAAGCGAGGAGATCTCTGGACAAGAATACCTGGAAAAGGAGAAATTCGCTGTCCCATTGGGGTTGGTTTTGCAGGTCAAGTGGCATATAGTCGCACAACAATGGCTATTCCCTTCGATCTTTACGAAGATCCTAACGCAGAGAATGCCAAGAAAACCGATGCCCAGACACTCTATCGTACCTGTAGTTTGCTTTGTATGCCCGTTCTCGCCCCTGATGGTGAATTGGTAGGAGTTTCCCAATTAGTCAATAAAAGAAAGTCGGGAATGGAGGGAGAATACGATCCCAATAGTTACCCCGCAGTCCCAGATTTTTTCAAGGCAAGTTTCGATAAAAACGATCTCCAATCAATGGAAGTTTTTAACGAACGAGTGGGGGCAATTCTTCAATTTGCCAACACTCATGAAAGATTAAAAGAATCCAGTCATATCGAACCTAAAGAAGCTGTGCAAGAAACGCTTTCTTTATTTAGGAATCTTTTTGATGAACAGGAAGAGAGTCGCTATAATACTCTTTATTCTCTGCTTAATTCCTTAACTATTTTTATGGGAAAATTTGTCAGTGCAGAATATAGTCATATCTTCTTCGTTGATGCTAACAAAAAAGAAGTTTGGTCTCTCGCATTCGATCCTAAAAATGCCTGCGCCAAAGAATTTTCCCTGCCCGCCGATCGTGGAATTGCGGCAAAATTATTAACCGATCGCGAAGCGAAGAAAAGTAATAAAGTGAGTCAAATTAAGGATCGTTTTGTGCGAGTGGGTTTGAGAAAAGATCGGGCAGAACAATTGAAAAATATTCTTTTATTTCCAGTGATTGATTCGGAAGGAAACTATGTAGCAATTCTTCGTCTCCTCAACAAGCGCCAATCTGAGACAGGATTTACAACCGAAGATGTTGCGAAATTAAAACAAAAATCTCCCGCTATGCTGCCTATTTTACAAGCATTTCAATCTTTTCGAGATCAATAAAATAATAGATATAAATGAATGCTTTGCCCTGAAGTTATGGTAATCATCCGGATGTAATATAAGAATTTAATTGAGAGGACCACTTAAAATGATTTTAGCGAGAGCTTCGACAACATCATCGGGATTTTCTTGTTTAAGTTGGTCGTACCATTCTTGAGCGCGATCGCCTTCTTGGCTATAAATTGTATCTGTGCGCTTGCGGGCTTTTAAGACTAAATTAGCCGTGCGATCTTTCCTTGCACTTTCGTAGCGTTTGAGGGCATCTTCGACGCTTAAAGTGGTCGTGAGGAGGTAACGAGAGAGAATCTCTGCATCTTCCATTGCTTGACAGCCTCCTTGTCCTAATGTGGGGGTTGTGGCGTGGGCAGAATCTCCCAGTAAAACAATTTTACCCCGAACAAGGCGATCGAGGGGATCGATATCGTGAATCTCTAAACGGTTGGTTTGCAAGGGATCGAGTTTTTGAATCAGTTTTTGTACCGGAGTCGCCCAACCTTGAAACAATTTTGCTAATTCTTCCCGGCGCTTTTCCGGCTCAACTGTGCTACCCTTTGCCATCGGACAACCAAAAAAGAAGTAAAAGCGATCGCCACCAACAGGCATCATCGAAGCGCGTTTTCCTTCTCCCACATAAATAACCCAATTATTATTCGAGGTAAAATCAGGATCGGCTTTAACCAAGCCATTCCAGTTCACATAATTCGCATAACGTAAAGATATTTCTTTTCCTGTCACATAACGCCGCACTACAGAATGAATGCCATCCGCCCCGATGACAATATCTCCTGTAATTCTGCGATCGCCCTCAAAAATAGCTGTAGCATGGCGATCGCCTTCCTCCACCGCAATACAACGAGAATTCAACTGAACATCCTCTCGTCCAAAAGCCTCTAAAAGCAGTTCTTGCAAGTCAGTACGGGCGACAGGATAGGGGCGTTGTCCCACCTGTTCCACCAAAGGCATTAAATCAATCTCATTGAGTAATTCATCAGTATGACTGCGATATTCCATGCGATCCATTTGTCCGCCGATCTGGGCAATTTTTTCCCCCAAACCCAAGCGGTTAAGAACTTTGACTCCATTTGACCAGAGGGAAATTCCCGCCCCTGCTGGTCGCAATTCCTTCGCTTTATCATGAATTTCAACTTCATATCCCGCTTGACGCAAAGCAATTCCTGTTGTCAAGCCGCCAATTCCTGCACCAATAATAATAACTTTGAGATTATACATTACTAACTTTTAAAAGATAGATAAAAGACAAAAAGAATGGGGAATAAAATATAATTCCCCGTTTTTCAATCTGTATGCCAATAGGAAATAGCGAAGGAATAAACAGTAAAAGTTGCTAAATAACTCTTCACTCTTCACTCTTCACTCTCAAAGTCCCATTACTTTGCGAGTTTGGGGACCAACAATGCCATCGACATTTAACTTATTCTTAGTTTGGAAGGCTTTAACTGCGGCTTCGGTTTTCGTCCCGAAAACGCCGTCAATAGAAACGCCTACCTTTTGCTGAACTTGGCGTACTGCTAACCCAGTAGAACCCCGTTTTACCGAAACTCCACCCACTCCAACGCTACTCATCCCTTTGGTATAGGGGCCGTAAACCCAACGACTACTGGAGAGTTGCACCCAGTCCCCACGACTGCTGATAATGGGCTTGAGAGTTGCGCCATTACTAACGCACATATCGGATTTATAATTTGTACCAGGTCCAACCCGTGCCTGAAGACAATCGCCTTTTGGGGTACTAACTTGACGAACTGTTCCGCCTACACTGAGACTGCTAGGGGTTAGTGCAGTATAAGGCTTGTAGATCCAACGTCCTGTAGACAATTTGTACCAATTCCCTTTTTGTCCGACAATGGGAGCGAGAACTGCTTTATTAGATACACATTTATAAGCGGTGTAGCTCAGTCCAGGACCAGTACGGGCATTGAGACAGCCGCCATTCGGTGTGCTGACGTAGCGAGTTCCAGACATAGTTTGGGCAAAACTAGGGGCTGCAGTCATCAAACTGGCGGAAATAATGCCGACAGAGAGTAAGCCCAGCCATTTCGCATTGGGAATTCTTGACCAGTTAAAGAATTCAACCCCATCGAAGTTGTATTCAATTCCCTCTATTTCTTCTTGAAGCGCGCAAGCCAGAGTATAGGTTAAAGCGTCCACCGATCGCCTCCTCAATAATAATGAACAATTGACACTCCCCCGTTAAATCAAAGATTATAACGGGGGATTCTTGCTTCACTGGGTTTGCCTAGTTTCAAGTCATCTCTGTCTTGAAACCCCGTCCAGATTCCCCTCCACAAGCATCTGTTTAACGTCCACT
>NZ_JACSWA010000331.1 GCF_016888125.1 Spirulina sp. CCY15215
TGAATTTACTTATGCTTGTAATTGGATACGGGATTATTTGCGAACAAATACTGAGTTAAAAGAAGAAGATCGGCATTTATGCGATCGCGCTTATCAAAAAACTGGGTTTAAAACCCCGTCCTCTCTTAATGTAACTTACACATTAACGGGCAAGATGACCGCACTACCATAGCCAGAGAATACAGTAGTGGGAACGTCTCGCTCCCTAGCTGCGTAACTCCTAGATTAATGATTGAAGATCGAGGAAGAATTGCATGAGTAACTATCACTATCAAGTTGGGGGAAGCCTCATTGACAATGCGCCGAGCTATGTCGAGCGACGTGCCGATACAGAATTATATGAAGCCCTCAAACAAGGCGAATTTTGCTACATTCTCAACTCGAGACAAGTGGGAAAATCTTCTCTATTAGTTCGGACCCGCTATCGACTCGAACGAGAAGGATGCAAATGTGCCAGTATTGATATGACGACTATTGGCAGTGAAAATATTACCCCGAATCAATGGTATAAAGGCATTGCTGTTGAATTGTGGCGAGGATTTCAACTCTTAAGACAAATAAAATTAAAAACCTGGTGGGCAGAGCAAGAAGGAATTTCTCTCGTGCAGAAATTGGGTCAATTTATCGAACTTCTTCTAGAAACATTAACTGAAGAAAAAATCTTTATTTTTGTGGATGAAATAGATAGTATTCTTAGTCTTGATTTTCCCATTGATGACTTTTTTGCCTTAATTCGCTTTTGTTACAATCAAAGAGCGCACGATCCTCGATATCAGCGCATTGTTTTTGCGCTTTTTGGTGTCGCGACTCCATCAGATTTAATTTCGGATCGCCAGAGAACGCCATTTAATATTGGTAAAGCGATTGAGCTACAAGGTTTTAAGATTGATGAAAGTGATTCTCTCGTAGCAGGATTGACGACCAAAAATGGCAATGAAAAAAAGATAATTGCCGAAATTTTAAACTGGACTTCCGGACAGCCTTTTTTAACCCAAAAATTATGCCAGATCGCGATCGATATCAATCTTAAGGAAAACGGGAAACCGATTGATATTCCCCTAGGAACAGAAAGTTTTTGGGTGGAGAGTCTGGTCAAATCGCGTATTATTCAAAAATGGGAATCTCAAGATGAACCCGAGCATTTACGCACGATCCGCGATCGCATTAATCAAAATGCAATGAGTAACTCTCGGTTATTGGGGATTTATCAACAAGTCTTGCAAGAAAAAGAAGTAGAAGTTGATGATAGTCGAGAGCAAATCGACCTAGCTTTATCGGGTTTGGTGGTTAAATCAGCAGGAATATTGAAAGTTAAAAATAGAATTTATCAAGCAGTTTTTAACTTAGAATGGGTCGAGAAGCAATTAGGAAAGTTACGTCCCTACTCAGAAGTCTTGCAGGCTTGGATCGCCTCCCAACAAACCGATGAGTCAAGACTATTGCGAGGAAAAGCACTACAAAAAGCCCTCGCCTGGTCTCAGGGGAAAAGTTTGAACGATGTAGATTATCAGTTCTTGAAAGCGAGTCAAGAACTAGATCGCCAAGAAATGGAAATGCGGCGATCGGCAGAACGGACCCAAGCCATCGAAACTCAATTAATCCGCGATCGCAAAGCCGCCAAAATTCAACAACGGCTGCTCATCGCAGTGAGTACAACATTATTGATGGCTTCCGCATTAGGAATAACAGCCTTTTGGCAATATCGTAAATCCGCACACAGCGAACGATTAGCGAGGATCAGCGAAGTTCAAGCCCTGGCCTCCTTCTCAATCGCCCTGTTTGCCTCCCAGAAAAAATCCGATGCCCTCCTCAATGCCATCAAAGCCAGCCAAAAATTGCAAACTCTCGACAAGGTGAATCCCCAAACAGAAAAGCAAGTCCAAAATGCCCTGCGCCAAGCTATTTATGGCATCGTAGAATACAATCGCTTTTCGGGTCACGCTGCCGGGGTTTGGGGAGTTGCTTACACTGCCGATGGAGAAGCCATTGTGACGGCCAGTAAAGATAGAACAGCCAAAGTGTGGAGTAAAGAAGGACGGTTATTAACCACCCTAAACGGTCATCAGGATGCCGTTTTAGATGTTGCATTTTCCCCCGATGGCCAGACCATCGCCACAGCCAGTGAGGACACAACGGTTAAACTTTGGAATCGTGAAGGAAAACTGCTCAAAACCTTAAGCGGCCATAAAGACGGGGTTACAAGCGTGATATTTTCCCCGGATGGTCAGGCGATCGCCACGACGGGAAGCGATAAAAGCGTTAGGCTTTGGAGTCGTGAAGGAAAACTACTCAAAATCTTAGTCAAGCACGATGCTCTTGTTTGGGGTGCCGCCTTTTCGCCAGACAGTCAGACTTTGGTTACGGTGGGTTTCGACAAAACCATCAAATTATGGAATCGAGAGGGAGAACTACTCAAAACTTTTAGCGGCCACGAATCCTCTATTTGGGGAGTCGCCTTCTCCCCCAAGGATGAAGTTTTCGCAACGGTGAGTGGTGATAAAACCGCCAAACTTTGGAACTTGAAGGGAGAATTACAAGGGACTTTGATCGGTCACGAATCACGAGTACTGGGGGTTTCTTTTTCCCCCGACGGTCAAACCATCGCCACCACTAGCGAAGACAAAACCATTAAACTGTGGACGCTACAGGGGCAATTATTAGCAACCTTGATGGGACATGAAGCGGGAGTTTGGGATGTTGCTTTTGCTCCCGATGGTAAAACCTTAGTCTCGGTGAGTGAGGACAAAACCGCTAGACTCTGGAATTTAGACGAAAAGATTTTAACTGTACTAACAGGACACGAAGCGGGGGTTTGGTCTGTCGCTTTTGCTCCCGATGGTCAAACCTTGGTGACGGGAAGCGCGGATAGTACCGCCAAAGTCTGGACTCGGGAGGGACGGTTGCTGAGAACCCTTGTCGGACATGATGGCGTGATTTTTGGGGTGGACTTTTCCCCCGACAGTCGCACGATCGCCACAGTGAGCGAAGATAAAACGACCAAATTATGGCAAGGGGAAGAGGCGATCGCAACTCTCATCGATGATGATAATGCTGCTGTTTGGGGTATTGATTTTACCCCTAATGGAGAAATGCTGGTAACTTCTAGCGATAAAACCGCCAAGCTCTGGGATTTGCCAGGAGAATCACCGAGAGTCATCATTGGTAGCAACAATGATTCCGTTTCAAGACTTTCCTTATCTCCCGATGGCAAAATCCTCGCGACAGCAACCTGGGACGGTTTGGTGAAACTCTGGAATTTGGAGGGAAAATTACTGGAAAATTGGATTGCTCACAATCTTGGAGTGAATAGTCTTGCCTTTTCCCCCGATGGCAAGATACTGATCACCGGAGGAGAAGATAATCTGGCCAAACTCTGGGATCTGCAAGGGAATTTGCTCAAGGTTCTCAGCGAACACGATGGGGGCGTTACGGGTATTGCTTTTTCCCCCAATGGCCAAATTATCGCTACAGCGAGTTTCGACAATACCGCAAAAATATGGAATTTAAACGGAGAACTCTTAACAACCCTCACCGGCCACGATTCTGCCATCAATGGTGTTGCATTTTCTCCTGATGGTAAAACTCTCGTTACTGCCAGTTGGGATAGTACTGCCATGCTTTGGGATTTAGAACGCATCCTCAAGTTAGATGAATTTACTTATGCTTGTAATTGGATACGGGATTATTTGCGAACAAATACTGAGTTAAAAGAAGAAGATCGGCATTTATGC
>NZ_JACSWA010000332.1 GCF_016888125.1 Spirulina sp. CCY15215
CCCTATAGTAAATTCGATCGCAAGCAATATTTCTATCCCGATCTGCCCAAAAACTATCAGATTTCTCAATACGATCTCCCGATCGCCGAACATGGGTGTTAGAGGAGGCGTTTTTTTTTGCTCCTAATTGAGTCAATAAATTTTGCCATCTGTGGGAAGTTAATATCATGCAATCGCTGTAGTGTGAATTTCTCTCGTTGTTGTCTTAGTTCAATTATTCTAATTTTCTCCAGCAATTCAAAGTTTGAGAGTTTGATAACACCAACTCGGACGACGGAGAAGATTAAATGTATCCAAATAACGCACTGTTTTAGAGGCTTCTACAGTCGCTAAAGCATCGGAAAGATAGCCTTCCGAAGTTTCTATATTCCATAATGGATGAATAATTATTACAGTAATATTATTAATTTCAAATCCAGGAAGATTATTAAATATTTTAGGATGACAATGTTTAAATGAAGAACAGAAAGAATCTCGTAAAATAGTTGCTTTATCCTGCCAGCCTTGGAGTTCTGGAGTAGAAAAATGACCGTTTAAACCGCAATATTCGCTTTCATTTGCTAAGATACGGAGAAGAGATAATCCTAAACGCCAATCGAGTAATCCATGATAGTTACTATTGCGATATTGTCGCAAGCAATCGTAACAGGAAGAGTCGCATTTTTGATGATGTTTTGCAGAAATCAGAGAACTAGCAAAGGTATTTTGTAATGGTTCTGCATTAACAATTTTTAACAAGATTTCCTGCCAGTTTTGTGCTAACCATTCGGTAAATCCAGAGCCGTTAGCAAGGCGATCGCTAATCACAATTTCTCCTATCTTTATTCCTTCATCATCTATCTGTCGCAAACCGCTAATATCTAACTCTTCGGGATCGATATCTAATGTTTCAGCTACAACCGATCGCAAAATAAAAGCAGCCGAATAAAAAGCAGCTTTAACCGCAGAACCTTCCTTTAAGGGATCGAGACATAAACCATCAGGAACAGTAGTAGGTCTAATTCGTAGAATTCCTGTAGTTTTTGGTGAAACAATGGCAATTTTTTCTTGACGATCTTCTGTAGTCTTAAACTTAATACCGCCTTTTTGTCCTTTAAATCGATTGTCGATCCATTGATTAGGTAACATTTTTTCACCAAAACCAAAACTTGCTTCACCGATCGCTCCTTGAAATAGCGATCCGCGATTATCATTAACACGAAAAACACGACCATCTGAAGCAAATGCAATATTAGTGTTTGTCTCTTCTATTCTTTCAAACTCTTGAGGATTAGATTCAGCTATACTTCCTGCTCCTGTTATCATAATATCAAATTCTGTCTTAGCATCAGTTCCTCGATTGAGGCTAGTGCGAAAAGCAAGAGGAACAGCCCATTGAAAAGACCGAAATCCTTCTTCTTGGGTTGCATTGCAGTTCGGACAATTTTCATCTTCAATCTCTTGAATAGAAGTCTCTGTATGTTGACAGCGATTGCATCGACTCATCCAAGTTCGTTGTGATAGAGGTTCGCTACTTGCAGGTCTTAAGCTATTTTTAGCACCAGGTAATAATGGTGCAGTAAAACCAATAGAAGTATAAATTCGTTTATCTTTTGTTTTTTCAGAACCGGGAGCAAATTCTGTAATTGCTAAGTCTAAATCTCTGCTGATTTCAGATACTTTTTTCTTTCCATCAGGATCGTGATGATATAAGGTTCTAGATCGAGAAGGCATTCCATACATAGGCAAAATTCCGCCTTCTGCTAGACGTTCTGCTAATCCATTTCCAGCTAGTTCTTTATTTTCTGCACACTCTTGTATTTTTTGAAAAAGTTCGTTGCGAGCAAATTGTTTGAGTTCGTTACTGTTGATTTCTGGAACACCGAGTAATAGCGTATCAATAATATTATTAATCTCTAGTGAATTTTTCAAGAACTTCTCAACTTTTTCTTGTAATTCATTATCATTTTGTAACCATGCTTCAGTTGTTCCAAATTCTCCATGACTATCTGGAGGAATTGGGCTATTCCAATAAGAAATACCAGCAGAAAGAAAAGCAAGATACAAGCATTCTTTGGCTAACAAACGTCTTGCAATTTCAACTTGAGACATCGATAGAAAAGGAACGGGAGGCGGATCTCCTGTAATTTTTTCAGGATGTTTATAGTAAAATTCATCGTGAGAACGACTGCGACAGAGAGTAAGTACGATCGCAAAGGCTTGTCCTCGACGACCCGCACGACCTGCACGTTGTTGATAATTAAAGCGCATAGGGGGCATATTAGCCAAAATAACCGCCATTAAACTACCAATATCAACGCCAACTTCCATAGTCGTTGTAACGCTTAAAATATCGATTGTATCGACTTGAGGAATGAATTTTCTGGTTTCATTTCCGATATTAACGATAACATTACGAAAATGTCGCTGTCTTTCCGATTGGTCGTCGGTTTGTCCGGTTAGTTCTTCGCAATGCAAGCGTAATGGCTGACGTTTGTTAACGGCTTCGGTTGCATAATAGTTGCGATCGTATAAATCTTGGCAAATTTTATTCGGTTCTTTGGGTAACGGTGAAAGACAATACAGATTTGTACAAATTCCTCCTGCATAGTGGAGATGAGGGCGATCGCACGATTCGCATTGCCAAACCGAGTCATCAGGAAGTGCGACTCGAACCGATAAATAACGGGAATCAAGTTCAAAATGATGATGTTTTCCTTCTTGACAAATTGCTTGATATAAAGCATTCTTTAATTGCTTTTCAGGCAGATTATTAAATGATGCACATTTTTCAACATAATGTCGAAAACTGGCTCGAACATCTTTCCAGTCTTTCCAAGGATATAGATCGTATTGTTGAGGTTTTTGGGGGTAGCGATATAACTCACCTAGAATTCGCAAACATCCTTGACAAATCTCTTTGAATATGTATAATGAACATCCACATTGAGAGGCAATTTCTTCAAGATTTGTCTCGGATGGTAAACTGAGACAAATATAACCCAATCCAGATGATTCAATTCCAAAGTATAGACGACCAAAAAGATTATTGCAAATTTCAGATTCTATTTTACTCAGTAAAGTTGATTTTGCTGATTTAAAATCCTCTGGAGGTAAGTCTAATTGCCAATGATTAGTTTGAAAATCAAAGAATTTAGTCCAATGTTGCCATTCATCTTTATAATCGAATCTTTGATATAAAACATCATTTCCCGCAGGATTAATTCCCAGCTTTAACAATCTTTTTATTAAAATTCCAATTTTGCGAGGATCGTCTTCTTCAAACAAGATTCTCAAGGGAATAATTCGCGTGCGACCTCTCTGTTGAATTTGTTCTAATATTTCTCGTGCTTGCTTTTGTTGGTTTTGCAAAGATTCTAGCACAATTGTAGATAAACCTTCTGGTAAAGTCATATCAGCAAAGCCTATTTGCTTTTGTAACTGAGCGATCTCATCAGGATTTTGTTCGGAAAATCGTACTGCTTCTGGACGAATAGGTTTACCTTGTTGTTGTAGGTCTTCTAATAAACTTAATTCTCCCATCGCCCGTTGTAGGAGTTCATCAAAAATGGTTTCTCTTACCAGATCGTTATAATGCGTTCGTTCAATACCATTAGAGATAGATGCAGCATCTTCTCGACTATCTGAAAATACAACCAATTTACGCGAGTCTGCTTGGTCGGGTAACTGATAAAATAACTCTTTCGCAAGCAACTGACTCACACGAGAAAAACCTGTTCTAAACCAGCGAATCGGTGATTTTTTGAAATACTTTTTACTATAATTTGCACTGCAATGTGGACACACTGACGGTAAAGCACCCATTTTTTTAGCCTCTGAGTGCGATCGCAGATAGAAAATATAACCTTGAATCCACTGTTTGAGATTGTCTGTATCAGGATTACCTAAAATGACGCGACCATTACGAGTATTGAGAGATGCTTTTCTCCATTGAACTTTTTCACTTCCATCACCACCCAATTTAGATTGATTCCATTCTTTTGCATCTTTACTAATTTTCCGAGATGGGAAAAATACAGCAAATTCATCATAACTTCTGCGATCTAAAGCTAGAGAAACTTTGCGATCGGGGATTCCTTCAATATCCGGTTCTGTAGGTAATAATTCCCACCCTTCTCCATTTTCCAACGTTAAACGATTTCCTGCTAAAAAGATAGTGCCGCATTGTTCGCAGTAAAGCAATTCTAATACCCGATATCCATCCTTGTCGAGAATGGGAGGATTCTGCACGTATAATTGACCGATGGGACGGTGTTCGCTTTGCTCCTCTTCCTCACAATCATGGTTGGGTTGAATACAAGCCCAAAGTCCATCAATATTGCGGAAAAACCAGTGAAATCGAAATCGAGGGAGTGTTTCAGTTTCCCACAGTCCTCGAGTCATTAGCAATCCTCTCACTGCTAAATCATTTTTGTCTTTGTTGGTATTGTTACCAAAAATCTTTTCAGAGAAATTAGAAATAGATACTGCACGAGTATTCCTGTTTTTGTCGGCACAAGCATTTAGCATTCTCGCAACAACTTTCTCAGTTTGAGATGAGAGAATTTGTTGGCAGGTTTGATATTCTGGAGTGTTAGATAGGCTTTCAGGATCGGTTTCTCTGTCTAATTTAACTAAATTTGCTAATTGAATAAATGGTTCGCGATCGAGAAAATCTTGCTCGACAATTGCAGGAATTTCTTCTTGTTCTCCCGGAATAATCTGTTCTGAATTCCATTCTGTCCCAAAGAACTGATTGAGAAACTCTAAACTGTTGGGATCGTCGGGTTCGAGAGATGCACTAGAAGCTAAAATTCTCAGTTTGGGGTGTCCCGGATACAAACCAATCCGTTGTAAAAATAATCTCAGTAAATAAGCAATTTCTGTTCCCGATGTTCCTCGATAAAGGTGCAATTCATCAACAATCAAATGAAAAATACTATCATCTTGTTTTAACCATTCTCGTGTCTTTTCAAAGATATTCTTATCGACATCTCTCATCAACATAATACTGAGCATACAATAGTTGGTGATAAGAATATCGGGAGGATCGTCTTGCATATCCCAACGACAGCGCATTTCCGCACCATCTAAACGAGGGAAAAAGAATTGAACCTCATCATCTCCTGTTGTTTTAATATATTCTTCAATGGCTGTTACAGACCTATCCATCTGCTGCATTGCTTCTTTCAATTTTTCGATTTTATCTTTATGAGGGTTTCCATTCTGTTTATTTTCATATCCAGGAATTGGTGTCACTCCAGTATATCGACCAAAATAAATGCGATTTCCTTGGCGATTTTCCTGAAACCATTCTTTTGCATTTTCCGAATCTAATGCTTTACGAAGTCGCGTTAACTGGTCTTCAACTAACGCATTCATTGGGTATAAAATCAATGCTCTAACTGCCGCTTTACGAGTCTCATGACCTCTTTGAGGAATGCGAAAAGAACGCTTCATTCGACGATTTTTCTTGATAACTGGATCGCATTCATTTTGCCAATCCTCATTTTCCCACCAATCATTAAGATATAGATGTTCTTTGTTAGGTAAACTCCAATTTTTTGATTCTCTTGTAAGATAGGCAAAGAGAGGTAAAAGAAATGCTTCTGTCTTTCCCGATCCCGTTCCTGCGGTGACAACTGCATTTTGACCCAAGAGGGATTTTTGCAGCATTTCTAGTTGGTGTTTGTAGAGTTGATAATCGCTAACTAATCCGCAAGCTGCTAAAGTTTTAAAATCTTGTAAGGTCGCTTCATCTAATTCAGGAATATCATCACAAGTTAAGTCATGAATTGTTTTTGGCGATCGCTCATACTGAGGTAATGGTTCGATCCAGGGTTCTTGATAAAATGCTCCGGGTTGACGCAATTTTCTTTCTCTCTCCCGTTCTATTTCAGGAAATCGAGTCCCGAATGCGGTTTTAACGTACAGGAGAAGATTGTCACGAATTTTTTCAAAAGAACCAATGGGATCGTACATGGGAAACTTACCGGTGTTTAATGTTTGAGGGAAATTTCGTTAAGTGTCTGACCTAATTTCTGCGCGAGAATTTCAGCGATATTTGGAGGAATAGCAGAGAAGATATGAAACCCAAAGATTTTGGAGTCAATTTGAGGAATTTTGTCTACAAATTTGGGAAGATAACCCGAACAAAGTGTTAATGCTCTTTCTAATAGGATAGGCAGTTTTGCACCAACTGGAACAGCTAGGGTAAATCTTCGCCGATCGTAAGCGAGGATCTGGCGATCGCTTTTCCATAAGATAGCATATCGTCCCCAATCTGGATTTTCAATCTCACGGCTCTTGTCAGTATGCCATAGATAGTGAGCTTTGGCTTGAGTTCGAGGATTCGTATATTGACTTAAATGAATATTTTGTTTTGTAACGGAATACGAACGAAATTTTAAAGAGATCGGATCGAAGGTTTTTTTATCCCAATTGAGTTCAGTTTCTTCTTGCCATTGTAATGTTTCCCAGTACGGATCCACAGATGCAGAAAAATGGAGAAGTGACCATGCTACGGGATTTTCGAGAAAAGGAATTTGTGATTTTGAAGCGATCTCGTGTAATTCTTCGATCGCTTCTGCACGAACTGTAACCCGCCGAGGTGCTAACATAATATCGATAGGCTGTTCTGTCACTTCTACATTAATGTGACTCCCTACAGATTTACAAATCTTGGATAATTCAGAGATTGTTTGGGGCGATCGCGAACCTGTTAAAATTGCTTGAGGAAATCCCATACAAGGAATTCTCACCAAAGCTGGAGATGCAATATAAAGGCGTTTTTTGTTAAAATTATAATCACAATGAGCAAGAGATTCTAATCCTCGCACTGTTTTAAATCGCAAATCTTTGAGTTTCTTTATATTTTGATTTTCTTCGCGATCGCCTGATTTCTCCTCTCGATGATAAAAGTAATCAAAAGTATCTTTAAAACTTTTCCAAGACATATCTCGTTTAGCAGAAATAACGGAGAGAAGTTGATCGCGATCGTTGTTTTTGAGTTCAGACATTTTTAGCCTCCTTTTGATATTTTTGCCATAAAGAACGCAATTTCCGATCGCTTGGGAGAATCATTTTTTTGCGCTTGACCCAAAGTATCTCTTTCCATTCCTTTAACTGTTTGCGATCGCCACATTTTTCTGCGATCGGACTTACTTCATTAAAATCTATACCGCAAAATTGTACACGACTGCGACGACCAGATGCGATCGCCCAAATTGGTGTCCAATCTTGTTCGAGAATTTCTGATGCTGTCGCGATTTGTCCCATTTTTCGACCAATAAAAATAATTCGATTTGTACTTTGAAAGGGCAACAGTGTATTAAAATTAAACTCAGGTATATCAAATCCTGAAACAATTACACCTCTGATTTTTGCAGAATTATCCTCTTCTAGTTCGCTAAAACTCCCAAAAATACCTCTAGTATAATCAGAAGGTTTATTTGTAGGATTATCATTGATTAAAGTCAGATTAATCTGTCGAACTATTTCCTCCTGACGACGTGCAGTAATACTGATTTTTTGATTCAAGGATAAGTCTTCAGGAAGTTGATAAACACCAAAAGAAATTGGGGATAACTTGTAGTCTTGACAATAAATATCAATCTCTTCATTGTGACCTTGTAACAATATCTTCGGTCGTGCAAATGCAAAGAAGCGATTTCCTCGATCTAAGCGTAGTCCTCCTTGGAAAGAGAGTCGAATAGTAGAAGGAAACGATAAATTAGGATATTTTGATTTAACGAGATTGTCACTCTTTGCAGACTCTACTTTAAATAAATTCCATCCCATTGGTAAACCTTTCTTTTCTTCTTTTGTAAAACCCTCACAACTAGAATCTCCCCATTCTGCGATCGCCTCAATGTGGTCGGGATGGACGAGTAAATAAAAAGGCTTTCCTTTGGGAAGTTGTGCAGTTTCCACCCACCCCGGTAAATCGTAATTTTGACCATCAATAAGAATTTTGACTGGCGATCCAGAAAATTTAAAACACCATTCTCGATCTTGCGATCGCATCTTAAATACCTTTTCCCAGTCAAATTGGGTTACATCTAACCTAATAGATAATGACCATCCTGTTATATCTTCAGAACAACAATAAGATTCATCTCGATCTTCAATCGATAATGATAAATCATCTTCTGGAAATTCAGAGCGACTCGTACATCGAACAGTTATCTTTGCCTTGCCAGCAATTTCATCCAATTGGCAACATAACCTTAAACTTCCATAATGAATTTTAGAATCTTTCTCTATAGAATCAGCACTTCCATCCCAATATTTTAACTCCTCAATAACTCGTTCAATTAGAATTTGCCAGCGTTCATCATTCTCGTTCAATAAATGGAGAGTACGAGATTTCAGATATTTTTCCCCGTGTTGAGATAATAGATCCGCGATCGCAGTTTCAGAGGGTAGAGAAAGAGGATCTAAGTCTGCTTCAGCAAAAATATTGGGTAAATTATTCTGTTCTTCTTCCGTTAATAGCATTTGCGCTAACGGAAAACTAATATGATAATTTTGCCCAATTGTAATACAATTAAATATTCCCCATTCACCATCAATCTCCTCGTTTGCCCATTGTTGCAAATCTTGCCAAAGTCGATCCATTTTGTCGAATGAAGGATATTGTCCTACTTTTGATTCTTCACCCAATAAGTCTCTTAAACGTGGATAATAGGCATTAGGTGCAAAATCACCTTCAATTCCTGCTGCTAGAACAAATAAAGCTAAATATCCAATGTAAGGAGGATATATATAGTCAGAAGTATGGTCTGAATTATCGCGCCAATTCTCCCAACTCTGTAAGGCTTTTTGACAAATTCCTTGATTATGTCTTGTTACCCGAGGAACTCCTTTTTTTAAGGCATTAATGAAATCTTGAAGATTGCATCCTCGATCTTGACCAATTTCGTCAATTAATGACTCTGTAACATATAAATAAACAGACTGTCCGGCTTTTTCCGATTTGAAAAAGTGCGAGGCAATTAATTCATTCCAATCTAGGTATTCTAAAGACATTTTTATCGTCCCTGACACAGATTCTGGTTAAAGTATAAATCGATCGCCTCTGTCATAACCGTTGTCTCCTAAAACACAATTGTAAATCCTGTCGTTATTATACCGAACCTATCAAAGCGCGATCGCGCCATTGCAAGTTCTCCTCGCCCTCATCGATATAATAAATACATTACTCTGTATATTTCACGAGTCCAGAATATGAGTGCAGCAACCGCAACCAAAACCCAATATGAAGCCGTGATCGGACTGGAAACCCACTGTCAACTGAACACGAAAACAAAAATTTTCAGTCCCGTTTCCACAGAATTCGGTACACCCCCCAACACGAATATATCCCCCATTTGCCTTGGCTATCCCGGTGTTCTCCCCGTCCTCAACGAGAAAGTCCTCGAATCTGCCGTTAAAACCGGACTTGCCCTCAATTGCCAAATTGCCCCCTATAGTAAATTCGATCGCAAGCAATATTTCTATCCCGATCTGCCCAAAAACTATCAGATTTCTCAATACGATCTCCCGATCGCCGAACA
>NZ_JACSWA010000333.1 GCF_016888125.1 Spirulina sp. CCY15215
TGCCATCCCAGAGACGGGCAGTATTGCCGCACTTGCCACCCCTGCCAGGATGCAGCCCCAGATTTTTGTTCTCTTTTTCATCGCGCCTTCCCTCAACCCTTCACATTTTCTCTGATATTACCGGATATGATGGCGATGGGCAAGCCTAGGATTTTAATCCTAGGCTGAAAGCGCAAATTCGTTAAAAATGTACAAGTATTCGGCGATCGCAAGCCCAAACTGTAGAAACCTAAAACCCCCAGGATTTCGGAGGCTAACGCCAGTCTCCTTGAATAGTAAACGCCGCCCATTTATAAGGAAACTCCCCATTTTTCCACATTTGCAACTGTGCTTCTCGCAGGGCAGAAACAG
>NZ_JACSWA010000334.1 GCF_016888125.1 Spirulina sp. CCY15215
TCTCACCGCTAAACGCTTTAGCGTTCTGCGGTCAGACCCCGCGTCGCCGAAAGGCGCAAGGGAATGCTGACCAAGAAGAGCGGGAGATTCTTGAACTTGCATTCAAGATTTCCTGCTTCACAGATTTATAGGTAAATTTTGACAAACATTTATTATTCTCTTAATCTAGCGAAAATTATCTGCATTCGGGGGAATACTTAACAATCATTTGTATTAAGTTATTCTAAGTTTATGATTTGTGGGGGTTTTGCGAATCAGTTGTAAAACTTTTTAGCTTTTAATCAAGATTTATTAAACAATTGTGAAGTCAGCGATCGCCTCTTCTGTCGCATCATCTCCCAATTTATTTAAAGAATTGGTTCAAATCTTGGCAAACCGCTAGTTTTATCGACCTGCCAAGTTTTTTGGGGAGGTTGCTTTTTAGAAAAAAATTAACTAGGGTGAAAAAATATGCGATTATCGTTGACTTAGCGGTTATCGCGACCCTTTCCATCGCGATCGCCGATTCACCCATTGCCCCAGACCGCGCTATGAACCCTAATTGGATCGTCCCAGCCCAACGCCTGAAATCCCTACCCCCTTACGTTTTTGCCCGTCTAGACGAACTCAAAGCTCGCGCCCGAGAACAAGGATTAGACCTAATCGATCTGGGTATGGGTAATCCCGATGGTTTTGCACCACGTCCCGTTATTGATGCCGCAATAAAAGCATTTGAGAATCCCCTTCATCATGGCTATCCCCCCTTTGAAGGAACCGCCAGTTTTCGCGGCGCGATCGCCACATGGTACAAAAGACGTTATGGAGTCAACTTAGACCCAGATAACGAAGCCCTCCCTCTTTTGGGGTCAAAGGAAGGCTTAACCCATCTTGCCCTTGCCTATGTTAATCCAGGGGATACCGTCATCGTTCCCAGTCCCTCTTATCCCGCTCATTTTCGCGGTCCTCTCATTGCTGGAGCAACTTTATATCAACTCCAACTTTCAGCAGAACAAGATTGGCTCATTGACCTCTCTACCATTCCCGAAGAAGTCGCCCAACGCGCCAAACTCTTTTATTTTAATTATCCCAATAATCCCACCACAGCCACGGCACCGAGAGAATTTTTTGAAGAAATCGTGGCCTTCGCCCGTCATTACGAAATCTTATTGGTTCACGATCTCTGTTATGCCGAACTCGCCTTTGATGGCTATCAACCCACCAGTTTATTAGAAATTGCCGGAGCCAAAGAGATTGGCGTTGAATTCCATACTCTTTCCAAAACCTATAATATGGCGGGTTGGCGAGTTGGTTTTGTCGTCGGCAATTCCCATGTTATTCAAGGCTTGCGAACCTTGAAAACCAATTTGGATTATGGCATTTTTTCCACCATTCAAAAAGCCGCCGAAACCGCCTTACAACTGCCCGATACCTATGTCCAAGATGTTCAAGAACGTTATAGCAGCCGTCGGGACTTCCTCATCTCAGGTTTAGCAGAATTGGGCTGGAATGTGCCTAAATCTAAAGCAACAATGTATTTATGGATACCTTGCCCCGTGGGAATGAAATCTACAGATTTTGCCCTAGAAATGCTGCAAACCACAGGAGTAGTGGTTACTCCTGGCAATGCCTTTGGAGAAGCCGGAGAAGGGTACGTGCGGATTAGCCTCATTGCCGATCGCGATCGCCTCGGAAAAGCCTTAGACCGTTGGCGGAAAGCAGGTATTCGCTATCAACCCGAAGAGGTACTTGCTCCCCTTAGCACAAATTGAGCAAAAGTGCTTGTAAATATTTAATGTTCTGAATAGATCTCGACAAAAGCCAGAGAGGATGTCAAAGTAGTATGATGGATAAATGAGAAGGAATATCGGTGGCTGAAGTTATCGCTAGTCTTAGGGAATTTTCCGATTGAGTATTAGCCAAGAGGCTTTCCTTCCGAATCCCAATCTCTACATGATATCCAATCAATTTGCGAGGCTAAGTTATGACCGTGTATATCGGGAATCTTTCCCATGATGCTACAGAGGAAGATGTAAATGGTGTTTTTGCTGAATATGGTTCTGTAAAGCGAGTGAAAATTCCTCTCGATCGCGAAACTGGTCAGCGACGGGGTTTTGGTTTTGTCGATATGGAGGAAGAAAAGGGCGAAACCGCAGCGATCGAGAACCTTGATGGGGCAGAATGGATGGGTCGCACCTTAAAAGTCAATAAGGCTAAACCTCGGGAAGATCGTCCTTCTAACCGGAATTTCTCATCCGGGCGCGATCGCTATTAAGTTTTGATGGGACAATTAAATCCGATGATTGACTCAGAGGATAGACAACAGAGCTATCCTTTTGTATTTTAGAGGGTTCGAGGTCTGTCGTTTGAGGTCTAGAATTTCAACGGCATCACTGCCAGTGTTTTTTGTAAATTGTTTTTTGTACATTATTTTTTGTACATTGTTTTTTTTCCATAATGAAAGCGGGAGGATATTGAATGGCCCAAGTTGTTCTTGGTGAAAACGAGCAATTAGAGTCAGCATTGCGTCGATTTAAACGGAAAGTTTCTCGAGCTGGCATCTTTGGCGATATGAAAAAAAATCGCCACTTTGAAACCCCTGCCCAAAAACGCAAGCGCAAAGAACTAGCAAGACATAAGGAAAGGCGTTGGCTTCGCAATCGCAAAAAACAATCCTAATTTCTTAAAAAAAGCTAGTAGCAAATGAATTCCCATCTATAATCAATCTCTGATTTAGGTGGGATGCTCTTTAATTAATTGGGATAAGAGGCGGGTTAACGCTTTTATGGGGGGCGGGTTGGTAAAATGTCGGCAGTATTGACTTTTCTTTTCGTCAAGTTTTCCCGCCCCCCAATCAAGTTAAGCGGCTAAACTCTCCGTACTTAAGGGAACGAGATCGCCGTGAGTGGTCAGAGCGAGAAACATGGGCGCATTCTCCGGTATCATTTTTCCAGTTAGGACGCAGCATTCATCTTTCTGGGCGATCGCCTCAAAACTGGCGCGAATATCGGTTTTGGAAAACGTGGGGCGATAATCTCCGGACTTTTGCTGAACGTAGTTCCAAAGCACATCTCTGATCAATGCTTGATAACCCGTGTTTCCCGACAATTCTTTGAGCTTCTCCTTCAGTTCTCTTTCCAGGCGAATGCTAGTAACTTCCATGTCGGTTGTTGATGTACGAGTACGAGTTAAGGTACGCATCGAAAAAATTCCTCCAAAAATAGTGGACATATCAATATTACAAGTGTAGTATGTAAAAGATAGGTTTTGACAACCCCCAATCAAGTTCAAAAACAAAAATTTTCAATTTCAACCAAATTTCACTCCGTTTAAATCTTTAAAGCTATGTCTAGGAGGAATCCGTGAATCTTCTCTCATCTTTATCCACATCACAGTTAGCAACCCGTTGCCAAGAAGATCGGCATCTTGTTGCTCGAGGTTCAGAATTTAAGAATTTAGCCTCGGTGACTTTGGCCTCAAGTGCGATCGCGATCGCCAAAGTGTGGATGGACAAAGTGTGGATAGAGACGACAGAAGATTGCTCAGTCCTCTTAAATGATACGATTGTATCAAAATATGAAAATAACACAAAAATTAGCACAAAAATTAGCGATCGCCCTCTCCGTTTCTCCATGCTCCCAGAGTCTCTATCGGGGATTGAAGGTATTGAGATAGAAGGCTATCAGCATAACAGCGACAGTGAAAGATTGTTGGTCGGATCGAATCAACAACAAATAAGCGGTAGGTACAGGCAAAAGTCAACTGTACCTCAATAAAACCAAGACCCCAACATGGTTTATCCCCCGCTTTATCAGAGACAAAGCGGGGATTTTTACGTCTTGGGTCCTTCACCTTCTCGATTAACGGCATAAAAAGGAGTAAAGCCGTGATTACCGTAACAGAAACTTTGAGTCAGTCTGTCGTCGTCTTTTCCAAGAATTACTTGCCTTTGAGCCGGATTAATATCCGTCGGGCGATCGCTCTTTTAGTGACAGGAAAAGCCGAACCTGTAGATTTTTTCAGCGATAAATTTTGGGAAATTCGTTCCCCTAGCGTCAAATTTCAAGTTCCAGAACATATTCGCTTGACGATGACTCAAACCGAACGAGTCTGGAAGATCCCGGCTGTCAATCGGCGCGAGGTTCTGCGGCGAGACAAAAACACCTGTCAATACTGTGGAAGTAAGCATAAATTGACCTTGGATCACGTCATTCCTCGTTCTAAAGGCGGAAAGCACGTCTGGGATAACGTAGTTATTGCTTGCGAAGGGTGTAACTCCAAAAAAGGCGCTCGCACTCCTAGGGAAGCAGGAATGCCCTTGTTCCAGAAACCCAAAGCACCGATGCACCCCACCGTCGCTTTTGCCGAACAGTTCTGGCGCGATAATAGCTGGCAATAACAAGAGTGAGCAAAGCTCCAATAAATCAGAGGCGATCGCAACGGCGATCGCCCAACCAACCGGGAAACACGATCGAAAACAGAACCCATGTTGAAACTGACTTATACCGAAAACGGATTCTGCTTAGAGCATCTGGCTCAACCCCTCGAAAATTGGGTCGCAACGCGAGTTGTTTTGGCGCTGCGATCGGCAACTCCTTTGTTTGTTGAGCCGAGTACAGCTTCTTTCTTGCTTCCTGCTGATTTGCCTCATTTGGCAGAATTGGAAGCCCTAGAAACGCGAGAAAATCCCAATGCGTTGTCCTTGGCTGTTTGCGATGCAGAATATGTCGAAGTTTGCTTGAATGGAACTTGGTTGGTATCGGATCCCGATAGCGAAGAAGGAATCTTTGTGACGACGATGAGCGATCGCGCTGAGTTTTTTCTGTTCAAACTTTGGCAAGAAGCTGAATCGATCGCTTTTTTAGCCAATGAATAAATTAAAAACGCACTCTCTTCTGGAGTGCGTTTTTAATTAAAAGCAATTTCTTACAAAATCTGTGATAAAAACTGCTTAGTGCGATCGTGTTGAGGATTATTAAAAAACGCATCGGGTTTCGCTTCCTCGACTAATAACCCATCTGCCATTAAAACGACCCGATCCGCCACGTTTTCTGCAAATCCTACCTCATGGGTAACGCATACCATTGTCATGCCTTCACGGGCTAAAGATCGCATGGTATCTAATACTTCTTTGACCATTTCTGGGTCTAACGCTGAAGTTGGTTCGTCAAAAAGCATGATTTTGGGCTGCATCGCCAAAGCGCGGGCGATCGCCACCCGTTGCTGTTGTCCCCCAGATAGTTGCCCAGGAAACTTTTTCGCTTGTTCTAAAATACCCACCTTCTCTAATAATTGCATGGCGATCGCCTCAGCTTCGGCTTTTTTGCGACGGCGTACCCAAATCGGAGCAAGAGTAACATTTTGCAATACTGTTAGGTGAGGAAACAAATTAAATTGCTGAAAAACCATCCCCACTTCTTTACGAATCGCATCAATATTTTTGAGATCGTGGGAAAGTTCGATACCATCAACAGAAATCTGACCCTTTTGATATTCTTCAAGGGCATTAAAAGTACGAATAAAGGTCGATTTTCCCGATCCCGAAGGACCCATCACCACAACCACTTCCCCCTTAGTCACGGTCAAACTTACACCGCGCAGAACATGGAATTCATTGCTGGCATACCATTTATGCACGTCTCGAGCAACAATCATTTCCTCTCTATCGGTTACATTGTTTGTATCTTGAATGTCTTTGGTTAGGGACTGTCCGGCCATGATGATTCTCCTTAAATAAAATTGATGGGTTAGGTTAAAGTATCTCTCGGTTACTGAAGAGCAATATCTACGTTACTAATACTAAGTTAACTTAGAAACAGAATATTGCTAATAATTGGCTCTGATTTTTTTCTTCCCCTCTAGAGTAAAGTTTCTTGGTTTAGTGTTCCACATTCAAGCGTTTCTCAATATATTTGCTCCCTGTAGACATGGCATAACAAAAAACCCAGAAGCCTAAAGCATTAAAAAGTAAAACTTCTGAACTGCGACCGAGAAAATTTGGATTTGCCAAAACTGAACGACTGATGCCTAGAAACTCTTCTACACCTACAATAGAGAGGAGAGTTGTATCTTGGAATAAGCTAATAAATTGTCCTACGATCGCCGGAATTACAGCCTTAATTGCTTGGGGCATGACGATAAAAGACACCGTTAAGGGCGGATTTAAACCCAAGGCTTTTGCCGCTTCTGTTTGACCCCGAGGAATGGCTTGTAGTCCTCCTCGAATATTTTCCGCGAGATAGGCAGAACTAAATAGAGTTAAACCAATAATAGCCCGTAAAACGCGATCGGGTCGCATTCCCTCCGGTAAAAATAAAGGAATCATCACCTGACCCATGAACAAAATGGCAATTAAGGGAATACCGCGAATAATTTCAATATAGAGTACGGAAAAGAGCTTCACTACGGGTAGATTACTTTGCCTCCCTAATGCAAAAATAACACCGATGGGAAAACAAAGCGCAATACTAATTGTTGCCATCAGTACCGTGAGCATTAAACCACCCCATTTACTGGTTGTGACTTCTTCTAGTCCCAAACCGCCACCAATTAACCAAAGCCCAATCAGATAGACTAGAAACCAATTGATTGCTATATATTGCCCCAATCCTGGCATTTTTGCGCCGATTTTTTGTCCTCCCCATGCAGCAAGAGAAAGCAAGATTAATAAGCCAATAATTGCCAATTTATAGAGGAGAGGGATAGGCAAGATAAAGGAAATTAAAGCGGCGATCGCCAAACCGATTAAAACATTGCGACTAAATAAATGGGTAACATTGCGAGCAACAATGCCCCAAGAAATACCCGAAAATATAACAATAATACTCAGCAAAACCCAAAGTCGCCAGTATTCTTCACTGGGATAGCGTCCAGCCCCAAAGAGATGTAAATTGGCAGGAATAACAGTCCATTGTGCTTCAGTAAACGCCCAAACACAAAAACCATAGCCAGCATAGCAAAAAATTCCTACAATAATGAAGGTAATGAGGGCATTATACCAAGGGGTTAATAAATTTTTCATCACCCAGTTGATCGGAGAAATCTGAATCTCTGCGGGGGGAGATAGATTGGGATTGGGATTTTGAGGTGTAATGGTAGTCATGTCATTGGTTATTAGTTATTGGTAATTGGTAATGAGTTATTGAATGAATAATTCATTACCTTTCTCGTAACTGCACGCTGCGATTGAGTTGATTCATACTCAGCGAAATCACCATATTCATTAATAAATATGTGGTCATAATTAAAATCATGACTTCAATAGGACGACCGGTTTGGTTAAAGGTAGTATTGGAGACGGAATAAATATCGGGATAGGCGATCGCCAGTGCCAAACTGGAGTTTTTGGCTAAGTTTTGATATTGACTATTGAGGGGAGGAATAATCACTCGCAAGGCTTGAGGAAATACCACTAAGCGCATGGTTAAATTAGACTTTAATCCCAAGGCTTTCGATGCTTCCCATTGACCCCTAGCCACGGATTGAATTCCGGCTCTGACAATTTCGGAAATAAAGGCTCCGGTGTAAATAATCAAACCAACTAGCAAAGCACTTATCTCTAAAGTTAGTCGCAAACCTCCTTCAATTTCGCCAATTTCTGTCGGTTCGTGGGGAAATTGCCAACCCAAACCAAAGAGTAAAATTAACACAGAAATTGCAGTAATCACCCACAGAATCATCGACTGATTTTGTCCCGACTCTCCTTTTATGACAATGGCTTTAACCCGCGATCGCCACACAAAAAACGCCGCGATCGCACCCACAATTAACACCGCCGCACAAATGCTAAATCGCCCGACTTCGCCCGGCCACGGCAAATAAAGCCCGCGCTTGCTGGCATAAAACATACCCAAAAAAGAGAGCCTATCTTCCGGTCGGGGGAGTTTAGAGAAAACTGCTAAATACCAAAATAATAACTGCACTAAGATGGGAATATTGCGGGCAATTTCCACATAAACTTGACTGATTTTCTGCAAGAGCCAATTATCAGAAAAACTGGCAACTCCCGCCGTAATTCCCACAATTGTTGTTAATATAAGACCAACAACGACAACGCGCAAAGTATTGATTAATCCCGCAAACATAACCCTTGCATAAGAACCTGCCACGGGGTCGCTGGGATCGTAATTCGTCAAGTCTTCGCCAATGGCAAAAGAGGCTTGAGATTGGAGAAAATCAAATCCGAACTCGATCCCGACTTGCTGCATATTCACATTTAGGTTATAGCCCAAGAGGGTGAAAATTGCGATCACTACGAGAACGGCTAGAATCTGTAAGGCAACTTTCCAAAAGCGATCGTCTCGCCAGAGTGGAATACCTTGTTCTTTAACAGTCATTTTTTCACCTATCACTTATCAATTATTACTTATCAATTATCAGTTATCAGTTATCAGTTATTAACTACTGATGAGATTGGAAAAACTGCCCCCGAGTCTATTTTTTAATAGACTCGGGGAGCATTCCCTACCCCACAAAACCCTTAGCGGAAAGGAGGAGCATAAAGTAAACCACCTTCGGTCCATAGAGCATTTAAACCCCGATCCAGTTTGAACTTGGATTCTTGTCCTAGGTTACGTTCGTAAATTTCGCCGTAGTTGCCAACACTAGAGATAACCTTCACCATAAAGTCATTCTCTAAACCTAAACCTGTACCGAGATCGCCTTCTGCACCCAAGAAACGCTTAATTGTAGGATCTTCACTACTCTTCATCTCTTCAACATTCTTTGAGGTAATGCCAAGTTCTTCCGCTTCGATTAAACCATAAGTCACCCATTTCACCACATCAAACCATGCGGAATCATTATTAACGGTCAAAGGTCCTAGGGGTTCTTTGGACATCGTGACATCTAAAACAATGTGATCCTCGGGCTTAGAGAGGGTACTGCGACGGGCAACTAATTGGGATTTATCGGAGGTAAAACCATCGCAAAGTTCCTCCTCATAAGCAGCATAAGCAGGGTCGGCTTGTTGGAAAGTCTTAATTTCTGGAGTAACTCCCGCCTTTCGCATTTTGTCGGTTAAGTTTAATTCCGTCGTGGTTCCCGCTTCTACACAAACAGTTTTACCATCGAAATCTTTTAATTCTTTCAGTCCGCTCGCTTCGCGAACCATCATCCCTTGACCATCATAAAAGGTCGTGGGGGCAAATTCCATGCCCACTTCTGTATCTCGGCTGATGGTCCAAGTCGTGTTGCGCGAGAGCATATCAACTTCTCCTCCCGATACGGCTGTAAAGCGTTCGGTGGAGTCCAAGCGACGATACTCAACTTTATCGGCATCTCCTAAAACTGCTGCGGCCACAGCTTTACAGACATCAACATCTAAACCGGAATAGTCTCCCGACTCATCAACGTAACTAAAACCAGGAATACCCCCATCAACACCACAGTTTAAAGTTCCGCGTTCTTTGACGGCATCCAAGCGGCTTGCTGTTGATGACGAACTTCCTTCGCCTTCTCCATCGGAAGAAGATTCGGGAGGAGTTGCACAAGCTGCAAGAGAGGCCGCGATCGCGGCGGTTAGTAAAAAAGCACTAAATTTACGCATTGTCATTACACACCACATTTTTAGAGTGACACTGATAGTTTATTAATCTCTATCAGAGTAAGCACAGAGTGAAGTGTAAATCAATACAAAAGGTAAAGATTTGTTTAAAGTATGATAATAACTCGCCAAAAATCAACATTATTTAGCGTTGAGCAGCTAAATCTCGGATAAGAGATGTTTTGGAGCGAATATAGTCGCTGATAACTTCAGTTTCGTAACCTTCAAGCGATCGCTGCCGTGCTAATTGGTCTAATAACCATTCGACGAGGCTGGCATCATCGCGCCCCAAAATAACAGGGGCTTGGGTGTTTTCCACGAGGGACCAAAGTTGACGTAATAAGTTAGGGGTCATGGCTTTATTGACGACTACAACAGTTCTACAAAGGTTCGCTATAAAAACTTAATAATATTTTAATGATTTGTTTCTTCTTCATCACCATAGCCGATCTGATGAAGTTAGAGGCAAAACTGTTTCAACTTGATACAAGTCGAAACAATTTTTAGGAGTTGGTAACAGTTATAGAACTTACGCATTTGCGGGCAAAATGCACGCATTACCATAGCTGCGTCAGTCCTAGGTTAGCGAGTAGCGGGTAATGATTACTGACTCCTTTTGGGGAAATCTTGCCGCAAATTCCAGGTTTGATACTACAATGCAGCCAACGTATTCAAAATTTTAGGACATTAAACCCTATGAGTAATTCCGATCGCATTCCCGTGGGTATTGTGGGCGCGTCTGGTTATGGCGGTATTCAATTGGTGAAATTGCTGTTAGATCATCCCCATGTGGAGATTGTTTACGTGGGGGGAGACAGTAGCGCAGGAAAAGAATTTGGCGACCTGTATCCCCATTTGCGCGATCGCTTCAATCTTAAAATTGAAAAAATCGATCTCGATGTTATTGGCGATCGCTGCCAAGCAGTCTTTTTGGCACTTCCCAATGGTTTAGCCTGCGATATGGCTCCAAAACTGCTGGAAAAGGGGTGTAAAGTCCTCGATCTCTCGGCAGATTATCGCTTTGATAATTTGGAAACTTACTCAACTTGGTATAAAAAAGAACGCAGCGATCGCGCTGTAGCTGCAACGGCGGTTTATGGTTTACCGGAACTTTATCGCGATGCCATTAAAGAAACTTCTCTAATTGGCTGTCCGGGGTGTTATTGTACGGCAAGTTTACTTGCCCTTGCGCCTTTACTCAAACAGGGGCTAATCGTCCCAGAAACCGCCATTATCGACGCAAAATCGGGAACGTCGGGAGGAGGACGGAAAGCGGCAATTGGTTTGCTCCTTGCTGAGGCAGATAATTCTCTGGCTGCCTATAATGTTGCTGGGGCGCATCGTCATACCCCGGAAATTGAAAATATTTGCAGCGATTTGGCGGGACAAGAAATCAAGGTACAATTTACACCTCACCTGATCCCGATGGTACGGGGGATTTTAGCCACTGTTTACGCCAATCTACGCGATCCGGGTTTAGTGCGAGAGGATATCATTACGATTTATAACGCTTTCTATCGTTCCTCTCCTTTTGTGAAAATCCTGCCCAATGGCATTTATCCTCAGACGAAATGGGCGGCGGGAACAAATTCCTGTTATATTGGCTTGGCGGTAGATACGCGCACCGATCGCGTTATTGTTATGTCGGCGATCGACAATCTGATCAAGGGTCAGTCGGGGCAGGCTGTACAAAATTTGAACATTATGATGGGATGGGAAGAAACATTAGGACTGCCTCAATTAGCCTTTTATCCATAACCCAATCTGGGAAACTTAAGGTTAGCGATTAGGTTAGTGGGTGGGATTTTGATTAACCCCTCCTTGCCAACGTTTTAGAGGAATGCAATCAAGATCCAATTGATCGAGGGCGCGAGCGATGACAAAATCGACTAAATCCTCAATGGTTTGCGGGTTATGATACCACGCGGGAATGGCGGGTACGATCCGCGCTCCTGCTTCGGCAAGGAGGGTTAAGTTTCGTAAATGAATCAAACTCAATGGCGTTTCTCGGGGAACGAGAACTAATTTTCGTCCTTCCTTTAATTGTACGTCCGCCATGCGTTCGAGTAGATCGGAACTCAGTCCGTGGGCGATTTTGGCGACGGTACTCATACTACAGGGCATTATAATTGCTCCGAGGGTAGGAAAAGAACCCGAGGCGATAGTCGCTCCAACATTGCTCCAACGGTGACAGCGCAATACTCCGGCTTGAGGAACACTAGCGCGATCGCGCCAAAATTGCGCTTGTTCTTCTGGCTCGGGGGGCATTCGCACATTTTGCTCGGACTGCCAAACCAGAAAACTCGCCTTAGAAGCCACCAGATCGACAGTGTAGCCCGCTTCTAGCAAGTATTTGAGGGCGCGAACGGCATAAATTAAACCACTCGCCCCACTTACACCCAAAATTAAAGGTTTCATTTTGCCAATTATCAACGCTATCAACTATCAACCATTATTTACTCGTCTTCAAAATCCTCATTATTGGCCTCACTACCACCACCGACGGTAACGAGATCAATTTGTTGGCGATAGTAGTCCACGCTTTTTACTTGGACTTCAACTTGATCCCCCAAGCGATAGGCAGTGCGATTTTTGCGTCCTACTAAGCAACTGTGGCGCGATCGGTATTCGTACCAATCATCTTTGAGAGAACTGACGTGAACCAACCCTTCCACCATCAACTCCTCAATTTCCACGAAAAAGCCATAGGATTGTACTCCGGTAATTAAACCTTGAAAGATTTCCCCCGTGCGTTCTTTCATTTTTTCCGCTTTTTTCAAGCCATCCAAGTCGTTTTCGGCATCTTCTGCGACTTTATTCCGTTCGTTAAGGTGATGTACAACAACGGTGAGGTCGTGTTCCCACTGTGCTTGAGTTGTGGCGGGTAAAACATTCCAGTTCACCTCCTCGTGACACTTGCTGCTGCCCAAATTTACGCCTTTTCTCGACCGTGTAGAACGGCGATCGCGACCTTCATCAAAGAGAACGTGGATAATGCGCTGTACGATCAGATCCGCATAGCGCCGTCCTGGACTGAGAACGTGACAGTAACTATCGGCATAAGCCAAGCCAAAATGCGGTCCTGGTTTGGTACTGTAATAGGGGGATTTGAGGGTATTTTTCAGGAAATAGGTGAGGATTTTGGGATGCTCGGAGTTGGTAATCTCTTGCACAAAACTTTGATAGTCTCGGGGTTTGATTTCTTCTTCTGACTCCATTTCTAACTTTAAATTGAGATTGAGTCCCAATTTGATGAAATCTTCCAATTCCATCAGATCGGGTTCGGGTTGAATGCAATAGAGGGTGGGTAATTCCAAGGCGCGACAGTGATCGGCGATCGCTTTTCCCGCTAAAATGCACAATTCTGCTAGTAGGGCGCGGATCGGTAGAACATTACTGTTGACGATCGCCCCGAGTCGTCCTTCATCTTTAAACGGACAGGCATAATCCCTTAAAGAGAACTCAAAACCGCCGCGCTGAATCCGTTGCGCCTTGACTAAAGGAGCGAGATGATAAAAGAGGCGATCGAGCATTTCTACTCCTTCTTCGAGTTCTTTGGGAATATCCTGTTGTTGTCCCAAAAAAGATTGAATTTCTTGATAACTGAGTTGATGGTCAACTTTAATCACACTAGGCTGAATATCAAACTCGAGGAGTTGTCCGGTTTTGTCCAAAGTGAGTAAAACGCTCATGGAAAGGCGTTCTTGACCTATTAAGAAGGAACAGCGCCTGGTAATGGTTTCGGGAAAAAGCGGCAGGGTAAAATCGCGCAAATAAACTGCCGTCCCGCGTTTTTTCGCTTCGATGTCTAAGATGGATTCGTATTCGAGGTAATGGGAGAAGTCTGCAATGTGGATGCCCAAATACCAGCGATCGTCGGGTAGGAGTTCTAGGCTGAAGGCATTTTCTACTATTTCGGGATATTTGCCATTCAAACAACTTTCGTCTTCTAACGTTACGGTTAGAACCGAGCGCAGGTCTAAGCGGCGATCGATTTCCGCTTTGGCGATTTTCCCCGAGGGTGCGGGTTTGGGGGAGGCTTTCGCCGCTTCGAGGTGCTTCTCGCTAAAGGCTTGGGGGAGGTCGTGCTTGCAAGCAACAATATCAATGTCATTTGCAGTTTCTGCATCGCTGCCTAAAATTTTCGTGACTCGACCAAAGGGAAAATTGCCTCCCAAAGGATAGCGCAGAACCTCCACGTGAACCAAGTAATCGATCGCCATTTCTAATTTTGCGTCGTTGTCTTGCAGTTGCAGTTCAAAGAGCAGGCGATCGTCGAGAGGGACAGCACGATAGCCTTTGCTGGTTTTTTTGATGCGGGCGAGGAGAGAGGGGTTAGCGCGATCGAGAATCACTTCTACAGCACCCTCTGGCGATCGCCGACGACTCCCTTCTTTCACAATCTTAACCAGGACGCGATCGCCGTTCCAAGCGCTGCTTAAATGGCTTTCACGGACGTAAATATCTTCGGTATCTTCTTCATCTTGGATCGCAAAACAAAAGCCTTTACTCGAGCAGCGCAATTTAGCTTCAATAATATCTTCTCGGGCTACCCGGCGATATTTCCCTAGTTCCTTGGTGAGAATACCCACTCTTTCCAACGCATCAAGGGCAATTTGCAATTTTTGCAGATCGAGATCGTCATCGCATCCTAATTTTTTTTCGAGGACTTTTCCGGGGACCAACTTATCTTGGCTAAACTGGGAAAGTAATGTAGCGATTGAAAAATTCATTTCTCGTAATTCCTTATAACTCGAGCGTTGTCATGGCACTGGGGAGGTTGGAAGGCGATCGCACTCTACTGCTTATGCTCGCCAAAATCGAAGAGAAGAGATTCGGAGAGTTAGCATCAGAGAGCTTAGTCTCTAACTCAAACGGGTTGACATTTTCTGTTGCGATCGGTTCGGTTCTTTTGAGTTTACTCGTTTCCGGAGGGGCGGAGTGTATCAACGAAAGAACCAATCTCTGCAAAATAGGAGGATCGAGCGATCGGTAAGGGCTTCGGTGTCACTCCCCAAAAAGTCTGTCAAGTCCGTTTTCTCTCAAGACCATTTTCTTATCCTCCTCTCACCCTATCATCAAAAATGCAAAAATGAGGACTCCCGTTAGACCCAAAGGGTTAGCGGTGAGATGACGAGCGCGTTCCCTCTCTTGGTCGATTGGATATGGCGAATGCGATTCGCCATCCCTCGACCGCTAGGTGAGGAAACCTCGCCGGGGTCGCTCGTCTTTTTGCCAACAAATAAAATCGACCAAAGTAGGGACGTTAAATTTAACGTCCCTACACATAGATTGACATTCTTTTTAAAGGTTGCTAGAATCCAATTTAGGAGGATTGAAATGTTAACACTAACTTACGAGTATAAATTAATCCCGAACGGTAAGCAAATCGAGATGATTGAAAATACCTTGAGAGTCTGTCGTTCTGTCTGGAATTACGCCCTCAGAGAGCGAAAAGATTGGATTAACTCTCGGAAGTGTTCTGTTAATGCTTGTTCTCTAGACAGGGAATATATCATTCCTGCTGATAAACCTTTTCCAAATTACAACAATCAAGCCAAACAATTAACAGAAGCCAAGAAAACAAACCCGTGGTTAAAATCTGTGAATGCTCAAGTCTTGCAACAGGTCTTAAAAAGATTAGAGCGAGCGTTTACAGATATGCAATCCAAAAAACTCGGTTTCCCTCGCTTTAAGAATCAGTATAGGATGCGTTCTTTTGTGTATCCTCAAATGCTGAAAGACTGTATGCAGGAAAACCAGATTAAACTGCCTCAATTGGGATGGATTAAGTTCAGGAAATCGAGAGATATTCCCGATGGTTTTGCAATTAAACAAGCGAGAATTATTAAGAAAGCATCAGGATATTTTATCCTACTGTCTTTGCAGTTAAATGTTAATATTCCAGATGTTCCATTTCACGGTCATGCCATTGGGATAGACTTGGGACTGGACAAGTTTCTGGCAACTTCTGACGGAGAACTGGTCGAAAGACCTCACTTTTTGAACCAACTACACAGCAAGCTGAAATCGCTGCAACGTAGATTAAGAAACAAAAAAAGAGGGTCTAATAATCGACACAAATTAAACCAGAAAATAGCGAGATTACATCAAAAGATTTCTGATACTCGTAAAGATTGGCAGTTTAAACTGGCACATTCTCTCTGCGACCAAGCACAGTCAATATTTTTTGAAGATATTAACTTTAAGTCATGGGCAAAAGGAATGTTATCCAAACATTGCCTAGATGCTGCTTTTGGTCAATTTATTACCATTCTCAAATGGGTAGCGTGGAAACGAGATGTTTTTGTCGCGGCAGTTGACAAGAATTATACCTCGCAAATTTGCCCAAAATGTGATTTTCACACTGGAAAAAAATTACTTTCCGAACGAGAACATCATTGCCCTGAGTGTGGATACAAAACTCATAGAGACATAGCAGCAGCAGAAGTTATCAGAGATAGAGGAATCAAAAA
>NZ_JACSWA010000335.1 GCF_016888125.1 Spirulina sp. CCY15215
CTAGGGAGCGAGTGCAGCTAGGGAGCGAGTGCAGCTAGGGAGCGAGTGCAGCTAGGGAGCGAGTGCAGCTAGGGAGCGAGTGCAGCTAGGGAGCGAGACGCTCCCACTACTGTATTCTCTGGCTATGGTAGTGCGGGCATCTTGCCCGTTAATGCGTAAGTCCTATAAAAACTCAAAAGAGATTCTCTTGAGTTTTACTCGGGTTTGACCCCCAATTTAATTGGGGGTTTTTATTTTGCCAAAAAGGTGCTATCTTGGGAAACAGGTCAAAGACCTTAAACCAAATAAGTGTTTTGAAATTAAACCATTTAGGAAATAAGGAGGTGATGCCCATGATTGATGATAGTAGTAAAGTTATGGGTCTTCTGGTTAACAATAGTCGGCTGTGCGCCGGAGCCGCTCTCTAAGATTCGAGATCGGTGGTTTAATGAGGCGAAAACAAAGCTAGGAAAACAAAACTAATTTTGTCTAGTAACTTAAATTACCTGAACTCGAGGGCTGGAGTTCCTTCCGGCAGTTAGGCTTTAACCAAGAAGACCCTTGCTAGACCGCTCTTACATTTCAGCAAAACCCTAGAGGCAATGCAAAATGTAGGAGCGGATAGTTTTTAAGGTAAGAAAAATAAGAGATAAAGAAAAGAGAGATGACACAATTATTAAATCAAACGGAAATTCAAGCAAGGCTGAAAACATTGACAGGCTGGAAACAGAACGGAAAAGTCATTCAACAAACATTTAGATTTAAAAATTTTATCGCTGCGATCGCCTTTGTTAATGAGTTAGTCGAACCGGCTGAGACTGCTGGGCATCATCCCGATCTGGAAATTTCTTATAATAAGGTAACAGTCAGCATGACCAGTCACGATGCGGGAGGTTTGACCTCTAAGGATTTTGACATGGCTATGACAATTTCTGAACTGGTTGAGAAACTTTTGCGGTAAGATTATGCGGAGAAGGGGAGATAGCTTCAACTGAACTATCTTTCCTGATACCATGCTAGGCTAAAATATCAAATTGTCATCCTAAGCGTAAGGTGTGAGGACGAGAAAAACTATGGACAAGCAGTTTTGGAAATTACAATTATTAAAGAGTCCAGCTATTCTGGGGATGGCACTGACTCTTGTATCTACTTCAGCCGCGATCGCCGTTGAACCGGACACTTCTCAGGAAAGCAGCAAAACGGGGAGTTCCCTCGAACTTCAAGCGGAATTGAAGGCTGAAACAGAAGCAACGGATTCGATCGCCCTCAAAACAGGAAAAACTAAAGCAATTGGCGCAAAGGCGATCGCCGATGTCACCCCTCAAGTATTCCCAGAAGCACTCCCGGCAGCAGATTTTGCGATCAGTACAGTAACTGAAAATACAGCAACTGAAAATACAGCAACTGAAAATACAGCAACTGAAAATGCAGCAACTGCGATCGCGGCTAAGTCTGAAGAATTAGAAGAATTAGCTCGTACTGAAGACGAGAACATCGAAGAACTTTTAGGTTTATCGGCTCCACCCCAGCAACTCGCTCAGGTTTATGAGTCCCCTACCAGCAATAACGAAGTTCTCGATCGCATCAACCAGTACGGCAACGAAGACACCAATGGCAGCATGGGTCAAGGTGTTCCTGGTGCGGCTCGTTTCAGCGACGTATCCCCGAGCGACTGGGCTTATCAAGCCTTAGATGATTTAGTCCGAAGATACGACTGTCTCAAAGGGTATCCCAACGGCACCTACCGAGGCAGTCGCGCCCTGACTCGTTACGAATTTGCAGCCGGTTTAAATGCTTGTTTGCAACAAATCGAGCGATTAATTGCTGCTTCTACAGCCGATTTTGTCACCCGTCAAGATTTGGAAGCATTGCAGCGTCTCGTTCAAGAATTTGAAGCAGAATTAGCCACTCTTGGCACTCGCGTTGATAATCTTGAAGGTCGCGTTGCGTTCCTCGAAGATCATCAGTTCTCCACAACAACAAAACTGGGTGGAGAAGTTATCTTTGGCTTAACCAATGACTTTGGTGGCAATACCAATGCTTCTTCCACAGTTTCAAGCGTCGGTCAATCTGCCTTTGGCGATCGCGTTCGTCTCGAATTCAATACCAGTTTTTCCGGTAACGATCGCTTAGTGACGCGGTTAGCGGCGGGTAATTTAACTGCCTTCAGTACAGGATCTGTTAATAACCTCAGCAATACCAGTTCCTTTGCTGCCAATCAAACCTTCAATATTCCCAGCGATCGCACGGGAAATGACGTTTATATCGATTGGTTGGGTTACTACTTCCAATATCTCAATTCTCAAGCCTACGTTGCAGCTACTGGCGGGAAATGGAGCGATGTCGCGCCTACATTAAACCCCTACTTTGAAGATTTTGATGGAGGGAATGGTTCCATCTCAACCTTTGGTCAGCGCAACTCCATCTTCCGAGTTGGTGGTGGTTCCGGTGCAGCATTGAGCTTTGGCTTTACTCCCATTGAAAGCATTCTCGGTCCGAGTACCTTAACCTTGGGTTATTTTGCCGGTAGTAATGCCGCTACTCCTGGTTCTGGTTCTGGGTTATTCAATGGCGATTACGCTTTCATGGGTCATTTGAACGCTAACGTCAGCGATACTTTTGGCTTGGGATTAACCTATATCAATGGCTATCATGCTAGTGGTAGCCCCATTTATGCTGAAGGTCGCGCTCGTCAATCCGGACAAAACGGATTAGTAGGAAGTTATACTTCCAATAATCCTTGGGTATTGTTAGACAACAATACGGGTGGAATTCCGATGGTCACGAACTCCTATGGTGCTGAGTTCTCCGTCCGTCCTAGCGAGAGTTTCGTGATTAATGGCGGTGTTACTTACACCAGCGCCATTCTGTTAGGACGAGGCAATGCTGACATCTGGTCTTATTCTCTCGGTCTCGCTTTACCCGACCTTGGTAAAGAAGGGAATGTTCTTGGCATTTATGCTGGGATTCAACCGACTTTGAAAGGAATTCGTGCAAGCGGAGTTCAACGCGATCGCGGTCGGATCGATGATGTCTGGCACATTGAAGGATTCTATAAATACCAAGTAACGGATAATATTTCCATTACTCCTGGTGTGGTTTGGGTTCTGAGTCCTAACCAAGATGTTCGCGATGAGTCGAATATTATTGGTACTTTAAGAACGACTTTCTCGTTCTAAACTAACTCGCTTTCTTTAAATCCTGTAGGGACGTTAAATTTAACATCCCTACAGGATTTTTATAGATTCTCGATCTATGCAGTTTTAGCATTAACTACTCTCACAGCGTTAAAAGTGCCGATGCAGTCGTTGAGGAGATTAAAGCCGAAGGTGGAGAGGCGATCGCGCTACAAGCCGATGTTAGCCAAGAAGAACAAGTGCTGGCTATGTTTGCGAATATCTTGCCCGAGAATATCACGAATTACGAGGGATTTTAAAATCCGCTTACGAACAACAAGTTCCTATTTTTGTCTTAGTTAAATTTGTCATGAAGTCTCTCTAGAACTTTAATAATATGTAATAATATGTAAATCCAAACGCATGATTACCCATGTATCTCGATCCGAATGATATTAGCCCCTTCAATGGTAACTTTTTTGGTCTTCCCTCAAATATTGAAGAAGCAAATCTTGTTTATTTTCCCATTCCTTGGGATGTTACCACCTCTTATGGAGAAGGAACAGCAAAGGGTCCCCAAGCTATTTTAGAGGCTTCTTATCAACTCGAATGGCACGATTTTGATTTTCCCGATATTTGGCGCATTCCTCGCGCTACTTTTCCCATTTCTGAGGAAATTTACCAGAAAAATCAAGAAATGCGATCGCAGGCAAAAAAAGTAATTCAACACCTTGAAAACGGAGGTAAAATCGACGCTTCTATTATTACTCAGAAATTAAAAGCTGTTAATCAAGCCAGTATTGAATTAAATAATTGGGTCTATCAACACACGAAAATATTCCTCGAACAAAATAAACTTATTGCCTTAATTGGAGGCGATCATAGCGTTCCTTTAGGCTATATGCAAGCCCTTGCAGAAAAATATCCCAGCTATGGTATTTTGCAAATTGACGCTCATGCGGACTTGCGAAATGGTTATGAAGGCTTTATTCATTCTCATGCTTCGATTATGTATCATGTCTTGCAAATTCTGAATATTAATCGCTTAGTTCAAGTGGGAATTCGCGATGTTTGTCAAGCAGAAATTGCACGCATTCAACAAGATGAAAGAATCATTGCTTTTGATGACTGGCAACTTAAAGATAATGCTTTTTCTGGTATGACTTGGGCAGCACAATGTCAAGAAATCGTAACGCAATTACCCGACCGTGTTTATATAAGTTTTGATATTGATGGCTTGAGTCCAGAATTTTGCCCCCATACTGGAACACCGATACCGGGAGGATTGCAATTCAATGAAGCTATTTATTTACTGCGAGAAGTGGTTAAAGCAGGGAAAACTATTATTGGTTGCGACCTCTGTGAAGTTGCTCCCGGAAATGATGAATGGGATGGTAATGTTGGAGCAAGACTGCTTTACAAACTCTCTAATTTTATGCTTGCTTCTCAAGCAACTTAATATTTCCACAAACCCAGAAGCATAGAAAATAATTTACTTTAGGAGTAATTTTACGATGTTTCCGCTTTATTTGTTAGTTGAATCTCATGCAGGAATGATGCACTCATCTAACCCTATTTTGCCAATACTCGCCGTTATTTTTCCGATTCTTCTTGCTTTAATTAATATCTATGTGGGTAAGATGGAATGGCTCAATAAAATCATTCCTGAATTTCGTTGGATTTCCTTGGGTGCAGGGGTTTCGATCGCCTATGTTTTTCTAGATATCCTACCGGAATTAAGTACTGCACAGATGGAAATTGAAGAATCTGGTTTGATGTGGCTTACCTTTTGGGAAAAACACGCTTATCTCTTGGCTTTAGTTGGGTTAGCACTCTTTTACGGATTGGAATTATTAGCAGATAATTCACGCAAAGCGAACTTACAAGCATCAGGAGAAGACTGCACCAGCCAAGGAGTTTTTTGGGTGCATATCGGTGCATTTGCCTTCTATAATGCTCTCATTGGCGAACTATTGAGCAATACAGAGGAGAAGGGATTAGTACCCGCTATTTTACTATCTGTTGCCCTTACTTTGCATTTTTTAATCAACGATCGCAGTTTACGAGAACATCATAAAAAGCCTTACGATAAAATTGGCAGATGGGTGTTAGCGGGTGCTTTAATAGCGGGTTGGGTTATCGGAAGTGCTTTCCATTTACCGGAGGCATTTCTGGCTGTATTATGGGGTTTAGTCGCTGGAGGTTTGATTTTAAATGTTTTAAAGGAAGAACTGCCAGATAGCAAAGAAAGTTGTTTCCCATCCTTTATAATGGGAGCAGGAATCTATGCGATTTTGCTGTTATCTATATAAATACCGTAATTAAAAATCTTGTTAGAGGCGATCGCATTCTCAAAAATGTTTAAGGGATGTCCCTGAAGAATCCCCCAAAACCCTGAGACTTAGGACACTGAGAGAAAATTTCGAGAAAGTTGGGCGATCGCCTGGGATAGAAAGCGAAACAATGTGTCAAAAACCTTTACAATGGGAAAAAAGCAGAACAAAGAAGAATTCTGACTGGATATTACAGACAGATTCTTGTTGTTCATTTGCATTCCTGCTTAAATTTGAAACAAAAAAAGGATTTTAAAATTATGACACCAACATTATCTAACTTTTTCTTTAGCCTCATTGCTGGAGCATTAGTTGTTGTCGTTCCTGTTGTTCTTGGTCTTCTGATTATCAGCCAATCTGATAAAATTTCCCGTACCTAAAAGTATCTTCTCAATAACACTGTTCAATAATACTGTTCAATAATACTACCTCGGTATGGCAACACCGAGGTAGTATTATATTTTAGTTATTTATTTTTAATCTGCGATCGCCTTACTATACCAATACAATCGCTTTTTTGTTAGCATCTTTCTCTGTAACTCTGCCAATACAAACGCTCTCTGAATATCCGGCTGCTTGTAGTTGTTGCAAACAAGATTCTAGGCGATCGGCTGGAATTGAAGTCAATAATCCTCCCGATGTTTGCGGATCGAACAGTAAAGCATAAAGAGGGGATAACTTAAATTGTTCTCCATTCTCCACCATAGCAGAAGCTCGGACATTCTGCAAGTGAAGAGAACTAAAAAATCCTTCTTGCATTGTCGCGATCGCGCCTTCTAAAATCGGAATTGCTTCTATGTTTAATTCTACCGCAATTTGTGTTCCTTGTACCATTTCTTGTAAATGTCCCAAGAGGCCAAAACCCGTCACATCAGTACAAGCACTCGCCCCGCAATTCTGCAAAATTTGGGCTGCAATTTGATTGGATAATAACATCGAGGCGATCGCCTTTTCGATCCATCTTCCTTTCCCTTGATAGCACCGATCCGCAGCAAATAATGTACCGGTTCCGATCGCTTTAGTAAGGATTAAAACTTGACTTGGTTTCATACCTTTTTTTCGCAAAATTTGTTCGGGATGAATGCAGCCATTACAAGCTAAACCGAAAGCCAATTCTCGATCTTCAATAGTATGTCCACCCACGAGAGAAACCTGCGCTGCATCTAATACAAAGATCGCCCCAGAAAGAAGCTGATATAATGTTTCTTCGACTTTCTTTGCTGTTCCAAAAGGAATATTAACCATTGCTAAAGCGCTTTTTGGAGTTGCTCCCATAGCAAACAAATCATTTAAACTATGATGGGTCGCAATTTGACCAAAAACAAAAGGATCGTTGACTAAACTGCGAAAATGATCGATAGTTTGGACGAGATATTGATGATCTGGACTGCGAAGAATAGCTGCATCATCGGGAGTATTTAAACCGATAATAATATCAGAGTTTTGTAGGATTTCTAAGCGATTTAAGACTCGTTTTAGCGTTGTTTCTCCCACCTTCGATCCACAACCTCCGCAATACATCGTTGGGATATCTGAAGGTAGAGGAATTTTATCTTTAATTTCTCTATTTTGGGAAGGAGACAGGGGAGGTAAGCGATCGAAACGATTCATAAATTCGCGATCGATCCAATCCTTCCAATGCCATAATAAAGGAGATTGTAATCCCCAAAAAGAACGAGAGGCGATCGCACTTTTATCTCCCGTACCAATTAAAGCTAAATATTGTTTTTGAGGAATAAAAGGTTTTAAGGGGCGATCGAGGATAATATTGCGTAAATTTTCAGATAAAGGCTTTCCTTGACGAACCGCAAAAACCCCCGCTTTAGGACGAGGATGATTCTTCATTGTCGCAATATCTCCCGTAGCAAAGATATGAGAATGAGAAACAGATTGAAGCGTATCTTCAACTAAAATAAAACCGCGAGAATTCGTCGTTAATTCCGATTCTTGAATCCAAGCAGGTGCTGATGCTTGAGTTGTCCAAAAAATATAATCATATTCTCTCGTTAAACCAGACTCGCAAATAATGCGATCGCGTTGAATTTCCGAAACTGTTTCTGATAAGTGCAATTCTACATTACGAGTTTTTAATATCTGTGTCAATCGCCTACTAACCCAAGAATTATGACCCGTCATTAAACTTCTACCGCGATGGAAAAGAAGAAATTTAAGATTCTTTAAAGGATATTGCGATCGCCTAAAAATATTCTCTAATTTTGCTTGTAAATTTAACATTAATTCAACCCCTCCCGCACCTCCTCCTACAACAGCCAGAGTATGAGATTTATGAGGATTTGCTTCAATTTCTCCGACAATTGTTGCCCATTGTTTTAAAAAGCGAGGAACAGGTTTAACAGGAATCGCATATTCTGCGGCACCGACAACAGCATTTTTAACAGGAGTGCTACCAATATCAATAGATAAGTAATCAAAAGCAACAGGAGGATGTTTCTGACAAATAACTTTATTATTTTTTAGCTCCAATCCGATCGCGCGATCATGGTATAATTGAATCTTGGCGAAACGAGAAAGACGCTGTAAATCAATATGGCTTTCATCATAAGAATAAAATCCAGCAACATGACCTGGAAGCATCCCTGAATAGGGAGTATGTAAAGCATCAGAAATCAGCGTAATTCTCAATCCAGAGATAGGATTCATAGCAAATAGTTTCAAGGCGATCGCATGGCTATGTCCTCCACCAATCAGCACTAAATCTGTTATAATTGGATAATCATCAAGCATTTTATTTACCTGTTTCCTGCCATACTCTTATTTATAAAGAATTTATAAATAATAGCCAAACTATTTCCAAGCATCCCAATCTAAATTAAAAATGGAAGCATCGGGAAAGGCATTGGGATTACCTCTTTCCACCAATCGCAATTTTAACTCTTGTAATTGCGGATTGGATCGAGGCATTGTTTCCACCAGTTGATAGGGCATAATATTAGTTTCTAGGGCATAAGTAGCCGTCATCCCTGCGGCTGCCCCTACGGACCATTCAAAGGAATGCACCCGATAGGCCGCAGCAGCAATATGACTGGTAGCAATACTTTTTCCTGCAACTAAGAGATTATCAACTTTTTGAGGAATCATAGCACGCAGAGGAATTTGTGCCGGATAGGTCAAACCCGCACCCTGCCTTGTTCCCTCTCGTTCCGTATTGCCAGGAAGTTCCGGAGGAGAAAGAGTCATGCAAGGATGAAAATCAATATTATATTGAGCAATTCCCACCGAGTCGGGATAGAGAGTCGAACGGGTGCGGCGGGTAATGCGTTCTGTGGGAATATCGTCCATAATTACATCAATAATGCCCAATCCAGCCAATCTCGTCCACATCTCCCGATACATTTTCCCTGGTAAAGTGTTTTGATAGTATTCATCGCGATAGTTCTTTGCAGAGATATCCAATTCTGTTACCATAAAACCCTCGGGATACGCGAAAGAAGGACGACCAATAATGCGACGACCTTCGCGAATGTAGGGATACTTTGATAAACCGTGCATTGTTCCCATAGGGGAATCTAAACCTGTCAAATAGCGATGGGTGCGATCGCCTTGCTTGACTCCTGCACCTAACCGCGAGTCGGTGGTTCCTTGCACCAACCAATAGAAAAAGCCGATCGCATTTTCCTCGCCTTTGCGTAGTGTTTCTGTTCGTAGTCCTCCCAGCCATTGCCCTGATTGCAACTGTCCCATCTGTTGCAATTGAGAACGAGTATAAATTAAATTATCCCTTTCCGTCCCTGGGCGATAGTCATTTCCCCAAGTCCAGTTTTGCATAGATATATCCCCAGGGGTGACTTTACTCCAGCGAATGCCGCCAAAACTGTCCATTTCTCCTGTTTTAGGACTCCAGATGCGGCGATAACTAAAGAGAAGATCGATACTGGCAAAGCGAGAGAGTTCGTAACTGTAGTAGGGTTCGTATTGGCTATAGAAGGCAGGCACATCATAAGTCTGCGTTGCTGCCATTTTTTCCATGGCAAAAGTATAGGTAAACCCTTGAGTACAGTAGGGATTTCCTTGGGTAATACTGCCCGAGGAAGAGGGTTCGACAGAGGAGAGGGGATCGATCCCGAGGCGATAGGGAACATCAGCAAGGGCAATGATTTCCCCCGTTTCCGTGGCATCGATAATATACCAATTAGCCAAGCTGGGATCGTTTTTTAATTTGGGCAGAAATTGAATAATCGTTTTGCTGAAGCGAGAGGAGTCGGTATAAGTATAAGCGTCTTCGATGGTTTGGGAGAGAGTTTCTTGGTTGAGGGGAGGGGTATTGGGTTTGGGTTGGTGTTGAATGGCGATCGCGCTTTGAATAATATTGCCTTGGGGACTGATTTCTAAGTCTTTAATAACAGTGTTGGGAAACCAGTGTAATGTTCCTCGTCCTCGTTTGGCAGCCTGTTGTAATTGTGCTGTGAGAATTTTATGGGCATCTTTGGGCAGAAAGCAAGATTCGCTGACCCAACATTCCCCAGGATCGAGGCGACCGTATTTCTTTTCGATGCGAATGCGGAGTTCGTTATACCCTTGGGGATAAAATAAGAGCGATCGCTGTTTGCTTTTTTCATCAAGGGCGGAGGTGCCTTGAGCGGAAATTTGCCCCCCTACCCAGTCGGTAATCTCCGTCATGCAAACCGTCCGTCCGTCCCGTAGAGACTCATAAGCCGTCGCTACTCCCGCCAGTCCGCCCCCAATGATCAAGATTTCGCATTCAACTATTTTATCTGGCGATCGAGCCAATACGGGAAGAATTGCTGTTCTGAGGAACAATAGACTGAAGGGAAGAGAAAATAATAATTTCTGCCAAATTACTTTCATGAAGAAAAAATACAAAAGATAAATATAAATATAAATTATAAAAGAGAAAAGACGCTTGGGAGTCTTTCCTTGTTTCGACCCCAAGCGTCTTCTCTCACTTTTTCCTCACACCTGACTACCAGATTACAGCAAAATTTAGAAATGTCAACCCTAAAAAGCAATCTATAACTTTTTTAAATACTTTAGGTGTTTTCACTTAGTTTTTCTTGTGGGTAAACTCTAAAGCGCGATCGTGAATGATCCCATTACTGGCGAGGATGCCGCGATTTGCTGTTAACTTCTCCCCCAAGGAGAAATCTAGGGGTTTGCCATCGAGGTCTGTGACGCGGCCTCCCGCTTCTTCTAAAACGATCGCCCCGGCGGCATGATCCCAAATATTTTCTTGCTTATCCCGGCGATCCTTTGGGGGAATGCGGCTATAAAGATCGGCTTCTCCTCGGGCGACGGCGGCATATTTGGCTTGAGAGTCCATCCGTAAAGGGGGGGAAGTCATGCCCAAGGCTGTCATTAATGCTTCTTGTTTGTTGCGATCGCTGTGACCAGCTTCAACACTGGTAATCAGTCTGAGGGTTTGGGGATCATTTGTCCCATTAACCTTGGCAGTTTGGGAAGTGTTGTCTTCCAAACTTAGCATTTGCGTGCCTTCTCCCCGCACCGCCAGAAATATTAGTCCCTTCCCACTGTTTGCATCTGTGGGATCTAGAGGTAAAGCCGGACATCCCAATATTCCCAATTTTAGATCGCCATTTTCCACCAAAGCCAAGGCGATCGCATATTGGTCGCCGCGAATAAACCCCTTTGTGCCGTCGATAGGGTCAAGAGTCCAGTAACGAGGCGCAATTTTACCGTTACCGCGATCGATCCAGTGGAGAATATCATCAGGAGTGCTGTGGGGAAGAATATCCTGTATTAAACCGACCAGCCCCGAGAAAACTTCTTGGCGATCGCTTTGTTGCAAAATTGAAGCATCTTCTTCGCCAATAATGGCATCTTCAGGGAAATTCTCTCCTAATGCCTGACAGATAATTGCTTGTGCGCCAAAGTCAGCGATGGTAACAGGGCTAGTATCTTCTTTGGTCAGGGGTTGAGACTTTTTACGGCGAATCGTTTCGCAGAGTTTGGCCGCCGCAGTTACGGCCGCGATCGCAGTTTGTCGTTCTTTTTCGTAAACCATTTTTCAGTAACCTAGGGAATAAAGAAATCTTTAACTCATGACTGCAATAACGCGATCGCCTTGGGACAATTTTTTCATTTCCCCTAATGCTTCTTGACGCGCCCAGCGATCGGCGGCAATAATATCCTCTAATGAGGGAGTTTGGCTATTTTGAGATTGGAAGCGATCGCAGACTTTTTCAATAAGTTTAGGAATATCCAAAAAGCCAATTTTCTCTTCTAAAAATAGAGCGACAACTTGTTCATTAGCAGCATTCAAAACCGCAGGCATCGAACCCCCAGCACGTCCTACCGCATAAGCTAAATCTAGGCAAGGATACTTTTGGCGATCGGGTGCAGTGAAGGTCAAACTCCCTAATTTCACTAAATCCAATGGTTCCCAATTAGTTCCCAAGCGTTCTGGATAAGATAAAGCATATAACAAAGGCAAGCGCATATCTGCCCAACCCAATTGTGCCAAAACTGATGTATCTTGTACCTCAATTAATGAGTGAATAATACTCTGAGGATGAATAACAATCTCAATATTGTCGTAGCCCATCCCAAAGAGATAATGTGCTTCAATTACCTCTAACCCTTTGTTCATTAAAGTTGCCGAATCAATAGTAATTTTTCGTCCCATTGTCCAGTTAGGATGTTTCAAAGCATCAGCAACTTTAACCCGAGCTAATTGTTCTGCGGGTAGATCCCGAAAAGCTCCCCCAGAAGCCGTTAAAATAATCTTACGAAGCCCCCCTTCTGGGACCCCTTGCAAACATTGAAAAATTGCTGAATGTTCTGAGTCTGCGGGAAGCAATTTAACCCCATATTTCTGCACCAAAGGCAAAACAACCGGACCCCCCGCAATTAAAGTTTCTTTGTTTGCTAAAGCAATATCTTTCCCCGCTTCAATAGCTGCCAAGGTCGGTAAAAGTCCCGCACAACCGACAATTCCCGTGACAACGCTTTGGGAGTCGCCATAACGCGCAACTTCTACTACTCCCTCTTCCCCGGCTTGAAGAATGGGAGAATAGTCAAGGGAAGCAAGTGCCGCTTTCAGTTCTGGAAATTTCGTTTTATCCTGAATGGCGACAATTTCTGGTTTGAATTGACGAACTTGTTCCGCCAACAATTCTACATTCCGTCCGGCAGCCAAGCCCACAACCCGAAATCTATCGGGATATTGTTGTACGATATCGAGGGTTTGCGTGCCGATAGAACCCGTTGAACCAAGAATTGCGATCGCTTTCACAGACTTTCTCCCTTAACTAAACTTAATAATTCGGAATTTTTTGTTAAGTTTACCCTAGTTAATTTGTTTCTAAAAAACAACCCCTCTCCTTCTACTCCGATTTTGTAGGTCATTTCTGCTTCTCAACTATCCCCGAGGCGATCGAGATTGATTAAATCCTCCAAATTAGCCACGATCGCCGGTTCAGGAATATCCGATTTGTCTTCCTGTATCGTCACCTCATCTTCCCAAAAATCATCAATTGCACTCATGCTTGACCTAGAGGGTTTGGGTTGAGTTGCCTCTTTTTTTGCCAGATTTTCTCTGACCTTCTCTGGTTTTGAGGATTCCGCAAGAGGTGTCGGGGAATCCATTTGCGGCGGTTTTGAGGTAGTTTCCTCCCCAGCCTTGATCGCTTCTGAGGCTATCTCTACCGGAGTTTGTGGAGACTCTATTTTTGTAGATGTTTCGCGAATAGGTTCAGAAAATGGTGTTTCTAGGACAGCTTCTCCCACATCTTCAACCTTGGCGACTTTAACTGATGGAGAAGTAACTAATGGAGAAGTAGTTCTCAACTGCTTAAATAATTGAGTGAGGGGTGTCAACCAATGGCTTAACCTTGCTTGAACTTGCGGGGAAACTTCCGTTTGCTGTTCCCGAGGGGTTTTCTCCAGGCGCAATTCGAGGAGTTGCCACCCGAAACCGAGTAAAAGTCCTACTCCTGCCATTTGACCTAATAAAACTCCCCCTGTGATGCGTCCGGCACAAATCCACAAAACTAAAGCATAGAACAGTCCTACACTACTCCAGATAAAGTCATTGCGGCGATAGATTTCAGGATAGAAGAAAGCTGCCATATAAAGGGCGAAGCTACCCAAACCGACGGCTATTGCTAGGATGTGTGCCAGCATTCTTGGAACTCCTCTTTAGGTTTGCTCGAGAAAACACTCAGTGGTTTTTAATTTAACAGAATGTTGGTCTTTCTGAAATCATGGGTTAATTTGAGGCAGGGGTTGTTTGTGCAACATTTAACCTATTCAAAGCTATTCACCTTGAACTCGTATAGCATCATCCGTAAAGGAGATGGCTGTTGCCTGCAAAGCTCGAATCATAATG
>NZ_JACSWA010000336.1 GCF_016888125.1 Spirulina sp. CCY15215
CTATCAACATATTAGAACTTAAGCATTAGCTATCAACATATTAGAACTTAAGCATTAGCTATCAACATATTAGAACTTAAGCATTAGCTATCAACATTATAGAACTTAAGCATTAGCTATCAACATATTAGAACTTAAGCATTAGCGGGCAAGATGCCCGCACTACCATAGCCAGAGAATACAGTAGTGAGAGCGTCTCGCTCCCTAGCTATCAACATTATAGAACTTAAGCATTAGCTATCAACATATTAGAACTTAAGCATTAGCTATCAACATATTAGAACTTAAGCATTAGCGGGCAAGATGCCCGCACTACCATAGCCAGAGAATACAGTAGTGGGAGCGTCTCGCTCCCTAGCTGCTTCCGTCTTAAGCTATCAACTATCATACCTATCAACTATCATACCTATCAACTCTCAACTCTCAACTCTCAACTCTCAACTCTCAACTCTCAACTCTCAACTCTCAACTCTCAACTCTCAACTCTCAACTATCATACCTATCAACTCTCAACTCTCAACTCTCAACTCTCAACTATCAACTATCATACCTATCAACTCTCAACTATCATACCTATCAACTATCAACTATCAACTATCAACTCTCAACTCTCAACTCTCAACTACTAACTTCGCAAGCCAAGCATCGTAATGTCCGGCATTATCTCCATCCATTGCGCCATCGGTATAACCAGTAATATAAATATTATTGTGGGCATCCAAAGCGATCGCATTGCAACCATCCTCCCCAGGAGTGCCGATCTGCTTAATCCAATCTTGACTGCCATCGGGAGAGTATTTCGCTACCCAAGCATCAGACTCCCCTGCATTTGTGCCTTCCATGTCCCCAAAAGTAAAGCCCGCTAGATAAATATTCCCCTCGAGATCGATCGCCACCCCTGTAGATTCCTCATCATCGCTACTACCAAGCTGTTTCACCCATTGCTGAATCCCCGAACTATTATACTTTGCTACCCAAGCATCTTTGCCACCCGCATTTTTCTCACCCATTATTCCTTCGGTATAGCCCACCAGATAAATATTTCCTTGAGGATCGATGGCAATATCATTACATCCGGTGTTTTCCGCACTCCCCAAAGGGACAATCCATTTTTGGATTCCTTCGCCACTATAGCGGGCGATCCAAGTATGAGATACTTCTCCTTGTCCCGTCATCGGCATAGAAGTATTCCCCGCCACATAAACATTAATATAAGTTCGTCCGGTCTGAGGACTGACCTCCTCGCCGATCGCCAAAGTTGTCGCTGCTTCTTCGTGATATTTCCCCAAAGGAGTCCACCACAGCCGCACTCCTGTCTCATCGTACTTGGCTAACCATGCTTCCCAGTCTCCCTCTGCCGGGACGGTATAGCCCGTGATATAAATATTACCTTGGCGATCGACCCCGATACTATTGGGAATTTGGGGATGAATTTCCGTCAAAGGTTTGAGCCATTCTTGCTGTCCTTCTGGACTATATTTTGCCAGCCATGTCTGGGCAATTTGGCTCTCTTCATTATCCTTGAGACTGTAGGTGTAGCCCAAAAGATAAACACTATTATCTGGCGCGATCGCAATGCCATTGGATTCATCTTCTCCCACGGTTCCTAACTGCGTCAACCAAAGCTGCTGACCTGTGGGAGTATATTTAGCAATCCAAGCATCATTTCCCCCTTTATTTTCTCCTTCCAAAGCACCAGATGTATAACCTGTAACGTAAATATTACCCGATGAGTCAATCGCAAGATCGTAAGCATCATCTTCCCCTGCCGTCCCCAGTTGTTCGGTCCATTCCACAGTTACATTACTCATCGTTTAGTTCTCTTTAGAATTTTGCGTAGAATATAATTTATTATTTCATCGATCGCCGTTCCTTGATAAATGAGTTTTCCAGAAACCACCGCCTACGTCCGTATCACCCAGCAATCTTGGTATCAGGGACAGATCGAAGGAGAAGTCCAAGCTGCTTCCTATGAATGGCAATTTCAATGGCGCTTTCGTCAGGGAAAATTAATCGTGCATCCTTCTTTGGGACGTGCTTTGATTCTCGAACCCCTTAACCGTTTTCTTGAACGCTGTGACTATCAACTCGAACCTGGAGGAAATTATCAGTTTACCGTCAGAGCGAAATTATAATATAGAAAAAGGAACATAGGAGCGGGAATGGAACGAGATAAACTCAAAGTGTTGCTCATTTCCGAGAGAGTGGCAGACCATCAACAACTTGCCAGTCTCTGCGATCGCCTGCCGAATTTCGAGTTGAGTTGGGAAAAAACGCCTCCAGGTCTTTTCGATCGCAATTTCGCGATCGTTATCCTTGCCGTCCCTAGAGATAGCCTCTCTGCCCTTGTAAAACGGTGTCATCCCAGCCCTGTTATTTTCCTCATCGATACCCCAGAAGTGGGAATTAGCGCTTGGGAAACGGGGATTGCTGATTATTGGCTGCGATCGCAACTGAACCTCGCTTTTGTCGATCGCGCCTTGCGATCGCTCTGGGAACGTCACTGGTTGCAACGCACTAATCAAACCCTCACCGAAAAACTAGCTAAATACCAACATATTGAAAATACCTTTCGCAAGGGCGGGGAAATGGACTTAGAAGCCTCGCGATCGCAATTATCGGGAATTTTAGCCATTGCCGATGATGCCATTATTTCCATCAATACCCAACAAAAAATTACCGTCTTTAATTGTGGTGCAGAGAAAATTTTTGGCTATACCCAAGAGGAAATCTTAGGTTGTCCTCTGAGTATTCTGTTACCCGATCGCTTTACAAACTCACATCAGCATCACATTGGTCAGTTTTCCCAGGGTACCAGTAAAGCCAGGAAAATGGGAGAACGAAGTAAAATTATCGGTCGTCGCAAAAATGGAGAGGAATTTCCCGCCGAAGCCTCCATTTCTATGTTAGATATTGATGGAGAAAAGATTTTTACGACTATTTTGCGGGATATCAGCGATCGCCAACGGGCAGAAGAACAATTACAAAGAAGTCAATATTTTATCGAGCGCGTTGCCAATACTAGCCCCAGTTTGCTTTATATTTACGACCTCGTTGCCGATAAAAATGTCTATTTGAACGGCGATCGCAGCTTATTGGGCTACTCGACGGAAGAAATTCAAGAGATTGGCGATCGCTTCTTTTCGCAAATTCTTCACCCTGACGATCTGGAACTGTTACCCCAGCGTTTACAACATTTTCAGACGGCGAAAGATGGCGATGTGATTAAAACTGAATACCGCATTCGCAATAAAAACGGTCAATGGTGTTGGCTTTACAGTCGCGATATTATTTTCTCGAGGGATGCTGACGGTCAACCCCAAGAGATTCTTGGTGTTGCTGTCGATATTAGCGATCGCAAGGAAGCCGAAGCTCAGTTAAAAGAATATCGCGAACATCTGGAAGAATTGGTAGAAAAACGCACTAATGAACTCCTCTCAGCTAACCAACAACTGCAACAAGAAATTCAAGAACGAAAACAGGCGCAAGCAGCACTTTATTTTCAAGCTCGTTTGCTCGATATGGTAGAACACGCCATTATTGCTACGGATATGTCTGGGACAATTACTTATTGGAATCGAGGGGCGCAAACCCTTTATGGTTGGTTATCTGAGGAAGTGATGGGACGCAATATCATGGATGTTACTCCCTCAGATACGACTCAAAAACAGGCCGGAGAAATTATGGATAGTTTGTATCGAGGAGAAAGCTGGTCTGGAGAATTTAGAGTGAGGAGACGAGACGGGAGGGAATTTCCGGCGATGATTATGGACTCTCCTATTTATAACGAAACAGGAGAATTAATCGGGATTGTGGGTATTTCCTTCGATAATAGCGAACGCAAACAAGCAGAAGAAGCCTTGCAAAAAGCCAATGCAGAATTGGGGATTACCGTCGAACAGCAAACTCGAGATTTAGGAGGGGCGATCGGGAAATTACAACAAGAAATCGTCAAGCGCAAACTCGCCGAAATCGAATTGCAAGAAAGTGGGGAACGCTTTCGCGTTGTTCTGCAAACCTCTCCTATCGTCGTTTTTCACCAAGATACCGACCTTTGTTACACTTGGGTTTACAATCTCCTCGATCCCTTCAAACCTGAAGATTTTATCGGCAAGCGGGATGAAGATGTCTTCGATCGCGAAACGGCACGACACCTCAAGCAAATCAAACAAGAAGTTATTACAAGCGGTAAGGGAACTCGCGTAGAAACACCGGTGTTCTATCAGGATAAAGTTCTCTATTACGATATGACCTTAGAACCCTTGCGCTATCGATCTGGGCGCATTATTGGTTTGACTGGTGCCGCGATTGAAATTACCGATCGCAAGAAAGCAGAAGAAAATCTGAAACAACAAATGGAACGCGATCGCCTGTTAGAGCGAATTGCTCGTCATGTTAGACAATCTTTACATCTCGACGATATTCTCAACACGACTACCCGAGAAGTTCGACAACTCCTGCAAAGCGATCGCGCTCTCATTTTCCGCTATTATCCCGACAATAAGGGCATTATTACCCACGAATCGGTTAAACCTGGACAAAAGTGCCTCCTCGGTTTGGAAATTCAAGAGAAAATTCTTAATCGCAATTGCTATAAAAACTATTATCAAGGCAAAGGCAAGATTCTCTCTATTGTCGATGATGATGCAATGCCGGGTTGTTTGCGAGAGTATTTACAAACATTGGGTGTAAAATCTTCCCTCGTGGTTCCCCTTCTGCAACAAAGCGATCTGTGGGGTTTGCTCATCGTTCATCAATGTCAAACCGTGCATCAATGGCAGCCTTGGGAGATAACCTTGCTCGAGCAATTGGCTGTACAAGTAGCGATCGCCATTCAACAAGCCGAATTATATCGCCAACTCTCGGATAAATTGGCACAAGAGCAACAAGTTCAACTGCAATTACAAGAAGCCAAAGAAGCAGCCGATGCGGCCAACCAAGCCAAAAGCGAGTTTTTAGCCAATATGAGCCACGAACTTCGCACTCCCCTCAATGCTATCCTTGGTTTTACGCAAATTATGACGAGGAACTCTCAGTTAAACATCGAAGAGCAAGAGTATTTAGAGATTATTAATCGTTCTGGAGAACATTTACTCTCTTTGATTAATGATATTTTGGATTTATCAAAAATCGAAGCGGGGCGCATTTCTTGCGATCGCGAAGGTTTCGATCTTTTTGAACTCCTCGATAATCTGCAATCTATGTTGCATCTGAAAGCAGAATCGAAAGGTTTGTCTTTAACTTTCTATCGCACTGCGGATCTGCCGCAATTTATTGCCAGCGATCGCCAAAAATTGCGCTCAACTCTCATTAATTTGGTCGGTAATGCGATTAAATTTACTGAACGCGGTCATATTATTCTCAGAGTTAGAGTATCGGGAGGGGAAAGTCTGGAAGAAATCACTCTTCACTTTGAAATTGAAGATACGGGAGTGGGAATTGCACCAGAAGAAATCGATACTTTATTTAATGCTTTTGTGCAAACAAATTCCCGTCAAAAACTAACAGAAGGAACGGGTTTAGGGTTAACAATTAGCCGTCATTTTGTCCGCTTGCTGGGGGGAGAGATTGAGGTGAAAAGTAGCCTCGGGCAAGGTTCTACCTTTGCTTTTTCCATTATTTGCCCTATTGCTGATGAGAAAGAAGTCTTATCAAATTTAGGCGATCGCCGCATTATCGGGCTTGAATCTGAGGAAACTTATCGGCTTCTCATTGTCGAAGATCGCTGGACAAATCGCCGCTTATTGCGAGACTTGTTGGAGGCGATCGGGTTTACACTGCGGGAAGTCACCAACGGACAAGATGCGATCGCCCTTTGGCAGGAATGGCAACCCCATTTAATTTTGATGGATATGCAAATGCCCGTTATGGATGGTTACGAAGCGACTCGCGCTATTCGCTTACAAGAGAAAAAGAGAAGACAAAAAGGAACTGCGACTCTCAACTCTCGTGTTCCCATTATCGCCCTCACTGCCAGCGCTTTCGAGTCCCAACGCCCTTCTATTTTAGCGGCAGGATGTGACGATTTGATTGTCAAACCCTTTGCAGAAAGCGATCTGCTCGAGATTATTGCCAAACACTTAGGCGTACATTATCGTTATCAAACAACACCGATCGCATCTTTTTCTCAGTCAGCTACACCCATACAATTAACCCGTAAAGATTTACAACAACTCTCAGGAGAAGAGCGATCGCAACTTCACCAACTTGCCCTCTGCGCTCGAGGGCGACAATTATGCGAAAGAATTGAACAATTATTCCCTGAAGATGGGTCTGACTTGAGGCGATCGCTGCTCTCCCTTGTCGATAATCTCGATTTTGAGCGTATCATCGAATTAATGGAACTCGATGATACACAAAAAGTGGAATTGGACAATGAATAAGCAAAAAAAACGCAAAAACGATATTTTAGTGGTAGACGATCACCTCGACAATGTGACACTTCTGATGGGGCTGCTGAGGGAGTACGGCTATGAAGTTCGTCAGGTTTTGAGCGGACGGCAAGCTCTGCACGTCATTCAACACGATCCGCCAGATTTGATCCTCTTGGATATTATGATGCCAGAAATGGATGGTTATCAGGTTTGTGAAAAACTGAAGAATACACCGAAAACTCGTCATATTCCCGTGATTTTTCTCAGCGCCCTCAATGATCTTTCCGATAAAGTTAAGGGGTTTAAATTGGGAGGAGCAGACTATATTACCAAACCGTTTAGAGTTGAAGAAGTTCTCGCTCGGGTACAGCATCAAACCACCATTTTAACACAAAAAAAACAATTGCTGGCACAGAATCTTCGCTTGCAACAAGAAATTAAAGAGCGTCAACAAGCCGAGATGCAATTAAAACAAGTTAATCAAGAACTGCAACGCTCTAATGATGATTTGGAGCAATTTACATCAATAGTTTCTCACGATTTGCGCCAACCCCTGACAACAATTAATGGTTATGCCAGTTTATTATTAATGAAGTATGCAGGCCAATTTCCTGGGGATGCCGAAAGGTTTATCCGACGCATTAGTAATGCGGGGGAGCGGATGGAACAAATGATCGAGGATCTACTCTTTTGCGCCCACATAGGAGGGATGGATCGATCGCGGTTTGAACAGATTGAAGGCGATCGCCTTCTCGATGAAACTCTCGAAAATCTACGCAGTACAATTGAGAATACTCAAGCTATTATTGAAAGAGAGCATCTTCCCATTATCTTTGCCAATCCCATTCAATTGAGAGAACTATTAGAAAATTTGATTGCAAATGCCCTCAAATATTGCGATCGCAGTCCTCCTCAAGTCAAGATATCCGCCCGAGAAACAGCTACAGATATCTGTTTTTCGGTACAAGATAACGGTATTGGCATTGACCCTCAATCCTATGAAGAAATTTTCCAAATTTTTCACCGCTTGCATCCAGATAAACACTATTCTGGAACAGGGATCGGGTTAGCAATTTGTCAAAAAATCGTAGAAGCCCACGGTGGTCGGATTTGGCTGGATTCTCAACCTTGTCTCGGTTCAACATTTTACTTTACGATTCCCCAACAAAAAGTGGATAATGAAAGAGTAACTAATCGTTGAGGAAAAGAAAGAAAATAAAACTCACATTTTTTCCTTTCTTCTCTTATAAAAATGGAAAGTCATGTCAAATCTAATCAAAAAGGGGATATTTTAATCGTTGACGATATTCCAGAAAATGTACGCTTGTTGTTTGAAATGCTGACCGGACAAGGCCATGAGGTTCGGCAAACCATTACGGGAAAACAAGCATTACAAGCCATTGGTTGCGATCCTCCTGATTTAATTCTCCTCGATATTATGATGCCCAAAATGGACGGTTATCAGGTTTGTCAGCACCTGAAGGCCGACCCAGAAACGCGAGATATTCCAGTTATTTTTCTCAGTGCCAAAGACAAACCGATCGATCGCGTTGAAGCCTTTAAAGTCGGTGGGGCGGATTATATCAGCAAACCCTTTTATATTGAAGAAGTTTTAGCGCGGGTTGAACATCAACTTATTTTAGTTCGACAACGACAACAACTAGAGGCAAAAAATACCTGTTTACAACAAGAAATAGAAGAACGTGAGAAAGTTGAAATGGCTTTAAAAAAACAACAGGAATTTTTGCACTTGGCGATCGATGCCAATCCCAATTTAATCTATGTTAAAGATGAGCAGGGAAAATTTACCCTGGCAAATTGCGCTCTCGCTAAATTGTACGATACAACGGTGGAGAATTTAGTTGGGAAAAGTGAAGCGGATTTTAATGGCGATCGCCAACAAATTTTACAAGATGCTCAAAGGGAGATAGCAAAAGCATCCCGTCAAATCAATACTGCTCTTGTTACCCCAACCATTACCACAGAACCAATTTTCGATCGCCAAACTCAAACAGTGCGCTGGTTTCAAACCACAAAAACCGCCTTTGCTTCTCCTGATGGAAAAACTTGTTGGATATTAGGGGTATCTGTCGATATTACCGAACGCCAACAAGCAGAAGCAGCCCTTTGGGTACAAGCAGAACGAGAACGCCTTTTGAGAACTATAGCCCAGCGCATTCGCCAATCTTTGGATGTAGCAGAAATTCTCCAGCAAACCGTCAGGGAAATTCAGCAATTTTTACAAACCGATCGGGTGGCGATTTGCCGTCAAGAAAGCGATCGCACCTATCGAGTTGTAGTAGAATCGGTTTCTACTCCCTGGCTGTCCTTAGAAGGAGTAACGATCGCCGATGGATGGCTTCTGAATATCGCGGCAGAGTGGGAAAGTAAGAGCAACTTACCCCCTCATGCGATCGCCGACGCGACAACAAAAAATATAGAAAATATAGAAAATATTTCTTCTTCTTTAGGTGACTTTTTACAGCAATGGCAAGTTCGCTCTCAATGTATCGTGCCAATTTTTAAGAGTCATCTTCCACCAGATTCCAGTTCTTATGGGCTTTGGGGGGCGATCGTCGTTCATCAATGCGAGGCTGTACGAGAATGGCAGGAGGGAGAATTAGAAATTCTCTCTTCCCTCGCGACTCAAGTGGCGATCGCCGTGCAACAGGGGGAATTGTTAGCTAAACTCGAAGTTGCCAACCGCGAGTTAAAGAATCTCGCTAATGTAGACGGTTTGACAGGACTGGCCAACCGACGGCGGTTTGATGAAGTTCTCAACAAAGAATGGCAGCGAATGCAGCGCGATCGCGCTCCCCTCTCGCTGATTTTGGCTGATATTGACTTTTTCAAGCGCTACAATGACACCTACGGCCACCAAAAGGGAGATGAATGTTTAAAAGCCGTTGCTCTGGCTATTCGCTCTGGCAGCCAACGCTCCTCAGATTTAGCCGCTCGTTATGGGGGAGAAGAATTTGCGGTGATTTTGCCCAATACTTCTCTTGAGGATGCAGTTAAAATTGCTTGTCAGATTCAAGAACAAGTACGAGCATTACGGATCAATCGCTCTCCCTTATCCGCTTTTCCTTATCTTACTGTTTCTTCGGGTGTAGCCAGTCAGTTTCCTCACAAACAAGAAACTTTAGAAAACCTGATCGGTACCGCAGATGCAGCCCTCTATCGAGCCAAGGCTTCCGGACGCGATCGCGTGGAGTTGTAAAATGGGTAATGGGTCATCAACTATCAATTCTCAATTATCAACTCTCAATTCTCAATTCTCAACTCTCAACTCTCAATTCTCAACTCTCAACTCTCAACTCTCAACTCTCAACTCTCAACTCTCAATGGCCGCTTTCAACCCTAATGACAACTTGCAAGCCTTTTTTGACCTTTGCCCAGATTTACTCTGTACTCGCGATCGCAACGGTTATTTTCAGCAATTAAATCAGGTTTGGACGCAAGTGTTAGGTTGGAGTTTGGAGGAGTTGCGATCGCGGGCTTGGCTAGATTTTATTCATCCCGATGATACCGAAATTACTTGGGAATTGGAGCAGCAAAGCCAGCAAAATCCCCAAAATGTCCCCCGCCAATACAAGCATCGTTTTCGCTGTCAAAATGGCAATTATCGCTGGCTGGCGTGGCGTTGGTCCCCCTTTCGCGATGGAGTTTGTTATGGGATCGCCCGAGATGTCACCGAAACCCACTGGCTGGGTTCGGACAATTACCGCAACGCTGTCCAAGAGGCTGTCAAATTACGCGATCGCGCGATCGAAGCCAGTACCGTCGGTATTGTGATCGCCGATGCCACCCTCCCCGATATGCCTCTCATTTATGTTAACCCCGCCTTTGAACGCATCACCGGCTATTCGGCGGCGGAAGTTTTGGGGGCAAACTGTCGCTTTCTGCAAGGAAAAGAAACCCAACAACCCGCTCTCCATGACCTTCGCCGGGCGATTAAATCCCAAAAATCCTGCACTGTGGTTCTTCGCAACCATCACAAAAATGGTAGACCTTTTTGGAATGAATTAACCATCTCTCCGATTTTTGACAATCGCGGCATTCTCACTCATTTTGTCGGCGTGCAAAGCGATGTCAGCGATCGCATTAGTGCCGAAGATTCTTTGCGTCGAGAAAAAAATAAATCCGATCGCCTTCTCCTCAATATTCTCCCGGAAACCATTGCCACTCAACTCAAAGAAGGGCGAGGAACCTTGGCAGAGCAGTACCCGAAGGCAGCGATTCTTTTTGCCGATCTCGTTGATTTTACTCACTTATCAACTCAATTACAGCCTTTGGAATTAGTGATCCTGCTCAATGATATTTTTTCCCGCTTTGATCGCCTAGCGGAAAAGCATCAAGTTGAAAAAATCAAGACTATCGGCGATGCTTATATGGTAGCGGGTGGTTTGCCCATACCGCGAGAAGATTGTCTTGAAGCCATTGCAGAGATGGCTTTAGATCTGCAAGAGGCGATCGCCGCATTTTCAATTTCTCAGGGAAAAATCTTTCAACTCCGCATTGGCATTGCCACGGGTGTTGTTGTTGCTGGAGTAATTGGCATTAAAAAGTTTATTTACGATCTTTGGGGTGATACTGTTAATATAGCCTCTCGTATGGAGTCCCAAGGAGAACCAGGAAAAATACAGTTAACAGAAAAAGCCGCGCAATTGTTAAAGGAAAAGTATATGCTAGAAAAACGGGGACGAATATCTATCAAAGGTAAAGGAGAAATGACAACCTATTGGTTAATTGGTAAAAAATAATACTCTGATTAATCATTGATAATTGTTTATTGAAAAAATGCACCGATTGTTAAAACGTCAGCTTAAACGATATCTCGGCATTGAAAATTCTGAGGAAATTCCCCCTCATCTGCAAAAATTTATCAAGGCGATCGCTGACGCTTACGAACAATCCGATGCAGATCGTCTTATGCTAGAACGTAGCATGGAATTGAGTTCTAAAGAACTGCTCGAAGTGAATACACAAATGCGGGCAGCTATTCCCGATCTCTTTTTACGTCTCGATCGCGACGGCACAATTTTAGATTATAAACCAGGTCACACTAACGAAGATATTTACGTTCCTCTTATCGAACCCATTGGCAAATATCTGCAAGATTTTCTCCCGGAAGAAGTAGCTCAAAAATTTGAGTTAGCCCTCGATCGCCTTCAGAAAAAGCAGCCTATTATTAGCCTCGAACATTCGTTAAGCATTAAAGAGCAACAATATTACTATGAAGTGCGTTTACTGCGTCTGACAAACAACCAGGCGATCGCCATTATCCGCAACATTACTAGCCGCAAACAAGCCGAAGAAGCCCTCAAAGAAGCCAAACAACAAGCAGATGCAGCTAATATTGCCAAAAGTCGATTTTTGGCAAAAATGAGCCACGAACTTCGCACTCCTCTCAATGCCATTCTCGGTTTCAGCCAACTTATGACCCGCGATGCTTCTTTAAGTAACGAACAAAAAGATTATCTTAATATTATCAATCGCAGTGGCGAACATTTACTTTCTTTAATTAATGATGTTTTAGATTTATCCAAAATTGAAGCCGGACGCACGGTATTAATGGAAAATGTATTCGATCTGATCGAACTTCTCAATAGTATTTCCTCCATGTTGCAAATGAAAGCAGCAACGAAGGGATTAAAATTATTATTTAACCTCGATCCTGAACTGCCGCGATCGGTGAAAACCGATGAAGGAAAATTGCGTCAAGTCTTGATTAATTTATTAGGTAATGCCATTAAATTCACAGAACAAGGTGGCGTTACCCTAAGAGTTCGACAGTCTCCTTCGTCGTCAATTACAGAGCCATTATTTGTTACTAATGAAGTAATAGATAATAACAAACAACAAACAATAAATTTAACTTTTGAGATTGGCGATAGTGGCAGAGGTATTCCCCCCGAAGAAATAGAAGAACTCTTTCAAGCCTTCGTACAAAGTAAAATGAATCGTAGCACTGAAGAAGGGACGGGTTTGGGACTACCTATTAGCAAACAATTTGTAGAACTGATGGGGGGAGATATTTCTGTTCACAGTATTGTTGACGAAGGAACGACCTTTATTATTAATATACCCGTGCAGCTTACATCCCCAGAATTTATCCCGAAAGCGATCGAAACCAAACGGGCGATCGCCCTTGCTCCAGATCAACCCAGTTATCGTTTACTCGTGGTGGAAGATCGACCCGAAAATAGTCAACTCCTCTCAAAACTTCTCATCTCTGTTGGTTTTGAAGTTCGCATTGCTGAAAATGGTAAAGAAGGCGTAGAAATTTGGGAAGAATGGCAACCTCACTTTATTTGGATGGATATGGAAATGCCTGTTATGAATGGATATGAAGCAACAAAGTTAATTCGCAAAAAAGAGGGAGAAAAAAGAATGAGAGAAGAGGAGGAAAATATATCTCAGTTATCTTTATCACCTGTTCCTATTGTTGCCATTACAGCTAGTGCTTTTGAAGAAGATCGCAATATTGTTATTGCCGCAGGATGCAATGATTTTGTTCGCAAACCCTTTAAAGAAGCTATTGTTTTTGATAAAATAGCACAGTATTCAGGAGTGCGTTATATCTACGAAAATTTGACTGAAAATTTGACTACTGATGTAGAATCAAGACAGGTTCGCGATCGCGATCTCATCGGGGAACAGAAGCAGGAAATTATCAAAGAACTGCAAGAGTTACCGATAGCATGGGTGCATAGTCTCTACCAAGCTGCTCTAGAAGCGGATACCGAAATTATTAAAATATTGCTCACAGAAATTGAAGATTCTCAATTACAAATTGTACAAATTTTCAACAATTGGGCAGAAAACTTCCAGGTTGAAAGGATAATCGAGATTGTAGAATCTGTAAAGAGCGATCGCTTACCCACTGTCAATAAATCATAACAACAAATCATAACAACAAATCATAAGGAGATAAAACCATGAAAATAGAACAACGACGCTGGAGTGAAGAAATAGGATGGGAGTCTCAGCCTCTCGAACCGTCTCAATGGGGAGAAACCGTGCAATTGGTTCTCATTTTTGGCGATCGCCTTCTCCTCGCCCGAGAAGAACTCCTCAATACCATAAAAATAGCTTATCCTAATGCCTATTTACTGGGCTGTTCTACGGCTGGAGAAATTTACAATACGCAAGTTTCTGATGAAGCTCTAGTTATCACAGCAATTCAATTTGAACGCACTCAAATTAAAGGAACTTGCGTTAATCTTCTCGATTTTAACAATAGTTTTGCCGTCGGAGAAAAACTTGCTCAATCTCTCGATCCAGATGGGTTAGTTCATGTCTTTTTACTGTCTGAAGGCATTAAAATTAATGGTAGCAATTTAGTTCGGGGTATTGCACAAAATCTCCCTCAAGGTGTCACAGTTACTGGGGGACTATCTGGTGATGGAGCAAACTTTCAAGAAACATCGGTATTTTGGCGCGATCGCCCTCATTCTGATGCAGTAGTGGCGTTAGGATTATACGGAAAACATTTAAAAGTTGGTTACGGTTCTTGGGGGGGATGGGATCCTTTTGGTCCCGAACGAATGGTTACTCGTTCTGAAGGGAATATCCTCTATAAATTGGATGGTAAATCAGCCTTAGAACTCTACAAACAGTATTTAGGGGAATTTGCCAAAGAATTGCCTGCAAGCGGTCTTTTGTTCCCTTTAAGTTTGCGAATTGAATCGAAAGATATGCCCGTAGTTCGTACAATTTTGGGGGTTGATGAAGCAAAACAAAGCATGACCTTTGCGGGAGATATTCCCGAAGGAAGTACAGTTCGTTTGATGAAAGCTAACTTCGATCGCCTCGTGGATGGGGCGATCGAAGCAGCCGAAAAAAGCTATGGGGTAAATGGTTCAACACCACCGGATCTGGCAATTTTAATTAGTTGCGTGGGGCGGAAATTAGTCCTCAAACAACGCATCGAAGAGGAGGTAGAAGGAGTTCGAGAAGTGATGGGAGATAAAACTATTCTCACGGGTTTTTATTCCTATGGGGAAATCTCCCCTTTTCAAGAAGGAGTGCGCTGCGAACTGCATAATCAAACCATGACTATTACAACTTTACGAGAAGAGTAGAAAAATTAGGGGTGGTTATTTCCACCTCTGACGAACAGATTTTAGTGTATTAACTTTGGTTGCAGGACTCTATGAAGAAGTTAAGTTGTATTTTCGGGAGATACTGCGATCGCTATTCTCTTAACTGGCGAGGAGAATGGGGGAAGGTTGGATAGATAGCGATCGCGCCAGAATTTCTATTCTATTCTCTCCCCCAAGATCGAAAAATAGGTGCAACCAATTATCGGGAGAAAAGGAAAGATTTTGCAGCCAAGAAGAGGAGTTAATTCGTCCCCATCCAACAATTGTTCCTAAGTTAGGAGAAATAGAGTTAGAATTATTAATCTCTGGGTTAAACTGCACGTCAAGATGAATGCAAGAGGAAAGAATTAGTTTGAGAGGTTGGTCTTCTGTGGCTATTTCATCTATTTCATTTTTGGGATTAAGTTCCCAATAATAGTTAAGATTAAGGACATAATCATTGGGAAGTTGCCAACCCATTGAGAGTAATTCTGATTCGGTAAAGTCGTATTTTTGCCAAATTTCTTCAAATGTCATCATTTCTAAAAGCAGGAATATTTAAAACTGCTATACCGTGAGGAAAAAGTGAGTTTCTGTTCGATTTCCAGGTTGACCCAAGGCATTTAATGCTGGTTCTCCCGGTGCGCCACCTCCAGCACCATTATAAACGCGAGCATAGGAAGAAGCATCAGGTTTCGTCATTATTCTAACGCTGCATTGACGGTCTGGACTTGTCCAAATTTTTCCTGTACCGCTTTTTGTTCCTCCTTTTGCGATCGCAAATATCCAACCAGAGTTCATTAATTCAGTTTCTAGAGTTGTTTTATCAATATGACTAACAAGTAAGTTGAGAACATCAATAGCTGTTTTTATTGTGCCAGATGACATGATTTTAGATGCTAAAACTTAAACACATTCAAAAAATTTGATTTGATTTTAAGATTTTCCTATGATATCAAACAGGAAAGGAGAAGCGCGATCGCCTGACAATTTTTGCTATGATGCAAAAGTATCACTCAATTGGGAGGACTAGCAAACATGACGAATGCAACAATCGCAGAAGAAGCAATCGCCTCTAAAATCATGTCTTTAGAGGACTTTCTCAACTATGATGATGGTACAGATGCTCGATATGAACTAGAAGATGGGAGACTGTTATTTATGCCGAGTGAGAGCGAAATCAATCGACGGATTGCTATTTTTTTATTGCTGTATTTTGCTCAACTTGGGATTCCCGGTTCTCAATTAACCATGAAAACGGAAGTCGCGGTGAGTGGAAGTCGGACAACTGTGCGAGTCCCAGATTTGTTAGTTTTGACGGAAGAGTTAGCACGGGCAATGGAGAGTGCAACTCGCTCTATTATAATGTTAGATATGTTACCTCCTCGGTTGGTTGTAGAAGTGGTGAGTCCAGGACGAAAGAATGCGGAGAGAGATTATCGTTACAAGCGATCGCAGTACCAAGCCAGAGGAATTGCTGAATATTGGATCGTTGACCCCAGACAAGAACAGATTACCGTGTTAACTTTGGTCGCGGGGCTTTATGAAGAAGCAGTGTTTTCAGGAGATATGGCGATCGCGTCTCCTCTGCTGTCGGAATTGGGTCAAGCATCACCTTTAACAGTAGTGCAGGTATTGCAGTTAGGATAGACTGATATAAAGATGGCAAGCATAATTGTTCTGGGAATTGTGAAATCGAGCAAGGTCAAAAGTTGAAATTGATATGTCATTTACAGAAATATTAGCTATACTAGATACTGGTACATTTATTCTGGTCATCTACAGATTTTATCACCACAAACAAATACATACGGAGTCACTCATGCAAATTGATAGAGCAATTGTTAAAGAACAAGGTGTTACATTCGCAGTTGTGATTGTTAAACCATCTGCGATTCAAACACAATATAGTGCGAATGAAATGCGACAACGGCTGTCTATAATCACTGACTTTTCAGGGCTACCAATTATATTGGCATCTCAAAACTCTCGAGGGAAATTCACATATCAAGGACGTAAAGATATCGTTAACTTCCTTGCATCAATTAATGCTTCTCGCATTCCCTGGAAAAGATACTCGATCTATTAGAGAAATTTCCTTGATTTTGTAGGTTGGGTTAGCGATAGCGTAACCCAACACAACTCATACGTTACTAACAAAAAACTCAACAAAGAACAGCGATCGCTTTAGAAATACACTCTTTTCGTAATATTTTTCTGCGATCGCAACATTTGTATTAAAATAGAGAGAAGAATTTCACGGGACAGCCATGACAACCCAAATCAGTAAAGCAAAAGCAACAAGAACCGTTATAGCCCATAGCAGTATGCTTCCGGGGTTGGATACCTTGAAGGCTAAAGGAGAAACAGGAGTGTTTGAGGTCATTGAATCCTTAAAAGATTTTTCAGAAACATTTGTCAAAGAGAAAAAAATCAAAAAAGCTACAGCTTCAGACAATAAAGACTATTATATGATTAGCGCTCCCAACGACTATCGAATTATCTTTACTTTTGAAGGTGAAGATATTGTTGTTTTTGATATCTTTTTAAAGCAAAGACTAGACTTATTTGTAAAACGAGATGAAAATATTGTAAAGTAAATGAAAGATTTTTTACAGTTGAAATTCAACTATTCGCTTTTTTTTAAAGAACTCAAAGAATTCAAAAACTTACTTGATTCTTCTCGTTTTCTCTCAGAACAAGATGAGATTTTACCTTTTTTCAGGAAAAGAGTTCAGCTATCTCTTGCGATCGGTGCGTACTATCCGGAAATTTTACAACCCGATCGCATTGCTTTCGAGTATGACTTATTCGGAGACTTTGCTTGCGATCTTGTCATTGGCGACTCGAAGAGACAATCCTATTGCTTCGTTGAATTTGAAAATGCCGTCGAAAATAGTATTTTCCGAAAAACTAAACGCAATTTATCAGAATGGTCGCCGCGTTTTGAAAGGGGATTCAGTCAAATTATCGATTGGTTTTATAAGTTAGATACTCAATCAGAAACGAGAGATTTTGAATATCGTTTTGGCGGGCGATCGATTTACAGTATGGGACTATTAATTATTGGGAGAGATGCCGATCTTTCCCAAAAAGAGAAAGATCGTTTAGAATGGCGCAAGCGCAAAATATTAGTTAATTCTCATCATATTTATTGCCTAACTTTTGACGATTTATATCGAACTTTAGCCGTTCGTCGAGATATTTATGAAATCTTTGCAAATAGCGATCGCAAATCTGAAGATTGAGTTATCCTTAATAATGGCGATCGCATCTCCGTTTTATGTCACAATAAAAGAGAGGATTACAGAGAAATAATGAGTACCGATTCAATATTACAAATCCAGCAAACAGAACATTGCCACATTGTGAAGCATCCCAAAATCCTCAACGGAGAACCAATCGTTAAAGGGACGCGAACACCTGTTAGAGCCATTGTTGAAACTTGGCGCATGGGAGTTGCACCAGAAGCAATTCCGCAAGGTTTACCCCATCTGAACTTAGCACAAATTTTTAATGCCCTTTCCTATTATTTCGACCATCAAGAAGAAATTCAAACCTACATCGATCGCAATCGCATCCCCGAACATCTTGTCGATCCTTTGATTAAAAACTCGTGAGTGGAATTTTTTATTAAACTGTATTTAGATGAAGATGTTCATGTTTTAATTATGGAATCATTCTAGTATTTCGCAACACTCCACAGGAAATAACAAGAAGATTATTGATTATTTTAAATAATATTATGGCTGAAGAAATGCGCGATCGCATTCGTTATATTTGATTGTCAGCAAACATCCCATTGAAATATTAGGATAGCGATCGCAACAAAACTAGAATTAATATTCTTTATTTTGTAACCAGTTTTGTTTCATCTGTCTTTATATCTTGAAACAAAATACAAACTTCTTTATTCAGTGCAGAGGCAATTTTTTGCAGCATTTTCAAAGAATGCCCCTCATAATCGGCACTTTCCAAACGCGCAATCATAGATTGTTTTGTCCCAATACGATCTGCAAGCTGTTGTTGAGTGATTCCTACTGTTGTACGTGCCTCATAAATTAATTCAGCAGCTTGAATATTGAGAGAAAATTGCTCAACTTTCTCTCGATTTTCAGAATCCTTACAGAATTTACGATTGAGAATTTGAACTGCATTACTGGTTTTTTTCATGATTTTAGTTCTCTCTTAATGTTAATTTTTTATTCCTGATAGGTATGTTGAATTGGATCTTGAATAATCGTCAATTTTCAGCTATTCTACTTTGCCGCGATCGCGAATCTGAAAATTGAGTTATCCTTAACAATAGCGATCGCATCTCCATTTTATGTCACAATAAAAGACATGAGTGAAATTTTCATCAAACTGTATTTAGATGAAGATGTTCATGTTTTAATTGAGTTCAGCATATCCAACCGACAAAAAAAGGGCAGGTATTAAACCCACCCCAGAAAATCTACTTATCATTCCGCACTGGTAAAGGAGTCTCCAGAATTTCCATCAACAACTCCAACCGAGAAGGACGAGACAACAAAGGAATTAAGTTCGGTAACGAGTAGTAGTCCCCGCTAAAAGTGAACGTATCCACTTGTACTTGGTCTTGTTGTAACTTGCGTTCCAACATATCGTAAGCGTAACCTACCTTCACGATGACCACACTGGGCTGTACTTTCAACTCCTTGCAGTACGCCGCAAACGCCGCATTAAAGTAAGGAGCAGTGTTTTCACCTTCATCCGTCACTAAAATGATTTGTTCCGCAACCTGCTTCCGCAAGCGCATCGCCTCCACCGGACAACCGATACTCGTCGCCCCGCCCGCGTGCAGGTGTTGAAAGGCTTTATCCCAGTCACTCAAGTTCTTGCCCGAGGCAGTAATAGGATAGGGCATCGTGTCGAAAGCGTAGACAAACAGATCCGCCTCTGTCACCCCAGAAATCAAAGCCGCAATTTGCTTCCCGACTTCCAAAGCTGCATCCATCGAACTTGACTTATCTACCAGTAAAGCTGTCGATTTTTTAATCGAACCTTTTTGCTTCACTTGTGCGTCCATCACTTGTTCTAACTTAGCAGTGGTTTCAGCATCCAAACCCGCCGCTTCTGCTGCAACCTTGCCTTTTAAAGCAGAAACTCGCTTATCGGATTTTGCCGCCTCCAATTTCTCATCGATCAACACCTTCACGTCTGGGTTTTCCAGCGCACCGCGTTCTTTGAGAGATTTGAGATTGTTGATGACCTCTTGGGGACTCATGGCATTAATTAAAGCCACCAATACCACAGGAGTCACTTGCGTTACTGCCCCGATCGCGATCGTATAAGGAATCTTATTCTCCACGATCGCCCGCGCTTGGTCTGCGGGAGTATCGGCTTTGGCCAGCACTTTCACCGCATAAGCCAAGCTACCTACGGGAGGAGTATCTTTAAACAAGATAGCATCGGCGCGAGGATTAGGCTTAATATGCAAAGTCGCATAGAGATGCTTCATTGCTTTACGACCTCGCAACGCAGCGCGATCGAAGAATTCCGGTTTTGCTTCCCGGTGACGCAAGTATCGACGAACCGCCGTCCGTGCCGATCGCGGCATTTTGTTCCGATGTTGCTTCATAAAGTCCACAATCCGCGCCACTTGGTAGGGGGGGAACTCTTGCAACATCATAAATCCCGCATCTCGGTGTTCCGTCAAGGCACTTGCGAGCAAATTTCCGGTAAAAACTTCCTTATGGTCGCGCACGTCCCCATTCTTGCCGTACCAAGCCGCTAAGTGACCGTAAAAGAGCGGATCGAGTTCGATAATCGTTTTGTGAATTTCTGCTACATCTTCCAGCTTGCGATGAGGAGTCGTTAGCAAGCTATTCAGCATTTCCAAACGCAAATCGCGTTCGGTATTATTCATAGTTGCATTAGTTGCATTCATAGTTGCATTCATTTGGCTACCTCCTTATATTGCAGAGAAATTTAGGGAGGCAGGTGTCGCCGAACAACTATCAACTATCAACTATCAACTATCAATTAACTGTTATTTAATTAATAGTTACCAAGATTTATTGATAATTGTGAAGAGGCCGCGCAAGTTTAGAGGGCTTTTTAGATCGATTTTAGAGTCGAGTATGTATGCCTTCTGTATTGGGGCGCGGCGACATCTGCCAGTATAACGTTAGATTTGGGTTAATGTCAAGAGTTGGGATTGTGCAAGCAATTCTAGAACTACTTCAGAGATATGATTGCGCCGAAAGACTCGAGATTGGCTTTGATTTTCAAACCATCTTCCGGTGTAACGGCTTGCTTAACAATACTTGGCGTAGAATTAACCAAGGTTTTTGCATTTTTCAAGCCCAATCCCGTTACATTCCAAACTGCTCTGGTAATTGCTGCTTTTTTGTTCTTCGGTGCAGTTTCCAGAACCACATCAACCATTGTAAAATCGTCTGGTTTGGCTGTAATTTCCTGATGAATGAGGGAGACAAACTTCACTTTCATCGGGGAGGCATCTACACCAAAGTTCTTTTCAATTTGTTTGATGAGTTCGGCAGCTTCAACCAAGGTCAAGGTTTTCATTTGCTCGATAATTGTCATCACTTTTACAGACATTTGACTCACCTCCCCGAGTTCAATGATTTTTGATGAACTGGTGTGAATGGGTTGATACTATTTTTATGTGCCTGAAGATTGAGGGAGAATTAAGATTTCGCGCAAGTTAAGAAAGCTGTTGTTTTATACACAGGATTTGAACCTGCAATCGCTTGATCTTGAGTCAAGTGCCTTACCATTTGGCTAGTATGTAAGCTATCAATGTTAGGGCGCGAAATCAATTTTTTATTTCGGTTTTATCTGTTTCATTATAGCCTTAATTTCCTTTTTTGTACAGTGCCTTTTATGAAAAGTGTAAACTTTTTTTCCGTATTCATTCAAGGCTTGCCGATCGCTAATTTTGCGCTGCAAGAGAATATCAAAAGGCTGGTCTTTTAAAGGAAAGGCTTGTAAGGAAACAAGATACCAAATCCCGTCAATTTTGCGATATTGTCGATCGCGATCGCATTTAATCACATCATCCCGATTTTGTTCCTTTTTCTGAGGCTGTTTCTTGGCGATGCAAAGAATGCCTATTTCTGGATGAACATAGAGCTTTCCTTTCCTTCCCCAATATCCTTCATCCAAACGCGATCGCTTTCCATGACGAGCATTTTTTCGATAGGGAATACTATCAATAATAATGACATCTCGTTCGACAAAATCCCAAACGTGGGAAAGGATATGTTGCCCAGAAAGCGTACTGGTATCCAGTTGATAGCAAAGTTCGCTATAAACTATCTTCCAAGGTTGTCCGGTGTAAGAACGAAGCCAACGATACAAAGGCGCGAGATTATCGGAAAAATAGCGAGATTTCCAGTATTTTTTCTTGATGACAAAGGATTTTAATAAACCTTCTTCACTGGCTTCTCTGGTAATGCGATCGAGGGATTTTTTATATCCCTTCACTTTCTTACAGCTAACTCTCAAACCTCCACGAGGACGTTCGATAACAATTCGATCTAAACGATGTTCGCTCACAATTCAATCCGAGGTGAAATACTTTTTTAGACAATGTTTCTTCTAGCGATCGCACTAATCTTTGCGAATCACTTCTTAAACTAAAATTGGCTAAATAATGAAGCATTGACATCACCTCCAGATATTCTTAAAATGGAAAACAAAATTGAAATTAAGAGCCGCAAAAGTCAGAAAAGCTGTTTTCACAATCTATCGCGTTCAACCACTCCGCCACAGATGGAATCCATCTGGTGGGATTTGAACCCACGAGATCATTACTGATCTAAAGTATGTAGGCTTTTAAAGTTAGGTTGCGGCTCAAAAATTGGAGAACCCGCGCAAGTTTGCAAAGCTGTTTTTATACGTCCATTGCTCTACCACTGAGCTACAACCGCATAAACGCGGCTGGCGAGGAATCGAACCTGCGACCAATGGATTAACCAAGGTATGTAGGCTTTACGAAGTTGGGGCGCGGGTTAGAAATTGTATTTAATACCGCATAGAACCCAAAATTAATATGAAAGAAAAGAGATTACTTCGCGCAAGTTCAAAAAGCTATCATTTGGCTACAAATGCAGGAATTGAACCTACATTCTCTTGATTTACTGTCAAGCGAGCTACCGTTGCTCTAATTTGTATGTAAGCTATTTAGTTGGGGCGCGAAGTATAGTCTCAAGGAGCAAAATCTTGGCATTTAAACAAGTACAATTTGGACAAATTTTAACCGTAAACGGCTTCGGGGCGAACGATCAAATCTCCATTTTGCGGGCGATCGATGATATAATCGGAAAGGCGATCGCGGTGGACATCAAAATACTGTGCTAGTCGCTCTTTCACCTGAGTATCGTTCATACCCGTTTTAATATTAATTTGGCCTTCGGCGACATCATAAGAACGACCTTCAAAACGAACGTGAACCATTGTTTTTACCTCTATATTTTTACCTCTTGGTGTTCCCATGACTACATACTACAATTATGCTACAAACTTGTCAAGGGGATACGAAAAATTTTTTTAAATAAAAAGATTCCCCAACCATAATCTTTGATTATGGTTGGGGAAGGTTCAAGATGGTTATATGGGGCTTAAAACAATAAAGGAAGAATCGTAGAACCAATTCCTCCTAGAATTTGTAATAAATCTATCCCCAATCCACTGCCACTTTCAGGATTGTTCTGATGGTTAATGTACTTGATAAAGGATTCCACTGCTTGAACTCCCTTTTCATTCCCTTGTTGTGCAAATAATTGAGCAGCAATTTGTACATCCCGCATTGCCCCCTCTTCATCAATTAACCGATATAACATAAAACCCCGTCCTAAATAAGCAGACGCAAATTGAGGATTGATTTCTAAAGCACGATTATAATTTTCGATCGCACCGATATAATTGTTGCGACTGGCTTCTTCCATTCCTTTTGTGTAAAAAGTTGCTGCATTTTCCATTGAGTGAGGAAAACCCACTGTTCCTTGAATATAAGCACCATCAAAGCGAGTTCCTAAAAAAGTTGCCCCACTTAAATAAGCATTTCGCAAATCTGCCCCAGTAAAATTCGACTCTACTAAAATTGCCCCCGTTAAAATTGCCCCATTGAGGGAGGCACCAGTTAAATTCGCCCCGCTTAAATCTGCCCCGGTTAAATTCGCTTGGCTGAGATTCGCAAACCGTAAATCTGCCCCTCGCAAATCTGCCCCTCGCAAATCTGCCAAAATCAAACCAGCATTCATTAAATCGCACTGAATACATTGTTTGCTGGAGAAAAGTTGGCGCATATCTTCTAGGTTTTCAGCTTTTGCGGGAGTTGAAGCAGAGAGAGTCGCAACCACAAGGGAAGTCGCGATCGCAAGAGATAATTTGCTCATGGTAGGCGATCGGTAAGGAATTTCTCCCATTTTAGGCGCTAATGGGATTGAGTGCGATCGCCTAGTTTAAAAAATAAGTTTGGGATAGGCGATCGCTTTTGTGTATTAATCTAATGATAATTCCTCATCAGTCGAAATGCGCCTCCCCGAAGAACCCGATCGCCCTTTTTCCATTAACATCATCCCCGCCGTTGATGTTATCTTCGCCATCTTAGCATTCTTCATTTTATCCAGTCTCGAACTTACTCATTCCCAAGGATTACCCGTTAACTTACCCGAAGCAGTCACAGCATCTTCCCAACAAAACACACCGGTGACGGTGACAATCAACAAAAATGGGACAATTTTTCTCAATCGAATTCCCACCACCCTTGAAAACCTCGAAAATGTTATCCGTCCGTTGCTTGCACCCGATGAAACAACAGTTTTAATTAACGCAGACGAACAAACCAATCACGGACGAGTAGTAGAAGTTATCGATCGCCTGCGACAACTCGATCGCGTCAAAATTGCGATCGCCGTACAACAGAAACCCTAAACCCCTACTCCTCCTCCGCAATAAAACTCAAAGCTGGATCGCCGCGAAATTCAGCCATAATATCCTTCTCCGGTGGTTCCGCAAGGGGAGGACTTTGGCGAGAATCGGTAATTAACCAATCTAAAGCAGCAGCTTTAACATCGATCGCCGTCCCATTCTTGTCCACACAATAGCGCCCAAAAACCAGCTTATCCACCAGACGCACATCTGAACCCAAGCGAGAATATTCAAAAATAACACTATTATCCACCGTTGCACCGCTACAAATATGGCAACTCGGGCCAATCATCGTCGGACCGACAATTTTTACCCCATCCTCAATGCGAGTCATGCCCCCAATATAAACCGGTCCGGTGATATCCACCTTATCGCGATTCATCACCACATTGAGTCCGGTATAAATACCAGGTTCGATTTGTTTGCCAGGAATAGAAACATTTTTAATCTTTCCCCCCAAAACAGCGCGAATAGCGTGCCAATAGTCCGGAACCTTGCCAATATCCACCCATTCAAAATCCATCGTTACCGCATAAAAAGGCGCACCCATTTCCACCAATTGCGGGAAAAGATCGCCGCCAATATCGTAAACCTTATTGGGAGGAATAAAGTCAATAATTTCTGGCTCAAAAATGTAAATTCCCGTATTGATCGTCGTACTGAGGGCATCATCAACATTGGGTTTTTCCTGAAATGCCTTAATCCTCCCCTCCTCGTCAGTCACCACCACCCCATAACTGGGAACTTGCTCCCGAGGTACATTTTTAGTGACAATCGTGGCGATCGCCCCTTTCTCTTTGTGCAGTTTAACCGCTTCAGTTAAATTCAAATCAATTAAAGCATCACCACAAAGCACAATAAAAGTATCATCGAAAAAGGGATTAAAATCTTGAATGCGGCGCAATCCTCCCGCAGATCCCAAAGCCTCCCCCAACAAATGACCATTATTATCAATGCGGCCTTCAAAAGAATAGGCAATTTCCACACCAAAACGCTGTCCATCGCGAAAATAGCTTTCTATTTCTTCAGCAAGGTGACTGACATTCACCATAATCTGATCGAAACCGTGGTTTCGTAGCAATTCAAGTAAGAATTCCATGACGGGCTTCTGCAAGATGGGAATCAGAGGCTTAGGAATCGTATAGGTAATGGGACGAACGCGAGTTCCCCGACCTGCTGCCAAAATCATGGCTTTCATATTAATTTTCCTCGAATTTAATCTATCTGCTTGAATTCAACTCGATTTTATCCCAATCCACGGTACTGACTCTCGATTAGCGGTTTTATTGTTAGATCCTGATAAAATTCTCTTTGCGCTAATTCCACTTTAGACTGTGCCGAGAGCAATAATAGCGCCCAAAAAACCCCGACGCGGTGATGAGTAGAAGCATGATTTTTCTCCTCATCCGGTTGAGTTTCACTCCACCACTGTACCAATTGGTTTAAATCAATAGAGTCGCGATCGCCGGACAGTTGAGGAAAATCTCGCTGAAAGAATGCCTCCAATAAGCCGGCCATTTCCGTTAAGTTTTCATTATGGGCAAGTTGGGTAATATGACGCGCGGTTTCTTTTCTAGATTGAGTCCGCTTTTTGACTCGCGGTTGCAAGGACTTGGTTTCTACCACCGCCGCCATTTCTTGAATCTGTTCGATCAATTCTTGTAGGGTGACGCGACGACGACGCAAAGGGGGTGCAGTGGGACGGCGGCGAATGTGACGTTCTAAATGCAGGGGTAGCGCACGTTCTCGGGGATCGAGTTCTTCAGGAATCAATTCTTCTTCCTCTTCTTCTTCTTCTCCCAGTCTCTCTAAAGTATTGGCTTTCAGGAGAACGAGCATAGATGCCCAGAGGAAGGTTTGACCCGATTGTGGCAAATTTGCCGTTTCGCGATCGCTTTCGGGGGTATTAGTGAGAGAGAGCTTGCTCAAGTAGCGATCAATAATTTCGATGACATTCACATCCCAAGGGTTAATTTCTCCCTGTTGTGCGAGGTCAAGGAGGACGGAGATCGCTTCTCGAGCAAAGTTTGTGGTCATGTTTGGAGTGTGGGAGGAGTGGCGAGATGAGGGAATGGGGAAGGAGTGGCAAGATGGAGGACAAATTATTCATCCTTTGTGCTTTCCCCATGAGCCAATTTATTTTTTGCTGGGTGGGAGGGTGAGTTGCGTTTCGAGTTCTTGTTTGTAGCGCTTGATATCTTTTTCCAATTCTATGATGCGCTTATCTTTCGATCGCGATGCGTTCAGATCTTGTAGGCTGAGAATCTGGCGTTGTAGTTTCACCCAGACACTGAATAGCCACGCTAAAGTTGCCCCAACTCCCAAGGTCAAAATTAACTCTACGGAGAGAGGCGCTTGTACTTTAAAACCAGGAATGAGTTGAATGGTCACCAGTTCGATATTTTCGAGACAAAATAGCCCGATCGCCAGACTAAAGAGAAAAATAAGCAAAAAGTTGATTTGTCGCATGGGAAACATGGGGTATTGCAGATAAATAGAGCAAAAAACTGAGGTATGGGAAGCGATCGCAATAACTTTGTCAAGTTTGTCGAGAAATCGTTAAAAAAATTTACAATAGAGGCAACAAAGTTCTGCACTTCCAATACCTTACAAAATATAAGATATCCTATTCGATGAACATTTCTCTTGCCAATCTGCGCCAAAATTATACTCGTTTCGGATTGAGGGAAGCCGATGCCGATCGCGATCCCATCCAGCAGTTTAAAGTCTGGTTTGAGGAGGCGATCGCGGTGCAAATTCCCGATGCCAATGCCATGACTCTCGCGACAGCAACCAAGGAGGGCAAACCCACCGCGAGAATTGTACTGCTGAAAGAGTTCGACGAGGGCGGTTTTGTTTTTTATACCAACTACAACAGCGTCAAGGGTCAGCAATTACAAGATAATGCTGATGCGGCTTTAGTTTTTTTGTGGAAGTCCCTCGATCGTCAAATTCGCGTGGAAGGTTCTGTAGAGAAGGTTTCCGAGGAAGAGTCCGATCGCTATTTTGCCAGTCGTCCCCTGGCCTCGCAATTGGGTGCCTGGGCTTCCCAGCAAAGTCAGGCGATCGGCGATCGCGCTGTTCTCGAACAATGTTTTCGCGACCTCGAGCTAAAATATGCTCAAGGAGAAGTTCCTCGTCCCCCCCATTGGGGCGGATTTCGCGTCATTCCCACGGCGATCGAATTTTGGCAAGGTCGTCCCAGTCGCCTTCACGATCGCCTCTGTTATCATTTACAGGCAGATGGCACATGGACGCGACAACGCCTCGCCCCCTAGTGGTCTGTGATATTCAAAATGATGAGCATAGCCCCGATCCGCCAAGGATTGAAATCTCCGTCTCATACTAGAGTAAAATAAACCAATATTGCAGTATTTCAGGAGAGCGATCGAGCCGTGAGCAACTCAATTGTTGAAGAGCGCGACTATACCGTAATCATCGACAAGAGTGGCAGTATGTCCACTCAAGATCAGCCAGGTGGCAAGAGTCGTTGGGTTGCCATCCAAGAGTCTACCCTTGCCCTCGCGAAAGAATGCGACAAGTTCGATCCCGATGGTATTACGGTTTATCTCTTTTCAGGGAGATTCAAACGTTACGATAACGTTACTCCCGATAAGGTTTCCCAAGTTTTCGCAGAACATGACCCTATGGGCAAAACCGACCTTGCTTCAGTTCTCTATGATGCCCTCGATAACTACTTCCAGCGCAAGGAAGCGGGAGAAGCCAAGCCCAATGGGGAAACAATTGTGATTGTCACTGATGGAGTCCCAGACGATCGCAAGTCGGTGATGCGCCTGATTATTGAAGCCTCTCGTAAGATAGATCGGGATGAAGAATTAGGCATTTCTCTCATTCAAATCGGTCGTGATAAGTTAGCAACGGAATTTCTTGTTGCTCTCGACGATCGCCTTCACGCGGCGGGGGCTAAGTTTGATATTGTCAATACTGTGACCATTGAAGACATTGATAAAGCGGAAATTAGCTTAACTGATGTTCTCCTCAAAGCAGTTTTGGAATAAAAATTTATTAACATTTGGTTTAATTTTTAGTTGATATGCCTTTGGTTTTAACCAGAGGCTTCTTTTAAGCGCGATCGCTTTAAAGATTCGGAATTTCTGGCTGCGGATTTGATATTAATTCTGCAATTCTCCACGACGGCCACATCCTTGGTCTGAAATCGAGGCACCTCTTCCTCCTTGAGAAGTATAAGCATTCGGCAAGCGCGATCGACAGAAAATGACTGTTCCCAATTCTACTGCCGTTAAATTGGCATTGCGTAAATCCGATTGAAAGACATTAGCATTTCGCAGATCCGCATAAGCAAGATCGGCATTTCTCAGATCGCTATCCCAAATATTCGCCTCTCGCAGATTAACTCGCCTTAAACCCGCACGTTGTAAATCGGTAGTATTGATTTGAGTTTCTCGCAAATTAGCACCTCCTAAATTAGCATTGGTTAATGTTGTTTGTAACATAATTGCTCGAATTAAAGAAGAATAGCGAAGATTAGCACCAGAAAAATTGGCTTGTGTGAGATTTGTCAAACTCAAATTAGCATTATTGATCCGACTGTTTTGTAAATTTGCATTACTAAGATTGGCTTTTCTCAAATTAGCTTCAATTAAATTGGCACGAGAAAGATCGCTCTGAGAAAGGTCAGTTTCACTCAGATCCGCTTGAGCGAGATTGGCATTGCGAAAATTAGAATTATTTAATTTAGCTGCTGTCAATATTGCCATTCTCAAATCAGAATTACTCAAATCTGCATTGCTGAGAATTGCTTTAGCAAAAATTGTTCTATTAATGAGAGAAAAGCGCAAATCTGCCCCTTCTAAATTAGCTAATGTGAAATTAGCTGCCGTTAAATCTGCCCGACTGAGATCGGTTCTGCTCAAATTCGCTTTAATTAAATTAGACCCCTGAATTCTGGCACTTCTCAAATCTAAACCACTGAGATCCGCCTCGCTAAGATCGCAATTTTGACAGATTTTTGTTTCTTTTAACTGGGCGACATGATCGGGATTTTCTCCTCGGGCAGGAGTTGTCACTACAAGAGAAACTAAGAGAGAAAATATTGCTAGTATTTTATATTGCATCATTTTTAATTAACGAGTAAACGAGTAAATGGTTTATCTTTGCCTGTTGGTCATTACCTATTTTTTTCCCGGTTACAATAAGTAACTAACAGAATAAAAAGAATTCCTCCTGTGAGATATTTGAGAGAATCAGGGATAACAGGATTAGGAGAAAAAAAGCCTTCAATCAATCCAGCAATTACTAATAAGACAATGATACCAAAAACAAGTTGAGCCGCTTGGGTTCCATAATATTTAAGGGCATCAATCCGTTTATATTTTCCTGGAAAGACGATCGCGCGGGCAATTAGCAGTCCGGCACCACCTGCTAGGAAAATTGCGGGAAGTTCTAATGCACCGTGAGGCAGTACAAAAGCCCAAAAAGGATATGCTAAACCATTTTGACCGACAAGAGTGGCGATCGCACCGATTAAAAGGCCGTTAAGGGCAAGAATATAAATAGTCAAAAGACCTGCGGTTACGCCCCCCGCAACGGCACTAAAAGACACCCTAATATTGTTAATCATAATGTTAGTCGAAGCAAGGGGTTCTATCCCCAAAATCGATCCCATCCAAAGTTTGCCATCCCGCACCGTTTCGATCAATTTTTCTGGCACCATTAAACTCATAAAAACCGGATCTTGCCAAGCAAACCACCAAGCGATCAGCCCCATCCCCAAAAAAATTGCCGTCGCAAGGGCAGTATAGGCACGAGTTTTCTGTACGATCGCCGGAAACCCCCAGAGAATAAAATCCCGCACGGACTGCCATTCTTGGTGGCGCGATCCTTGGTAAATTTGACTGTAACCTCGGGCGGTGAGAGTTTGTAAGTTTTGAATGAGGCGATCGCCGACGTGGTGAGTTCTGGCTCGGGCTAAGTCCCCAGAAACTGATCGATACAAACTGGCTAATTCGCGAATGTCCAAAGCACTTAAAGATTTTAAGCCGCCTTTCTCAATTTGTCTTAATAACACATCCAAACGCTTCCAGTTGGCTTCTCGTCTGGCAATCCATCGTTTAAGATTCAATACAAATTCCTCCCTATCCATAAACTTTGCTTTAACATAACCGATAAATCTAGAGAGTTTATACAAATGTCTCAGAATTCAGAGGATCGAGATCTATTGCCCCCCCCCAGACCAGATAATATCGCACCATTAAGTGCCGGTAACGTAGTTTCAGTTGCCTTTGTTATCTACCGCTCTCATTTTCGTACTTATGTAGGGATTGCCTTAAGAGCAATGTTGTGGGCTGCAATTCCCTTTTTATTTTTAATTACCCTTGGTATTGCTTTTATGTTCAATGCGATGAATGGTCCTGTTATCGCACTCTCGATTTTGTTATTACTAATAACGGGTATCTACTGCTGGACAAAATCATTTGCCCATTCCGTTGTTATTACTCGCTTAACCTTTTACGAACTTGCCAATCGTCCAGAAACAGTGCAAACTGCTCGTTCTCTTGTTCTATCTCGATTATGGCGTTTTTTCTGGACGGGTTTGCTGTTATTTGGCATCGCGATCGGACTTTACATTGGTATTGTTATTATTTGTGGTATTGCCATTGCTATCATTACGCTCATTTTCGGAGCGATCGCACAGGGTTCGGCTAGTCCATTAATTATTGCGGTGCTATTTTCAATTATTATCGTGTTGGCAATGTTCACCGGAGTATTTTGGTTGGTTGCCCGTTTATTCTTACTTGCTGAAGTTCCTTTAGCCACTGCGATAGAAGAACTTTCTCCTTCTGATACCATCGGTCAAAGTTGGTCTTTGACGAAGAATAATGGCTGGCGAATTGTTGCCATTTTAACCATTGCTTGTTTAATTACACTTCCGATTGCTATTCTCATTCAAGTGCTTTCTCTGGTCATACAACCCTTAATTTTGTTGCTGACAGCAAATTCTTCAACTCCAGCAGCATCGTTGGCGATCGGTTATATCGTTATCTATGGGATTAGTTTAGTAAGCAATATAATAATTGTTCCTTTCTGGCAAACTCTTAAAGGTGTACTCTATTACGATTTAAAAAGTCGCGGCGAAGGACTGGATTTAAAGATAGTGGATAGCTAATAACCGCAGAATTTGGCAATGCTAACAGCTAAGAAAAATTCTGTTAATATTGCCTCGGTATTTTCAAATTAGAGGACAAAAAGAATAGATGCCTAAATTACAACTTGGTTTTTACGGACATTTTCTCCCCAAAGGAGAAGATTTAAGCAAAATTCTCAATGCAGCAGGAGAAGAACAAGGTTTACAAGGGTCAAATGAACAACTATACCAACGCACAAATATTGGGGGTCCTAAAGTATCGCGGCTGAAAAGTTGGGCAATTCGTTCGGGATTGGTACACAATCATTATCTCAGTTCGGAGGGTAAAATTGTCATGGAGTGCGATCGCTATTTAGAATCTCCTATTACGGCATGGTTGATGCACTTTTATCTTTGTTTGGGGGGAAATGGCTTGCAAGCACCTCCTCAAAGTGCGACAGAATGGGGAGGATGGACATATTTTATCTTTGAGTTTTTAGGCGATCGCAACTCCTTTACTCTCGATGATTTCTTCCAGGGCTGCGAGGCAAATTTTGAGTTAACAAATAGCAAAACAGTTAAAACTTTACTTCGCACTCTGATGAGAACTTATACAGATCCTGCTTCCATACTTTCTCGATGTCAATTGTTCTCTCTCGAATCAAACAACCGATATAAAATCAATCGTATTACCCCCCCTAATATTTATCTGATCGGTTACTTTCTCGCCAAACTGTGGGAACGAGATTTCCCAGAAACGACTTCTATTCTCACAGAAAAAGTTCTTTTACAACCTTACGGACTTGGCCCTATTCTCAACATCGAACCAGATATTTTACAAGGATGTTTGACTCAACTGGAAACAAAAGCGATCGTGGAACAAAGACGCACAGTTCCCCCCGCACAAATTGTTTGCCGTTGGGATGACCCTCTCAAGTTATTGGAGAAAGCCTACCAAACATAATATTGTATTCTGAGTAACATAAAGTTTTGTTGCTAGAGATTAAAAGAATTAAGTCTATGATAGGCTAATAAATGGCACTCTCCTTATTAGGCAAATTGTCTGATGCCTCAATTGAATAAGATTTCCTTGCGAGACGCATTTCCCGGCGATCGCCCCCATATCCTCCTTTGGAATAATCCTACAGAGTTAGATTTAAACGAGTTAGCTTGTCGAGAGAATGCCCAACGGGTCAGCTATCGGCAAAATTTGCTCGATCGCGTCCCGAGTCAAGGTCGTTTTTTAGGGCTGCATCGCCATTTGGAAAAGGAGATCGACTCACTCCGGCATATATGTTACGACACCGATAAAATCGTAGTTTTGCTTGAGGATTTTGACTGTTTAGTGACTTTCCTCAATACGATTTCCAACAGTCCAATCTCTCTCTTTTGGCAACAATTATTAAATCTACGTCAACTTGAATCTTGTCTCTGGATTCTTCTTCCTGCTTCTCTTTTACCTCCAGACTGGCCAGAAAGTCGCACTCAAAAGATTTAATTTATTTGTGTTTTTCTTATGTTATTACATCAACTCGTTAAAATTAATGAAACTGGATTGGTTGCCAATGCCGTTAATTTTAGTTTGATGGAAGACTCGGACAAGAATTTGCGTTTGTGTGAAGGATTTATTTTTAATCATGACACAAGTTCAGAGCGACTCCCTAAAAGTACCGTGGGAATTTTGGATGCCCTACGGCGCAGTTTTCATGGTCCTAATGAACCCAATATCCACCTTTTGGTTCAAGATTATGGTAAGGGAAAATCGCATTTTGCTTTAACGGTTGCTAACTTTTTTAGTAAACCTGAAGACAGTGCAGAAGTTCGAGGTATTCTCAAACAAGTTGAGTATGCAACGGGGGAAAATCATCCTTTCCTTAAAGCCTTACGAGGGTACAAAAGACGAGGCCGCCATTTGGTAATTTGTTTAAGTGGCGATCGCGCTTTAAACTTAAGAAAGCACTTTTTACAAGTTCTCAACCAGGAGTTAGAAAGAGAAGGGATTACCAAGGCGATCGCCGGGCGAATTTGTCAAGAACCCCTCAAGTATCTAGAAAATCTTGTTCCCGGCGATCGCCAAAAAGCAGAGGATTTTTTACAACAAACCAATGCAGAAATCGATCTAGATGGACTAATTGAAGAACTCAAGGATAACAACTATGAAGTTATCTCAACAGTCAAAGATATCTGTAAAGAGATTACAGGGATAACTCCAGATTTTGAAGCAAATGTCGATCTTGAGAATATTTTAAGCGATGTTATTGAAAACCTTTGTCAGGGGCAGGATTCTGTTTATCAAGGTGTTATTATTCTGTTTGACGAACTTTACAATTATTTATTAAATTGGTCAAGTGATACTGTTGCGGCTGGAGGTCTTTCCCTACAAAGTATTACCAATATTTGCGAACGATATAAAAGCAAAATTGCCTTTCTTTGCCTTACTCAAAAACGGCCTTCAAGTTATACACCCAAGAAAGAAAGTCAAGAATATCAGCGCATTAGTTCTCGTCTTGAATTGCAGCAAAGCACTTATGAACCTATTGCCAGCCTCGAAAGAGTCGTGGGTGGATTGTTATCCCAAAAAACGAAAAATTCTGATTGGACAGACTTTTTCAAACGTCATCAAAATACTATCTTCGATCTGAATACAAAAATTTACCAAAAACGCACAGCAAATTATTATGAAAGTAGGGGTTGGGAATCGAGAGATTTTTATGAACAAATTACCCTCGGTTGCTTTCCCTTACATCCTCTAACAACCTATCTTCTTTGTAATCTTGATTTTACTCAAGGCCGCACAGCAATTCAATTTATTCAAACCGAAGTTAAACGTTTTATTGAAACTGAATCTGTTGAAAAAAATGGTCGATTAAATTTGATTTACCCGATTGTTTTAGTTGATGCGTTTGAAAACAACTTTGCCAATTCTCAATCTAGTCAATATTCGGATTTTTGCCGATCGCGAGATAAGATTTCTGCCTCTGCATCCCCAGAAGAACTCACGGTATTAAAAGCAATTTTTCTCTTTTATGCAGCTACAGGAGGAGGAAGTAAGGCACATCTTACCAAATTGGAAAACGAACCCCATGAAGAGATTTTAGAACTTTTAACAGGAATTCCTACTCGTACTTTAAAAGAAATTCTCAAGCGCTTAAAAGACGATCTCAATGTTATTTATTATACGAAAGCAGATAATACTTATCGCTTCTATTCTGGAGGGATAGGGATAACAGATTTTTTAAAGCGGATCGAGGAGAAAAGCCGCGATCGCAAACCTTCTCTTACACCAGTACAAGAATATTTACAAAAACATATTGCCGATTACTTGGACGGAGAAACCGTAATTCCTCAACAGTTTGTCCAACAAAATAAACTAATTGGTAAAGACTGGCAATTTGCTTGCATTATTTTCACATTATCAGAGTTTCGTCAAGCCCTAAAAAATCCTCATAAATTCCCAAATTCTTTGGGAAATGTTGCTTATATTATCGCAGAAACCTCTGAGGAACTCAACCAACTGCGCCAAGAAATCAGTACTCTTCTCACTCCTCCCAATGATAATTCTAATACAATTCAACATCGTCTCGCAGTAGCGATCGCATATCAACCCGCCTCAGAATTAGCAAGAGTGATTGATACTCTAAATTTAGCCCACAACGAGGATATTCAAGAGTGGGGAGAAGCAAGAACACAAGGGATAAAACAACTGGCAGAACATCGCGATCGCCTCCTCAAATCGTTATTTCAAAATCAGTCTTTTCACTCTCATCTCAACAGTCAAATTTCAACTCGCGATCGGCAAAATATCTCTTTCGTTATTAGCGAGTTATTGACTCATCTTTATCCATATATCCCTACCGTGGCAGGAGTGGATAAAATGGCGGTTAATAATAGTCGGAGTAGTGGTATTATTGGCTATGTTTGTAAACGCCTATTAGCAGACGATTTAAAACCTAAAGCCTTTCCTAATAGTTCCTATCTCAACCTCGTTGATCCGGTTTTTGTTAACGCATGGAGAATATTGAGCAAAACTTCTGAATGCTACACTGTTAAAGAACCCGAAAATTCCAATATCAAAGCGGCATGGGATCGGATTTCCAAACTTGTAGAATTTACTAAAAATGACAAAGAAAAAACCGTCAAAGTTTCTGAAATTTGGCAACAATTGAGTTCTCCTCCCTACGGATACAATGAGAATACATTTTCTGTTCTCTTCACAAGTTGGTTAGTTTATCATCGTAGTGAAGTTTTATTAAAAGGTGGCTTTGGGATTCCCAAAACCAAACGAGAAACAGTTCCTATTGTAGCGAAGTCGCTTCAATATTGGGAAGGAACTAATGTTTTTGATAAGCCTAAAGTTTTAGTCCATGACTGGATTTTAAAGCCCAAGTCACAACTCATTCGCCGCAAGATTATAATTCCAGATGCTTTACCCAAAAGTTTAGATTACGATCGCGCAAAACAATTTATTGAAGAGTACAAACGCTTTTTAGAAAATCCTTCCGATCGCGTTGATATTGAACTTTATACAAAGGGCTTAGAGGAACTGGAGAATGGGGTTAAACAACTCGATCTGGTACTCAAACCTGTTGCAGAAGTTGACAGGCTAACCGAAACAGAAGACTTGGAAACCTATATCAAACTGTTGATAAACCTAGATCAACCCTTAAACCCTATTGATGAATCCAATGTAACAATTACAGCCAGCGATCGCCAAACCGACAAACAACGAGAAGCGAAAATAAAAGTGGTGGAAAAAATTCGAGAAGAAATCGAATCTTTACGCGATCGCATTGCTTCTTTAAAAACTGAAGCGGAATGCGGAGGACAGCAAACAACTATCCAAAATATTCAAGAAAAACTGCACAAGATTGAAGAACTTCCTCGTGATTTTGACGATCTTTTTCAAGAAATTGCAACGAAAATACAAACAAAAATTGAGTCTCTTAAAAAAAGCGAAATATCCATTTCTCCCTTAGATTTACTCAATCAAATTGAGATGATTTCTACTCCAACGGTTCGCAGTTGTGAAGATGCGATCGCTCAAATTGAAAAGCTAGAAAAACCAGAAAATTACTTACCACAGTTCGAGCAAAAAATCAAAGCATTTCGGAATCAAATTTACAGCTTTTTTAAACAAATCAGACAATTGCGCGATCGCCTCGCAAAAATTGATAATCTCAAACAATTGGAGTCAATTCGTGAGGAATATAATCAAGTTGGTTATATCTTTCGCGACTCTAAATACGACTCTTATTATCGAAAAATTCAAGATAGTATTCGCAAAGTGAAAGAAGATTTCGATCGCCTGCAAAAACTAGAAATATCGACTCAAAATTGTTCTGCGATCGCCCAATGTCAAGAAACTCTAAAAACCCTGCAAACAAAACAGAATCAATTTAATAAACCTTCTCGCTTTCAGAAAAATCTCCAATCTCTAGAGAAAACACTACAAAATAAGATTAAAGAAGCCAGTCAACAGCTAGACAAATATTCAGATCAATTCAGAAAAGTCAAAACGAGTCAAGATGCAGTCAAACAGAAAGAAGCACTTTTGATCCAAAAAACCCATTATCTTCACTCAGACTTAGTAGATCGCTATAATGAGATTTATCAGGAGAGTTGCGATCTGGTTGAACTGTTTAGACTGTATGAGAAAACTCCCTTGAATACCCTTGCCCATTGCCAACAGACTCAAGAACAAATGTATATTTGGATGAATCAAACCGATCCTTTAACTCCTTGTTTGGATAATCATTTTAAGCATTTTCAAGAAAAACTGAAAGAAAAAGAAACTAAGATTCGTAAAGAATTGGTTGAAAAAGCTAAAAAATGGGTTAAAGAAATCGGTCAAAGTGCGATCGCAATTAGAGATGGCGATCGCGGAGAAGAAAAAGTCAAACAGGCTCAAAATATTCTCGATCGCATTCAACAAGAACAAACCAACTTAATGCAATATTTAGAGTCAACCTTACAAGGAACCGTGAGACAAGTTGAGGATATCTGCCAAAAAGCGATCGCAGAACACCAACAAGAACAAATTTTATTGCTTTTTCAAGAATTAACCTCAGACCAAAAACAACAAATTTATCAAAAATTACGCGATTATATGGAGTAAGGAGAAAAAGAACATGAGAAAAGCAAAAGTAATTCAATTAGGAGAATTTGTCAATCAATCGGAAAGAGACGCGATCGCCTATTTGCGAAATCATTTATCAGAAGAATATACTCTTTTTACTAATCTTGAATTAAGACAAGGAGTAGAAATTTTTGAGATCGATCTTATTATTATATCTCCTCATTGCGTCTTTATCGTTGATATTAAAAACTGGCATGGATCGATTGAAATTATTGGAAACTACTGGCATCAAGATCGCTATCAACCGATTTTTTCTCCCCTCAAAAAAGTTCGCAGACACACTAAAATTCTCAGTACATTAATTCGAGATAGCAATCATGCGTTACGCGATCGACTGGGAAAAGTACACATCCAAGCCGCTATTTTGATGGTCGATGTAGATATCAAGATTGACGATTCCGCACATCTAGACGACCATTCTATTACTTATCTTGATCGACGCTGCTTTGAATTTTTTCAAAGCAAAAAATTAATTCCAGATTCTCGTTATTTTAATATACAATCTTACCGTCCTAAAGTTGAAAATGCCATTCGCGGAAAATCTCGTCCTAGATCGAAATTCCCTTGCTATCGGGACTGGCAAGTTGAAGATAAACTGAGTGAATATAAAGGTTATAAAGAATATCGTGCCTATAAAACATATCTGCAAAATATCAAAGTTCGTTTGCGAGTTTATGCTGTTGATCCGTGGTTAGAGGAAGAAACTCGCAAGCGTCAATACGAACTAATTTCTAATGCCTATCAAGCTCTTTCTACACTGCCAAACCATCCTAACATTTTAAACATTAAAGACGGTTTTAGTGGTGAGGATGCCGATACTTGGGTTTTGGTTTTTGATGATAGTCCTCGTCGTTCTTTGCGTCAGTTTATTGCAACAAATAACCTATCTCTCGATCGCAAACTAGAAATTATTCAAAATCTTTTAGATGCTCTCAATCATGCCCACAAACACGGCATTATTCACCGCAATATCACCCCCGATAGTATCTTATTAACAGAAAATTGTCAAGCTCAGTTAACAAATTTTGATTATGCCCGTATCAGTCAGAGAAACGCTACAATTGCTGAAGATATTAAAGAAGATTTAGAAGCAAATTCTATCTATCAAGCCCTTGAATGTTATACCGATCCCTCTCAAGCCAGTATCACCTCGGACTTGTTTTCTGCGGGTCTGGTATTTTATGAACTTTTAATGGGTAAAAGGGCTTTTAAGACTGCGGAAGAATTGTGCGATCGCGAAGCAATATTTCCCGATCGCCCTTCCCAAAACTATCCAGAATTATCTCACAATTTTGATGAATGGTTGCAAAAACTTTGTGCTTTCCATCCCTCAGATCGCTTTCAAAGTTGCGAAGAAGTCCAACAGGTTTTCAATACTTTGAACGCAAAATCTTCACCCGATCGCCCCTCTCTAGATTTAGCCAATTTACCTCCCGAATCTATTCTCGACGATCGCTATACAATTGTAAATCGTTTGGGGAAACCTGGAAGTTTTGCCGTTGCTTATCACGCGAGAGACGTAATGGGAGATGAATCTATTGTTTTAAAATTGGTCATTCGCGATCGCCACTCAGTTTACGATCGCCTCACCCAAGAATATCGAGTCTTAAGAAATGTTCCTCCCCATCCTCATATTGTTAAAGTTATCTCTGCGGGTCAACTGAAAGATGATACTCCTTTTATTACCTTTGAATATGTTGAAGGTAAAGATATTCACACAGCCATCGAAAATCATTCTTTTTCTCCCCCTGAAGCCTTAAAAATTGCCCAAGAAACTCTCGCAGGATTAAAACATCTTCACCAACATAAAGTTTACCATCAAGATATTAAGCCTTCTAATCTTATTCTCACCGAAACAGGAATTCGCATTATTGATTTTAATATTGCGTTATCTGGCGATCGAACAACTGCGGTAAATACAGGAACTCGTCCCTACATTCCCCCGGATTTTAAAGCCAATTCTCATCATAATTCTGAAGAAAAAATCGATCGCGATCTGTATGGATTAGGGATTACTTTCTATGAATGCGTGACAGGAAAATATCCTTTTACAAATCCTGTTCCCAGTTTGGATCAATCTCCACAAAATCTACATCAATTCTCTGGCTGTGAAGACTTAAAAGCAGAATGGAATGACTTTTTTGCTCGAGCAATTTCCCCCTTACGTCGCGATCGCTTTACCTCAGCAACAGAAATGTTAACTGCGATCGATTCTTTGGAAAACTCCCAACCCAAAGCCGAACAAAAACCCCCTCTAGAAACAATAATATTAACTCCAAAACCTTCTCTAAAACTTGAAGTTGTCTTAGATCCAACGAGTCTTTATCCTATCGAGTCCAACTATATCGCGATCGCCACAGAACGAGAATGGTTGCAGAAATTTACCGGACAACCTGGACACTATTGGATTAAAGGAAAACGCTTATGTAACTGGACAGAAGCATGGTTACAAGGACGTGACCTCTTGGATACAATCTCCCGAATTCAACAATCCCCTAGCGATCGCCTCAAACAATTATTTTTCCCTCTCCCTTTACCCTCAGACTGGACAGAAAAAGAATTTTTTCAATTAGCCATCGATCTCGATCGCTATCCCGACCCTCCTATTCCCTATTTTCTAGCAGAATTAAGCAATAGTAATCCACAAATTTGGTTGGACAAACCCTCCCGAGAAAATCTTGCAGATTGGTTATCTTTGCAAGTTCCTCAATCAAAGCAAATTCTCGAACGAGTTTGGCAAGAAAAACGTCCTCCATCTCCCCTTACTCCCTATTATCAAACCTCAGATAAACTCAATTTATTGCGTCAATGGTTGGGAATTATCCCTCCCCATATCCCCGAACTCAAACAATATCCTCGAGATATCCCAGACATTATCATAGATGAATTCGATCGCTAATGGGAAGAAAAAATTAATGCCAGTGAAGGACAAATTCTGGAAACACTAAATCCTACTAAATCCTACCCAACAAGTGGGAATGGTTAGAGAAACTTCCAGTGGCGATCGCCTTCTACAACTCCTCAAAGAAAAATCTCCAGAATCCTCAGATGAAACGCAATGAGAGGCGATCGCAAATGTCAATAATGCTCTTAATTATTCCCCTTGAGAACTTACCGTAACCACCGCTTCAACCTTTGCTGATAAGACTTAATAGAATCAGTTCCTAATTATACGCGATCGGTGCGATCGCAAAAAATAATCTCCCCTCATAGATCAACCTGAATTTGGCTTAAACATAAACGTAACAGGAAGGCGAACAAGAACTTTAGCCAGTTGAGAAAGAGCAAACTTGAACTTAAGCGATCGCGGCAACTCCTCCCATTTCACCGCAACAAACCCCAAATCTTCATAAAACGCCGCTAATTTCCCCCCCACACACTCCAAATAGAGAGGTTTTGTGGCCTCTTGGATCAGATGCCGAGAGAGAAACCTTCCCAAACCGCGATCGCGATCGCCCCGCGCAACCACCAAACTACCCAACTCCTGTGCATCCTTAAAAATCCGTAACTGTCCGCAAGCAATAATTTCTCCCCCCCTCGCAATCACCCAAAACTGTTGCCAGCGTAACTGAGTCGGGTCCAGTCGCGCCCCCCAGACCAAACGGCGAATTGCACCAATATCCTCCCGCAAAGCGCGACGTAGCAAACAATTTTCCGGTAATTTCCGATCGCCCATAACCCATTTCCCAAACTCTAATGTTAAACAACTGTTACAGTTCTTGACAGAACCTGAAAATATAGAACCCTACAGTGATAGCATTCCCCTAAATCATTCGATTTAGAGAGAAGAATTATGACAGAAGCTCTTTCCGGAAAAATGCCCATGTTTGGCGGTAGCACCGGTGGTTTGCTTACCAAAGCAGAAACCGAAGAAAAATACGCCATTACTTGGTCGAGTGAATCCGAGCAAGTTTTTGAAATGCCCACCGGTGGCGCAGCAATCATGAACGCTGGCGACAATTTACTGTATCTTGCCCGTAAAGAGCAGTGTCTCGCCCTCGGTACTCAACTTCGCACCAAATTCAAACCGAAAATTCAGGACTACAAAATTTATCGGGTTTACCCCAATGGAGAAATCCAGTATTTGCACCCTGCGGATGGCGTATTCCCCGAAAAAGTTAACGAAGGCCGCGGACCCGTTGGTAAAAAGGATCGCTCTATCGGCAAAAATCCCGAGCCTGTTACGGTTAAGTTCTCCGGTCAAGAAACGTTTGAAGTTTAAGTTTAACTAGAACTTGCGAAAAGTCTCTTCTGCAAATCTTTGATTGCAGCAAAAGACAATCATAGGGGTGCAATCTGCGCCCCTTTTATTTTTGAGAACTAGAGGCGATCGCCAAACAAAAATCCCCCGATCTTTCCTTCCGTTGCAGAAATTTAGCTAAACCCTTCCGCGCCTGTGGCAAAATATGGAAATACAAGCAGAAAGGCGATCGCACCCTAAATTTTGTCTCGTTCCTTACCCTACTTCCCCGCATGACAGCCCCAATCCCCGCCCTTGCCCCCCAATACGATCCATCCGCCACGGAAGAAAAGTGGCAGCAATACTGGGAACAAAATCATATTTTCAAAGCCGATCCCGCCCGAGGTGAAGACACCTACAGCATTGTCGTCCCTCCTCCCAACGTGACGGGAAGCCTCCACATGGGACACGCTTTTGAAACAGCTTTAATCGATACCTTGGTGCGCTATCACCGGATGTTAGGGAAAAATACCCTCTGTTTGCCAGGCACCGATCACGCCAGCATTGCCGTACAAACTATCCTAGAACGTCAATTAAAGGCAGAAGGGAAAACTCGCGACGACATCGGACGAGAGAAATTTTTAGAACGGGCGTGGCAATGGCGAGAAGAATCGGGGAGTACAATTGTTAATCAGTTGCGGCGCTTGGGGTTATCCGCCGATTGGACGCGGGAACGTTTTACAATGGATGACACCCTCTGCGAAGCCGTCCAGGAAGCCTTTCTGCGCCTCTACGACGAGGGTTTGATTTATCGGGGTAATTATATGGTGAACTGGTGTCCCGCCTCCCAGTCCGCCGTTTCTGACCTAGAGGTGGAGAATAAAGAAATTGATGGCTATTTATGGCATTTTCGCTATCCCCTCAGTAACGGTAACGGCCATGTAGAAGTTGCCACCACTCGCCCAGAAACGATGCTGGGAGATACAGGAGTCGCGGTCAACCCTAAAGACCCGCGCTACAAGGATTTGATCGGCAAAACAATTATTCTGCCCATTATTGGCCGAGAAATCCCCATTTTTGCCGATGAATTGGTGGATCCTGCTTTTGGAACCGGTTGCGTTAAAGTCACGCCAGCCCACGATCCCAATGATTTTGAGATGGGACAGCGCCACAATTTGCCCTTTATTAACATTTTGAATAAAGACGGCACATTGAATGAAAATGGGGGGGAATTTGCCGGACAGGATCGCTTTGAGGCGCGGCGCAATGTGATCAAGCGCTTGGAAATGGATAAATTATTGGTGAAAGTGGAGGAGTATCGCCATGCGGTGCCTTATAGCGATCGCGGCAAAGTTCCCGTAGAACCCCTTCTTTCCACCCAGTGGTTTGTCAAAATCGAACCCCTCTCCCAACGCGCCCTCCATCATCTCGACAAGCTAAATTCCCCCCATTTTGTTCCCGAACGATGGAGCAGGGTCTATCGCGATTGGCTGGTACGCTTAAAAGATTGGTGCATCTCGCGGCAATTGTGGTGGGGGCATCAAATCCCAGCATGGTACGCCATCAGCGAAACTGGAGGCGAAATTACCGATAATACCCCCTTTGTGGTTGCCCGCAATGATACCGAAGCAATGGGCAAAGCCAAAGCCATGTTTGGCGAAGGAGTAACATTAGAGAGAGATCCCGATGTTCTCGATACTTGGTTTTCCTCGGGGTTATGGCCATTCTCAACGATGGGCTGGCCGAAGGAAACATCGGATTTACGTTCCTATTATCCCAATTCTACCCTCGTCACCGGATTTGATATTATCTTCTTTTGGGTGGCACGCATGACCATGATGGCGGGACATTTTACTGATGAGATGCCCTTTAAGGATGTTTACATTCACGGGTTGGTCAGAGATGAAAAGGGCAGGAAAATGTCCAAATCTGCGGGGAATGGCATCGATCCCTTGATTTTAATTCAGAAATACGGCACTGATGCTCTACGCTATACCCTAATTAAAGAAGTCGCTGGGGCAGGACAAGATATTAGCTTGCAGTACGATCGCAAAACTGACGAATCCGAATCCGTGGAGGCTTCCCGCAACTTCGCCAATAAGCTCTGGAATGCTGCCCGCTTCGTCTTGATGAACTTAGACGGAGAAACTCCCGATCGCCTGGGAAAACCCGACGTAACTGCCTTAGAGTTAAGCGATCGCTGGATTCTCTCCCGTTTCTATCAAACCGTGGGCGACACCCGCAATGATATCGATCGCTACGGCTTGGGAGAAGCAGCAAAGCGCCTCTATGAGTTTATTTGGGGGGATTTCTGCGACTGGTACATCGAATTGGTCAAACCCCGGCTGCGATCGCCAAGCAACCCCAATTCTGGGCGCGTCGCGAGGCAAACCCTAGCTTATGTCTTGGAGGGAACATTAAAACTCCTCCATCCCTTCATGCCCCATATTACCGAGGAAATCTGGCAAGTTTTAACGCAAAAAACGGGACAGGTTATCGCCCTACAAGCCTATCCCGAGGTGGATGAGATTCTTGCTCCTGCTAAACCGCAAAACTACGCGATCGCCGATCCTTGGGCCAGCGACACCCTGCCGGAAGAGAAGTCAACCCCTTCTCCCCCATCTTCCCCACCGAAGTCCCCAGTCACTCAAACTCCCGACTACGAAAATCCTCTCTTGCAATTCCTCGCGAGTCTCCCCAAAGGAACCAATCAATTTTTCCAAAACAATCAACGCACTCTCATTGTTATCGCTGTGGCTTCGGGATCGTTGGTCGGATTCAAAATTCTGGTCGCGCTTCTCAATACCCTCAATGCTATTCCTTTTATTGAGCCAACTTTGGAATTGGTCGGTGTCAGCTATTCGACCTGGTTTGTCCTACGCTATTTGGCCCGATCTTCCGGTCGCCAGGCACTGCGAGAGAAAATTCAAAAACAGTGGGAAATTGTTTTAGGAAAGATGACCTCAGAATCAGAAATGGACGTGGTGATGACTTCTCCCTCTCCATCCCCCGGACCCGTCGAAATGCAGCAACCCCTCCCCACTACTCTTTTAAATCCTCATCTCGAGGAACAATTTAACTTACTGATTGAAACCATTCGTACTATTCGCAATTTGCGTGCAGAAGCTGACATTAAACCTGGGGTGAAAACCGCTATTATCCTGCAAAGCGAACAAGAGGAAGAACGCCAAATTTTAATTGCAGGACAATCTTATATTCAAGATTTGGCCAAAGGGGAAACCATTGCGATCTTGCCAACCTTGCAAGAGACTCTCCCGCAAGCCTTTGCTGGGGTTGTCGGCACAGTACAAGTATTGATTCCCTTAGAAGGAGTTGTGGATTTGATGGCACTTCAGACTAAGCTAGAGAAAAAATTAGGTAAAGTTGAAGCAGAAATGAAGGCTTTAACCTCGCGCTTGAATAATACTAACTTTGTTAGTAAAGCGCCAGATGATGTCGTACAGGGTGCCAAGGATGCTTTAACAGAAGCGCAAAAACAGATGGAAATTTTACAAGATCGCCTCGATCGCCTCAAATAATTTCTTCTACTGCCAAAATGATGCAATATTTAGCACGAGTGGAAAACAATTCAGCATCGGGAATCGATTTGCAATTACTGGCAAAGCAAATACTTCCCGAAAATACCTGGGCTGTCGATGGTGTATCGCGATCGGTGCATCTTGCCGGTACGCAAATTCCCGCAACCTTCACCCCTCGTGTTGGATTTCTCGTTTTGGTTGAATTAGACGAAAAAGACTGTTTCTGTGCGATCGAAGATGTCACAGATTGGCTTTTAGCATCCAAGCAAAAAGTTTGGTTAATCGAGGAAAAAGAAAAAATTGAAAACTGGCAACACGAATTAACTCTCAAAAGTCAAGAGTCAAGCATGAAAAAGTTAGAATTAGAATCCAGTCGAGAAAAAATGGAACAGGAGTTCAGGAAAAAACAGGAAGAACTCGATCGCCGAGAAGAAGAACTCGATCGCCGCGAAGCAGAACTTAAAAAACTCGAGCAAGATTAAGAATTGAGAACCATAATTTCAGGGCAAGCATTGCGGGCGCAAGCATTGCGGGCGCAAGCATTGCGCCCCTACCCCCAAACCCAACTGTAGGGGCGTATTGCATACGCCCTCTTCAGTTTGAGGTCGGGCGTATTGCATACGCCCTCTTCAGTTTGAGGTCGGGTTTATTGCATACGCCCTCTTCAGTTTGAGGTCGGGTTTTTGGTTGTTTAACCGGATTTGATATTAATAAGAGGAAGTCCCTGTCATCGCCATTCCTGCTTTTTGTTCAGTAGGAATTCCCAACATCTCCTGATACATTTTGATATAGTCTCGGGCGGAATCATCCCAACTAAATCGCTGAGACATGGCTCGTTTTTGTAAGGTTTTCCAGGTATCGGTATAGCGATAACCTTCCCAAGCGCGTACCATACAAGTGAAGCAGTCGAGAGGTTCATAGCGATCGAAGCAGTAACCCGTCCCTGCCCCATTAACGGGATCGTGATGAGTAACCGTATCGACTAATCCTCCCGTGCGGCGCACAATGGGAATAGAACCATAACGCATGGCCAGCATTTGGGCAATTCCGCAAGGTTCAAAGCGAGAGGGCATTAAAAAGGCATCGGTTCCCGCATAAATACGACGAGATAGCCCATCATTGTAGAGAATTTGTGCCGAAACGCGACGGTGATGGCGAGAGGACAAATGCCACATTTGGGTTTCGTAGTAGCGATCGCCGGTGCCCAAAAGCACAAATTGCGCGTCACTATAAGAAAGAAAGCGATCCATCACTTGCATGAGCAGATCGATGCCTTTTTGTTCCACTAAGCGCGTTACCATGCCAATGAGGAACTTACTGGGATCGATTTCCAAACCCAATTCCTCTTGCAAGGCAATTTTATTTTCTTGGCGTTTCTCGATGCTATCGGCGTTAAAATTCTCAACAATGTAGCGATCGGTTTCTGGGTTATAAAGATCGATATCAATTCCGTTGAGAATTCCCCGTAACTTGCCACTGACAAAGGACATCAACCCATCCAGTTGTTCCCCATAAGCAGGAGTTTGAATTTGTTGGGCATAGGTGGGGGACACTGTGGTAACGCGATCGGCAAACTGAATGGCAGCAGACATGGTATTGTGACCCTGCATATAATCCGGACACCAAGCAAATTGCTCCAATTTCCAACGCCAAGGTCCTTGGTAAGCAATATTATGAATGGTGAAAACAGTTTTGATATCTGGGGTCTGGTGCATCCAGACGGGAATCATCCCCGTATGCCAGTCATTACAGTGAATGATATCGGGTTTCCAGTAATTCCAAGCAAATTCGGCGGCACCATTCGCGAAGAAGGTAAAGCGCCACTCTTCGTCGTCTCCGTAGTAAATGCGGTTGGGATCGAAAGAAGGGTGTCCGAAGAGATAGAGAGGAACATCACCATCAAATATGGTTTCATAAACGGCAAATTTCTGAAACATGGCATTTCCCCACCACAAGGGTTCTTTGGGAATATCCAAGATATTATTGAGGAAACCATAGTAGGGCATGAAAATTCGCACGTCATGCCCCATCCTGCGTAAAATCTTGGGCAATACCCCAACTACATCCCCCATCCCCCCAACTTTGGCCAATGGCGCAACTTCGGCGGCAACGAATAAAATTTTCATGTTGCTTTTTTTTTAATTGTTCTTTGCTAATTGTTAATGGCAGTCTGTCAAGAGTCAACTATTTTAGTTATCGGGCATCAGCTATCAGTCCTCCAATTTTATCGCAAGACTGATAACTGGGTTTCTTTTCTCGTTTATAAAATCACTTAAAATTTATTGTCGTATCGATCGCAGTTATGTTTTTTTCATTAAGGTCAACTATCCCGATCCCGAATTGGTGATGTTAATGCGATCGCTAAATAGGGGTTGCTGTATAAGCGTGAAAGCCGTACCAAATAAGAGTTTACAGCTTTTTTTCGCAAAAAAAGTCCAAGGTTTTTGGAGATCGCAGCGATGAAACTACTAAGCCTCCATAATTGCTATATAGGTCTTTCTCAGCAAACCCTACTTAGACAACTACAGGGCTTTGGTGACTAACAACTCATTGCCGCGATCGCACACCTTAATCATCTTTCCAGGCTTCAACACAAGCCATGACAATATTGACGGCTGGATGATCGATTAATTCTTTTAAAGTTTCCGTACCTCCTGCCTTAAGAACTTTAATGATTTTTGACTTGAGAGCTTGATTATTCTCGATAGCTTCCACACCTGCCGTAGCAATTTTTGAATTGTTAAGCGGATTTGGTGGATTGTAAGTTTGTGACAGTTGGTTGAGCAATTCCTGGATTTCGTTAGCAGCTTCAGTAAGAGATTGACGCTGTTCAGGTGAATAGTTATTGATCGTCGCGTTGTCTATGTGACCTGAACCAGTAACACTTGCAATATTGCTGTCAGAAATGTTGAACTTTTGTTGAAGACGAAGCCGACTTTGCTCTGGTAAATCATCTGGATAATTCAGCATTGTTTGACCTTTAGGAGTTAATGTGCAAGCTACATACTCTAGCTCTCCTCGTTGGGAGGAACTTTCTGCTCCCTTGATATAGCTCTCCTGATTAAGAGTGGCTAATGCCGAATGTACGCGATATTGTTCAGTCTCCAAATGTGAAGCAATTCCTTGTTCGCTGGTGTGTCCTTCATGAATTGCTCCAAGTATTTTACGAATGAATTCCTCTCTAGGCATAGCTATAAAATCCTCTGGATGGTCAATGATTACATTTCCTTTAGTGGTTAACTGACAATCGTGATATTCTTTCCTTCCAACTTCAAAATATGAAGTACCTTGTGAACCTTCGATATATTCTTGCTGTTCTAAATTTCCAAGGCATTGATAAACGCGATCGCAACTAATATTGAACGCTCCCCAACCAAATCAAAGATTATGGTTGGGGATTCTTTCAGCTACGAGAGACCTCGTAGCGTTCCCAGAACAACTGGCGTTCTCA
>NZ_JACSWA010000337.1 GCF_016888125.1 Spirulina sp. CCY15215
GAGCGAGACTTACGCAGCTAGGGAGCGAGACTTACGCAGCTAGGGAGCGAGACTTACGCAGCTAGGGAGCGAGACTTACGCAGCTAGGGAGCGAGACGCTCCCACTACTGTATTCTATCCGTATGGTAGTGCGGGCATCTTGCCCGCTAATGCGTCAGTCCTATAATTATCAATTATCAATGAAGAATTATCAATTTATCAATTATCTAACTTAATTATCTAACTTGTCGCTGTAACTGGTCTTGTAAAGGTTGTTCGGAATCGATCGCTAAACCGATGAGATTTCCTGTAACATCTGAGGGAACAAAACTGGCTGTAGAATTGGTAAAGAGTAGATAACAACTGCCACGAGGAAGAGTATTTATACTATTTGCATGAGGTGTTAACCAAACTAAGGGAAACTTTAAGGGAATTTCTGTCGTTTTTTCTTCTTGAATATAAGTAGCGGCAAGGGTTTCCAAAACAACGCGATTTCCTTGCACTAAACCTGTTTGTGCAGTCCACAATTGGACGCTAAATTGGCAGCGACTGGCGTAAAAATAAAGAGATGCTGCTGCAATGACAGCCCGTTCAAATTCCTCGGAGTTCCAAGCTGCACCACTATCTAAACAAATAATTACTTCTTTGCCACTGGTAATCACTTCGAGTTCTCTAACTTGTAGTGTTCCCAGTCTGGCGCTAGTTCGCCAGTGAATTAAACGGGTCGGATCGCCAGTACGATAGGGACGCAGGGCTTTGGTAATTCCTTCTGTTGCTGATTGATAGCGGCGATCGCTTTCATTTTGCAGTCTTTCTTCTCTCCCAATGGTATCGACGAGAGGACAATAACGCAGGGGTAAAACTTGCGGGTAAACAATGGCTTTTGCGGGGACTTTTCGACTGCGACGCGCCCAAAATAAACCCAAGGGAGTTGCGGTTCTCAGTTCTACTTCTTGCCAGCGATAAACGCCCCGTTTTTGGGTAGGATGATAATAGGTAATGCGCTGGGTTTGATGGGGAAGAATTTGCTCGATCGCCGTGGGTTTGGCTGTTCCGAGAACTGAAGGTAAAAGATCGTAGGCTTGTAGCAGCGATCGCGGACTATTGCTAGTATTTTCTATTTCTAGCTCTAATGTGATATTATCTCCCGCACTAATTGGAGCGATGAGACGACGACTTACCTTAATGTGAGAAAGAGAGCGCCCAGCGAGGACGGCACCGAGTCCCAATAAGGCGAAAATAATGCCGCTAATGGCATATAACCACCCGGCCATTGTATTAGTAGCTGCCCCAAAGAAACATAAGGCGATCGCCAGTAAAACACCCCCAGAATAAGCGGGTTTAACCCAATTGCGTTCTAACCAATCTAGCGTCCGTGTCATTATTTTGAACATGATTTCCGCGATCGCAATCTTTGCTTTTCGATTTTAACCGAAAAGATTAGGATTGCAAAGCATCAAATTGTTGTTAAGAAGGTTAGACAGCAATCGGTTCGCGGAATTGCCCCGTATTTCTCAAGGCATCTAAAAAGGCAAAAACAACTGGAGGATGCAGGGCATTTTCTAAAATTGAGGCTCCCAAAGTACGAGAGAGATGACAAGGTAACTTACAAACTTTAATATTAGCAGGAATGGGTTCCGCCGCCATGCGGGGTAAAATTGTTGCCCCTAACCCGCGCATTACCATTGCGATCGCCGTAGAATCTTCTTGGATTTCGTAAGCAATGTCAATGGGTACTTCCGACTGTTGCAAGCATTTGCGAATTCTGGCGCTACAACTGGCATGACGTGAGAGAATTAAAGGATAAGAGGCAAGTTTCTGCCAAGTGAGTTGAGTTTGTTTTTCCCGTGCTTGAGGCGGTAAAAGCGCAATATATTCATCTTCAACGATCTCCCAAGTGGAAAACCCTTCCCCAACTAAACATTCTGTGACTCCAATATCAACTTCTCTTTGTCTAAGTGCCTGTTCGATTTCATAAATTTCTCCGTATTCGGCGATATCGATTTGAATATTGGGGAAATGGCGATGCAGCCTGGCGATCGCCGACGGTAATAAGTGAGTTGCCACGCTTCGGAAAGCAGCAATGCGAACTTGTCCCCCATCTAATCCTTTATCGCGATTGGCTTCTCGGGCGATTCCCTCCAATAAGTGTAAAACCTGCCGAGCTTGTGCTACAATGCGATCGCCAACAGGGGTGACTTTTGCCCCCTGTCGCCCTCGTTTAACCAGTTGTACCCCTAATTCTTCCTCGAGTTGCGCGATCGCGTGGCTGACTGTCGATTGAGACAAGTCCAATTCAAGAGCAGCCGTACTGAAATTTTGACAATCTGCAACCGCAACGAGGGCGCGGAATTGCGAGATTTTTAACTTGTAGGGGTTGATAGCACTCATGGGAAAGAGAGTTGGGAGAGGATAGTGGATAGTTGAGAGTTGAGAGTTGAGAGTTGAGAGTTGAGAGTTGGGAGTTGAGAGTTGGGAGTTGGGAGTTGGGAGTGGATAGTGGATAGTGGATAGTGGATAGTGGATAGTGGATAGTTGGGAGTGAGGGATTGATAACTATAATAGGTAGCTATTTTTTGCTATCTATCGATTTTATCGATAGAAGATATCTACGTTATGCTTTGAATATTAAGTTTTCTTCTTGCTATAGTCAAAGTATCAACCGCAAAAGACGGGAGCGAATATTGAATTATGACTAACTATAGCATTTCCACGACGCAACAAAAATTAGAGCGCATTTACAACGAAGGTGAAGCGAAAACGACTCAAAATGTTGAATTTAACTCAGGATTTCAGCAATTTCTGCAAGATTTCTTTGCTTTTCTCTCAGGTAGCGAAGAACCTCGCGTTTCGATCCGTCGCGATCGCACTGGAAACAAAGTATACAACGCTTACGATCCTGTAACAAATTCTTCATTTTCCAGCACCAGCGAAACAGAATTGAGAACCTGGCTAGAAGGACGCTACTATCATTAAAAAAGGATGTTAGAGCAAAAACACAATCTCGCTAATTCTTGAAAAACTCAAAGGCTTAAAAATGCGATCGCGATCGGTTTTTGACTTTTGAGTTTTTCAGATTCTAGAAGCAAAGCTAAAGCTAAATTGAGGATGGAAATCTATAAATCTCATCACGCGATACAATAGAAGGCGATCGATAACGCATTCTCGAAACGATAATGGCAACAACCGACCTCGAAGAAGCCCCCGCAACAACTCCTGAACTCGATGACCTTCCCGATGATGTTGAAATGTCTCTCTTCGACCATCTCGACGAACTGCGATGGCGGATTTTCTCAAGTTTAATCGCGATCTTCATTTGTTGTATTGGTTGCTTTTTCTTCGTAAAACCCATTGTTAATCTACTGGAAATGCCCGCTCATGGGGTAAAGTTCTTAGAACTTACACCAGGAGAATTCTTCTTCGTTTCCATTAAGGTCGCAGGCTATACAGGTATACTGATTTCTAGCCCTTGGATTCTCTACCAAGTTATTCAATTTGTCTTACCAGGGTTAACTCGTCGCGAACGTCGTCTTCTCGGTCCCGTTGTTCTAGGATCGGGAATTCTCTTTTTTGCAGGCTTGGCTTTCTCATATATTGCCCTCGTTCCCGCAGCCTTAAACTTTTTTATCAATTACGGTGCAGATGTTGTCGAACAAGCCTGGTCGATCGATCGCTATTTTGAATTTATTCTTTTATTGCTGTTCGGAACCGGTTTAGTTTTTCAAGTGCCAATCCTCCAGTTAATTTTGGCACAATTGGGAATCATTAGTTCTGAGAAAATGCTTTCGGGATGGCGTTATATTGTTCTTGCTGCCGCAATTTTGGGTGCAGTGATTACACCTTCTACAGATCCCATTACTCAGTCTCTTCTGGGAGGGGCAGTTTTAGTTTTATATTTTGGTGGTATCGGTGTTGTCAAACTGATTGGGAAATAATTTCTTGATTGTTGGGCGATCGACTCATCTCAAATCTGCTTAAATGAAATAATAAAATGTTTCTAAGGTAATGAACCAAACTCCATCCATATCCGATCCCAGTGTCGATATTTTCCTCTACGATCTATATAGCGGACTCGGTAAAAGCGAAGAGGATATTGAAAGCGATCGCCGCCGTTTTTGGAATCGCATTTACGACGAAAACTATATCGACAAAAACATAGAAGCCTTCAAAAAGAAAGAACGAGATTTTTCTAACTCTATCGAATTGTTAGATTCACATATTAAGCCTTTTGATGCCCCTCTCGATGGCTACTATTACCCTGTTAAACTGGGGGATACTCTGGCTTTACAAATCAATTGTACTGGACGCAATAACGATCCAGATCGCGAACAAAACTCTACTGCTGAAAGATTCCTAGAACTGCAAAAATTTGTCAGAATTATTGACAATCATACCACAAAAATACCAGCTAAACTCGGACAAAGCTGGCTTTTTTTAGGACAGATCGATAGTGCAACTCAAGACCCAAAGGAAATCGAAAAAATTGCCGAATCCTGTTCTAAATATTTAGAAATAATCAAAAAAATTAATTGGAAACAAGATTTAATCGGACAAGGAATCTATCAAGAAGCATATTTATACGAACTCGAACAACCCAATACTATTCTGGATGGAGAAAATCGGACTCATCATATCTTAATCTGTTTATTTCCTCAATATAAAACCCCAGCAGAAATTGAAAAAATTATAGGAGATTTGTATCCCGATTTTATGTCCTTGTTTCATTATCGCAGCAAAATCCTCTGGATTTACGAACAAAGCCGCACAATTAAAGCAATTTTACAAAGCGTATCGGGGGATCTAAAAAATATGGTTGATAATATATCGAGACGGTTAGAAAGTTCTCAACTCGATCTGAAGCAGTTGCAGAAAGACCTCGGAAATACTTTGGAAATGTTGTGTTTGTGTGGTACTCACCTCAGCTATTTTCAAGAATACCTGATGAATATTAAAATAAACCAAAAAAATTATCAAAACCGTTTGCAATGGATGCGCGATCGCAATAATTCTACCCTCTGCGATCTGAAATTTTTTGAGGCATTTGCCAACTCTGCTAAGGATAAAACCGAACAAATAGAGATAGATTATAAAGTTCTCAGTGAAGGAATAAAACCCCTTTATAGTTTCATTCAAACCCTAGAAGGAATCATGGCGATCGAACGCACTCAAAACGAACGTACTTTGAATAATACGATCGCGATCGCAGGAGTAGGAATTAGTGTCGCTTCCTTAGTTGCTGCTAGTATTGGACAAGAAGAAAGTCGCATCATAATCAAACAATTTGTGACTATTCCAGAAGACTCAATCTCTTCTTTTCTACAAATTAGTTTCATATTTTTTCCTTTAGTAATCAGTATTTTTTTAGGAGTCATTAGTGGAGTTTTGACCTTTCTAATCTTGCGATTCTTCAAAAAATAGTCTCAAAAAGATGCACTCTTTTTTCTATTCAATAGAACATAATTCGCCGCAGGGCAAATGCTAACACAGAAACCCCACAGACAATCGTACTTTGTCCAAATAAAGGACGTAGAGAATATTGTAAAATGTCTTGCAATAACGCAATAAATCCCTCATCAATGAAGCCAAAAAGATGCAAACCAATCAAATAGATAATACCTAACAGATGAATGGTAAATAAGCCACAAAAACAACTAAATGCCAGTGCTTCTAGGGTAGGTTTTGTGCGAAAAGCCAAAGAACCGCAAATCCAAGCCCCAGGAATAAAGCCCAATAAATAACCAAAAGTCGGCTCTATAATGTAGTCTAAGCCGCCTCCGTGGGTAAAAATACGAAATCTCGGTAAAAATAGCCCTAATAAGATATAGATAATTTGTGAAAGCGCCCCTGATTGCTTCCCTCCCAAACATCCCACCAGTAATACCGCCCCCACCTGAAATGTTACCCCTAAAGCGTAAGTTTGTACGCCGCTTTCCGATGCCCAATTCCACGGTAAAGTTGTCGTAGAAGGTTCCATAAAAGTCCCACCAATCGTCAAAAACAAACCCACCACCGCCCAAAGCAGTTTGTAAGGTAGGGAAAGATTGGGATTATTTGCGGATTTGCGGCGAATGGGACGACTGCGCTTTCTTCTACGAGGGTTTTTTGTACTCATCTTTAAAATACGGAGAGGGTGGGATTCGAACCCACGGAACCTTTCGGTTCACTCGATTTCAAGTCGAGAGCGTTCGACCACTCTGCCACCTCTCCACAAGTCTTTTCTTATAATAACAAGGAGAAGGGAAAAAAGATGTCTTGAGAAATAATTTGATAATCCTGACCTACCCAAACCAGAGAAATCTTTGTCACCTCTCCATCTTGCAAAACCACAATCGAAAAATTGCGCCGAATGTCGTTCTTACGGTTAATAATACGGGGAACCTGTGCTGCATTCAGATAAAAGGTACTTCCTTGAATTTGTAGCATCTGGCGCTGTTGGTGTTGGGTATGGCGCAAACTTTGGTGCATATGACCAAAGGTGACAAGGGGAATTTTTTTGTTGAAGTGGCGAGTTTTGGCGATCGCCTCCGTTAAATCCAAGTCTCCGCGATCGCCTCCTATGGGTTCCCAGTCCCGGCCGCAAATATCTTCTGGGCGATCGCCTAACCCATAGGGTCCATTATGGGACAGGAAAATCAAGGTTTCTTGAGATGTTTCTTGGGCTGCTGCAACAATGCGATCGCATGACTCAGTAAATCCGTTGACGTTGTAGCGATCGCGGAAAAATTCTGGGCTACTCCACTCAGATCCTCCCCAACTAAAGGGACGACCTCCGACGACAGAAAGCCCCAATTCGGGAAAATCTCGCTTTCCATAGCCCACGTGCGCCTCTCCTAAGATGTCCAACTGTTCTTGCACGCGATCGACCTTTTTAGGGTCATAGGGGGGCTTTTTCCGACCCCAAGGAGAGGCAGTATACCAGGCATCGTGATTGCCTAAAACAGCCGCAAAAGGGAGAGTCGTGGCAGCAACTTCTCGAACGACGGCGATCGCCTCGTTACCAAAATCCCCCACAAAAAGAACTAAATCAACCCCTAAATGTTCGAGAGCAATTCTATCTTCTGCTTCCCATTGGTCGTGAATATCCCCCACGACTGCAATTTTAATTTCTGCTTTCATAACAAAAACAATACAAGTATCCTATTTTGTCTTAAATTGGCCAGAAAAAGCTATTTTCATTAATAATAGGAAAAAGAAATCGAATTCTGGATTAGACCGTGACAGAACAACAGAGCTACAAAGAAACCGTCAATCTTCCCAAAACTGACTTTAGCATGAGAGCTAATGCCGTCCAGCGCGAACCGGAATTGCAACAATTTTGGGCTGATGAGCAGATTTATGAAACCCTGTCGCGGGATAATCCAGGGGAAATTTTCGTGCTTCACGATGGACCCCCCTACGCGAATGGGTCTCTGCACATGGGTCACGCCCTCAATAAGATTCTTAAAGATATTATTAATAAATATAAAATTTTGCAAGGGCGCAAAGTTCGTTATGTTCCAGGTTGGGACTGTCACGGACTGCCTATTGAACTGAAAGTTCTGCAAAAAATGAAGCAGAAGGAACGGGAAAAACTAACTCCTTTATCTCTGCGTCAAAAAGCGAAAGAATTCGCGATCGCGTCCATGGAGGAACAGCGATCGGGATTTAAACGCTACGGCATTTGGGGAGATTGGGACAATCCTTATTTAACTCTACAACCGGAATACGAAGCCGCCCAAATTGCCGTTTTTGGCAAAATGGCACTCAAGGGTTATATCTATCGCGGTTTAAAGTCAGTTCATTGGAGTCCCAGTTCTAAAACTGCCCTCGCGGAAGCAGAGTTAGAATATCCTGAAGGTCACACTTCTCGCAGTATCTATGTTGCTTTTTCCATGTTAAAGGCTGCCCCAGCAGTTGAGGAAAAATTGGCTGAATTTTTGCCCAATTTAGGAGTAGCCATTTGGACAACAACCCCTTGGACAATTCCTGCTAATTTGGGTGTCGCGGTTAACCCTGAATTAACTTATGCTGTGGTGGAAATGGCGGGGGAAATTACTACTCCTCAATATTTACTCATTGCTGAGGATTTACAAGCAAGATTGAGTGAAAAATTAGGCACAATATTAACAGTAAAAACAACAGTTAAAGGGGCAGAATTAGAAGGCTGTACTTATCAGCATCCTCTCTGCGATCGCGAGAGTAAAATTCTCATTGGTGGCGATTACGTGACCACAGAATCAGGGACGGGTTTAGTACATACGGCACCCGGTCACGGTCAAGAAGATTTTATCGTGGGACAGCGCTACGGACTGCCTATTTTGTCTCCAGTTGATGAGAATGGAAACTTTACCGAAGAAGCAGGAAAATTTAAAGGTTTAAATGTTTTAAAAGATGCCAATGGCGCAATTATTGAAGCCTTAATTGAAGCAAACGCTTTACTTTTAGAAGAGTCCTACGTGCATAAATATCCCTACGATTGGCGCACCAAAAAACCGACCATTTTCCGGGCAACAGAACAATGGTTTGCTTCTGTAGAGGGGTTTCGAGATGAAGCATTAAAGGCAATTTCTACTGTAGAATGGATTCCCTCTCAAGGACAAAATCGCATCACCCCAATGGTTAGCGATCGCGCAGATTGGTGCATCTCTCGTCAGCGCAGTTGGGGAATGCCGATTCCTGTATTCTACGATGAAGAAACCAACGAACCTTTAGTGACTCAAGAAACTATCGACCATATCCAAACAATTATCGCCAAAAATGGCTCTGATGCGTGGTGGAAACTATCCGTAGAAGAGTTACTTCCCGAACAATATCGCAATAATGGTAAGACCTATCGGAAAGGCATGGATACAATGGATGTTTGGTTTGATTCCGGTTCTTCTTGGGCTGCTGTTGCTAATAACCGAGAAGAATTAAAATATCCTGTGGATATATATTTAGAAGGATCGGATCAGCATCGCGGTTGGTTTCAATCTAGTTTGTTAACTAGCGTCGCAACTAATGGAATTGCTCCCTATAAAACAGTATTAACCCACGGATTTGCTCTCGATGAAAAGGGATATAAAATGAGTAAATCCCTCGGTAATGTCATCGATCCCAACATGATTATTAATGGCGGGAATAATAAGAAGAAAGAACCCGCTTATGGTGCCGACGTACTGCGTTTATGGGTTTCTTCCGTCGATTACTCTAACGATGTTCTGATTGGTAACAATATTATCAAACAACTGTCCGATGTGTATCGCAAGATTCGCAATACATCGCGATTCTTGTTGGGAAATTTACATGATTTTGACCCTAAAAAACACGCGGTTGCTTATGAAGAAATGGCAGAACTCGATCGCTATATGCTACATCGCATTACGGAAGTTTTTGACGATATTACCGAAGCATTTGATACTTATCAATTTTACCGTTTCTTCCAAGCTATCCAAAATTTCTGTGTAGTCGATCTATCCAATTTCTATCTCGATATCGCCAAGGATCGCCTCTATATTTCTGCGTTGAATTCTCCCCGTCGTCGCAGTTGTCAAACTGTCCTATCTATTGCTTTAGAAAGTTTAGCTAAATCGATCGCCCCAGTATTGTCCCATACGGCGGAAGACATCTGGCAATTTTTGCCCTATAAGACCCCTTATAAGTCCGTCTTTGCCTCGGGTTGGTTGGAAATGAAGTCTGAGTGGAAAAAGCCAAAACTTGCCGCTTCTTGGACGATTTTACGCGATATCCGAACGGAAGTGAATAAGGTGATGGAACAAGCACGCAGCGAGAAGGCGATCGGTTCTTCTTTAGATGCTAAAGTGTTAATCTATAGCACCGATGTAGCGTTAAAACAATCTTTGCAAGCATTAAACCCAATAGAGAGTTTAGCCGGAAATCGCATTGACGAACTGCGCTATCTTTTCCTAGCTTCCCAAGTTGAATTAGTCGATTCTCTCGATACAATTCAAAAAGCAGAATACAAAAGTGAATCCGATAATATTGCCATTGGTATTATCAAAGCAGAGGGAGAAAAATGCGATCGCTGTTGGAATTATTCCACTTATGTTGGTCAATCTAGCCAACATCCTTTGCTGTGCGATCGCTGCGAAACTGCATTGTCTGGAGATTTTTAACTCCTATATATGAAATTATATGAGTTGATTTTAGACGTTTATCTTCTTGCCAATCAACCGTTAACTAAAGATAATGAGGAGGGGCGATCGCCAAATATAATCCGTCCAGGACGGATCATTGTTGCTCCAGCTTGTAGGGCGAGGGGGTAGTCTCCAGACATTCCCATTGAGAGTTCAGGTAGAGTTAAATTGGTCGTGGGATCTTGGGTGATGCGATCGCCGAGTTCTTTTGTTGCTTGAAAAGTCGCCAACTTTTCTGCATCTGAGAGTCCCAAGGGCAGAATTGTCATCAAACCTTGAATTTTTAAATGGGAGAGGCGATCGAGTTTCCCAAGATCGGCGAGTAATTCCGATTGACTCCAACCATATTTATCAGCATCGGGTAAGATTTTTACTTGCAGACAAATTTTAGGATTGCGTTGCATATCTGCTGCAAGACTGTTCAGACGTTGAGCCAGTTTGAGGCTATCACAAGAGTGAATCCAATCAAAACTTTCGATCACCTTTTTGGCCTTATTACTTTGAATATGACCGATAAAATGCCAGCAAATATCCTTTAAATCTTGTAGTTGCTCTTGTTTGGGTAATGCTTCTTGAATGCGACTCTCCGCAAAGTCTCTTGCTCCCGCTTGGTAGGCCTCCCGCATCGCCTCAAGAGAAACTTGCTTGCTTACGGCGATCGCGCGAACCCCCGAGGGCAACTGTTGGTAAATTCGCTGTAGGCGATCGCTAATGGAGTCAGTCATTTTAGAGAAGTAACAGGCAACAGGCAAGAGCAGGATTATTGGAAAGTGCGTTGGTAAACGACTTGTAGACCTTTATAGTCTATATCGGCTCCAATGCGGCGTAATTGACGCAGGCGATTTTCCACCACTAGGCGAGCATCAGAACGCTTGATAGGTTCAAAGCTCAAGTTATCTCGATTGTGAGTTACAAAAAAAAATAAACGTTGAGCATAAAGGGTCGTATATAACTCTCGATTGTCTTCAATCGGGCAAACCTTGAAGAGTAAACCAAACGTAGGGTGATTGAGGTAAGTTTCGTTATTTTTATCCATCGATCGCGAAATAAATTACCCTTATATAACCAGAGGAAACAATCGGAAAAATTGCTAAAATTTTAATTTTCAGACAACTGCCCCAACTCATTATATCTCAATATGGTCTTCTCTGCTGTCTTCTCTTTTTCATTGATTAAGCTGCCCATCCCCAAACCAAGCGCACCCACCAAAAAAGAACTAAAATGCCGAGGGCAACTCCATCACTAATACCCAAGCGGAGTTGATGCCATTGAACGCGATGGCGATCGGGGCTGGTAAACCCGCGCACTTCCATTGCGATCGCAATTTGTTCGGCACGCATGAGGAGATTTTCTAAGAGTCGTTCGGCGACAATCAGCCATAAGTTGAAACTTTGGCGCAGTCCCAGTTTTTTCCAATTGATGGCGCGGGTGGTGACAGACCGGAAAAGATTTTGGATTTCCTCGAGTACGAGGGGAATAAAGCGCAGGGAAAGGGTTAAGGTTAGGGCAATTTCAGTCACAGGAATTTTGAGGCGGCGCAGGGGCTGCATGAGGTCTTCCAGTCCGGCGGTAATCTCTTCGGGAGCCGTGGTCAGGAGATAAAGACTGCTACTGTAGATCAAGACGAAGAGGATGCTACTGAGATTTATAGCAAGATCGAGGGAGTGACGGGTGACATGAAAGCGTCCCACTTGTAGCAAAATATACTGATAATTTGTTGCGGGGGCGATCGCCAAGGCTGAATCTGGCCAGCGCGGTTGTGAGGAAATCGCCAGCCCATCATTGACAAAACAAGTGACAATAAAGGCGATCGTGCAGACAATGAGAAGCCAACCGGCTTGCTGTCGCAATGCTCTAAAGGGAATGCGGGCTGTTAAGGTAATCGCGATCGCCCCTAAAGCTAGAACAATACGCCAATTTACATTAGAAATTACGGGGGTAATCAGAAAACTGAGTAACCATACTAATTTAACCCGAGGATCGAGACGGTGCAGCCATGTAACGGGATGCTCCAGGTAGAGTCCAATGGGAAGCGATCGCAGTAAATCCATATATTTTTATCTATTTTTCTTAACAGAATTTTTGCATCTTATGGTAAGGACTGTCATGGTTTTGCCCAGCTAAACTAGATCTTCTACACCCCATACCCTTTAAGATATGGATTAAAGAATTTACCAAAACGGGTTAATCTTGATGGAGAATGTGACTTCTGCACAAACAATCTCGCGCCACGAGCTTCGCCAATTGGTATGCAACCAATTGCATACCCTTTTGGAGCGAGAAAATTGGGAAGGAGCCAAAGCATTGCTTATTCCCGTACAGCCTGTGGATATTGCGGAAGCAATTGAAGGACTGCCCGATTCAATGCAGGCCATCGCCTTTCGCTTGCTCTCGAAAGATGAGGCGATCGAGGTGTACGAACATTTAGATTCCTCGGTACAACAGAACCTGATTCAAGATTTTAAACGTCAAGAGGCGATCGAGATTGTTGAAAATATGTCTCCGGACGATCGCGCCCGATTATTTGATGAATTACCGGCGAAAGTCGTGCGTCAATTATTGGCTCAATTGAGTCCCAAAGAGCGCCAAGCAACGGCATTATTGCTGGGATATGAGGAAGATACTGCCGGGCGGATCATGACTCCTGAGTATATCTCTCTCAAGGAGAATATCACGGTAATGCAAACTCTCGATCGCATTCGCGCTCAAGCCAATGCTTCAGAACTGATTTACTATCTTTATGTGACGGATAATGCTCGTCGTTTAACGGGAATTGTCTCTCTGCGAGATTTAGTGGTTTCTTCTCCTGAGAAAACTCTTGGGGAAATTATGACTCGGGATGTGGTCAGCGTGACGACGGAGATGGATCAAGAGGAAGTGGCGCGATCGATTCAACGTTACGATCTGTTGGCATTACCTGTGGTGGATAAGGAGGCGCGTTTGGTGGGGGTGGTCACGGTGGACGATACGATTGATATTTTAGAGCGGGAAGCGACGGAAGATATGTACGCTATTGGAGGGGTACAAGGGGATGGAGATAAGTATTTCCAAACCAGTTTATTAGTTGTGGCTCGCAAGCGCATTTTTTGGTTGTTAATTTTGTTGGCAACAAATACGGTGACGGGGGCAATTATTCAAACTCAAGGTGCTTTGTTGGAATATACGGGACAGGCGATCGCGATCGTGGCATTTATTCCCCTTTTAACGGGGACGGGAGGGAATATTGGGGCGCAGTCTTCTACAGTGGTAATTCGGGGTTTAAATACGGATGAGTTACGTGCTTTAGGACCCTTACAAGTGATCTTTCGCGAGGCAATGGCGGGGTTATTATTGGGGACTTCTTTAGGAATTATGGCGACTTTGTGGGCGCATTACCTGATGCAAAAAAATATTTTTGTGGCTTTATCTGTGGGGAGCAGTTTAGTGGTTATTTCTTTATTGGCTTCGGTTTCTGGGTCTTCTTTGCCGTTTTTATTCCGTACTTTGGGTCTAGATCCGGCGTTGATGTCGGCTCCTTTTATTACTACGGCGGTGGATGTTTTAGGGGTTCTTATTTATTTTGCGATCGCGCGGAGTATCTTGAATTAGCAGGTTAATTAAATTTTGTAGTTTGGCGTTGTAAAAATCTGCTAAAATCAAGTATTATCAAGTATTATAAGTTAATTTAGAAGTTAATGACTAAAACCACAGTCCTTCGCGATCGCACTATTACCACAACTACTCCAATCCTATCTTACTGCGTTGCCCTACCAGAACCGCAGAATCACCTATTTGAGGTAACATTGAAGGTCGAAAACTGGCGATCGGATCGGCTAAATCTGCAAATGCCAGTTTGGACTCCTGGTTCTTATTTAGTGAGGGAATATTCGCGTCACGTCCAAGACTTTAAAGCAACAATAAAAAGTGAGAAAGAAAGTGAGGAAGAAAGTCTTCATCTCCGCAAACTGGAGAAAAATCACTGGCAAATTGATACTGAGGATACCACTAGCATAACGGTATATTATCGCGTTTATGCCAACGAACTAACTGTGCGAACCAACCATCTCGATCGCACTCACGGCTATTTTAATGGTGCATCTCTCTTTTTCTTTATTCCCAGTTGGGAAAATATACCTTATCAAATTGCGATCGCGCTACCCTATCCCGACTGGCACATTACTACCAGTTTACCCAAGGTTAAAGGGCAAGAAAATACTTTTATTGCCGAAAATTTTGACGTTTTAGTTGATAGTCCCTTCGAGATTGGCAAGCAAACAATCTACAATTTTGAAGTGTTGGGAAAACCCCACCAATGGGCAATTTGGGGAGAGGGAAATCTAGAACCAGATCGCCTGATAGAAGACACGAAAAAAATCATCAAAACCGAGACAAAGTTATACGGGAATTTACCTGATAGTTTACCCTATGATGAGTATATTTTTCTGCTACATCTAAGCAATGATGGCTTTGGTGGTTTAGAACATAAAAATTGCTGTTCTTTGATTTACGATCGCTTAGGATTTCGCAATAAAGAACGCTATAATCGCTTCTTACAGTTAGTTGCCCACGAATTCTTCCACCTCTGGAATGTAAAGCGTATTCGTCCTAAAGCACTGGAAACCTTCGACTATACCCGCGAAAATTATACTACTTCTCTATGGTTTTGTGAAGGAGCAACGAGCTATTACGACACAATTATTCCTCTTTGGGCAAAAGTCTACGATCGCAAAACCTTTTTTGAGACTATAAATAAAGATATTACTCGTTATTTGCAAACTCCCGGACGCAATGTACAATCTTTAAACGAATCCAGTTTTGATGCTTGGATCAAACTCTATCGAAGACATCCCAATAGCGATAATTCTCAAATCTCCTACTATTTGAAAGGAGAAATGGTATCTTTCTTGCTTGATCTTCGTATTCGTCGTAAATATAAGAATACGCGATCGCTAAACGATGTTATGCAAATAATCTGGGAGAAATTTGGCCAAGCGGAAATTGGCTACACTCCTCAACAATTGCAAGAGGTAATAGAATCCGTCGCTGAGGAAGATTTAAGCGACTTTTTCCACAAGTATTTACAAGAAATGGTTAAATTACCATTCGAGGAATATCTGTTACCTTTTGGTTTAAAAATAGAGAGTGTTTTTGAGAAAAATCCCTACCCGTATTTAGGCATTAGAACAATTATAGAAGAACAAAAAACTAAAATTCAATTTGTTTGGGATCATTCCCCTGCGGCTAAAGTAGGGATTGATATTGATGATGAACTTTTGGCTATTGATGGCATTCGAGTAACTCACGACAATTTAAACGAACGTTTGCGGGACTATCAAGCGGGAGATGCGATCGCAGTAACAGTATTTCATCAAGAAATCTTACAAACCTATCAAATTATACTCGATGAACCTGAACCTATACGCTATCAAATTATACAAATTAAATCTTCAACCTTTGCGGAAAAAGAACTATTAGAAGGCTGGTTAAATAGTTGATAGTTGATAGTTGATAGTTGATAGTTGGGAGTTGGGAGTTGGGAGTTGGGGGTTGGGAGTTGGGAGTTGGGAGTTGGGAGTTGGGGGTTGGGAGTGGGCAAAAATAACTGAATCGATCGCCTATAATTGAGCTATATCAATTGCTAAGAGGTCGTTATAAAGCGATCGCCCCCAATAAGGGCGATCGTTCAACATCAACCTAGATAACCTTTAACATCTGATGGGATGAGTCTGACTATTCACAACTTCCCAAATTCCTTTAAAAATTAAGTCTAAATCAAGCTCAATCTTTCCTGCAAACTCTGAATAAAGAACAGATAAAGTCTCTACTAACCAGGCCCCATCTCCTCCCGTAAAAATAACTCGACCTTCAGGAAAATCTTCCCACCAATCTATAATAAACTCGCGAATTCCTGGTAAAATTGTATAGAGAATTCCACTGGCGATCGCCTCTTCTGTATTCAAACTCCATCGCGCAGGCAATTGGGAAGGTAACACCAGATCGGGTAATGCTGCTGTTGTTTGAGAAAGAGATAAAAACTGCGATCGCAAACCTGGTAAAATAGCTCCCCCTATTAACTTATAATTCTCTTGGATTCCCGTTAAAGTTAGTGCGGTTCCTCCGTCGATAACCAATGCCGGAGAATCCCAAGATTTCACCGCACCATAGGCTGCTAAAGCGCGATCGATACCCATTGTTGGATAAATTCCCTCTAAAGGAAGATGCGCTAAAGTAATTTCTTTGCCACAAGTATAAGACCGCCATAATTGTGTTTGTTCTGGAACAACGGAAGCGAGATAAAGAGGAAGAGAATGGCTCAATTGAGGGGGAATCCCTAACGGCAAAAGTTCCCTAGGGATCGCCGTGACGGGTTGGGAAATATGCTCTGTATCCCAAGTTTTCACGAGTTTTTGCCCGGCAAAATAGCCGAAATGCGATCGCGAATTACCAATAACTAATATAAGGAATCGGAAATCTTTAACAAATGCAGGACTTGAATGTGGCAAAATAGAAATGTCAAGAAAATTTAAGCAATTAGGGGAGGTGGCTGATGTTAGCAACTCTGGAAAAAACGGAAAAGCGCTTGACCATTCAAACGGCAGATATAACCCAAGATACCACCACGATCCGCTCTTTAGACTGGGATCGCGATCGCTTTGATATTGAATTTGGATTGCAAAACGGTACTACCTATAATTCCCATCTGATCCGAGGGGAGAAAATTGCCCTCGTTGATACCTCCCACGCCAAATTCCGTCAACTCTATCTCGATACTCTGACGGGATTAATTGACCCCAAACAAATCGATTATCTGATCATTAGTCACACGGAGCCGGATCATAGCGGTTTGGTGAAAGATTTTCTCGCCTTAAATCCTAATGTTATTGTGGTTGGGGCGAAAATTGCGATTCAATTCCTAGAAGGATTTGTGCATGAAAAATTTGAACGCCAAGTGATTAAAAATGGGGATAAAATTGACCTGGGTAAAGGTCATGTTCTCGAGTTTGTTAATGCGCCCAATTTACACTGGCCGGATACGATTTTAACTTATGACTGGGGAACGCAAACATTATATACTTGCGATGTTTTTGGACTACATTATTGTTCTGATGATCTCTTTGATGTTAATTTGAAGGCGATCGCACCGGATTATCACTTTTACTATGAATGTTTGATGGCACCTAATGCCCGTTCTGTTTTGTCTGCCCTCAAACGCATGGAAAAAATAGGGGAGGTAAAGATAGTGGCTAATGGTCATGGACCTTTACTAAAACATAATGTAGATGAACTGATTGGACGTTATCGGGAATGGAGTTTAGCCCAAACAAAAGGAGAAAAAAGCGTTACTGTTTTTTATGTTTCTGGATACGGAGATAGCGATCGCCTTTCTCAATCTATCGCCCGAGGGATTACTAAAACTGGAATTACTGTGGAAATGATCGATGGGATCGGTGCAGATCTGCAAGAAGTCCGAGAAATTGTCGAAAATTCTGCGGGAATTGCGATCGCCATGCCTCCTGCCTCCGGTGAGAAAGCGAAAGAAGCAGCAACTACTCTCAGTACGATTCTTGCCTCTGCTAATGGTAAACAAGTAATAGGCTTTTTTGAGTCCTATGGAGAAGATGACGAACCTATTGATCCTATTTTAACCAAGTTTCGAGAATTGGGATTAACGACAGTTTTTCCCAGTATTCGCATTAAGGATACTCCCACCGAAGCAACTTACCAACTCTGCGAAGAAGCAGGGACGGATATGGGGCAGTTTTTAACTAAAGAAAAGTCGATTCAAAAGCGGAAATCTCTCGACAGCGATCTCGATAAAGCGATCGGTCGCATTAGTGGAGGACTCTACATTATCACGGCACAAAAGGGCGATATTAAAGGGGCAATGTTAGCCTCCTGGGTCACTCAAGCTAGTTTTGAACCCTTGGGACTTACCATTGCTGTAGCGAAAGATCGTGCAATTGAGTCTGTAATGCAGGTTGGCGATCGCTTTGTTTTGAATATCCTAGAAGAGGGTAATTATCAACATTTAATGAAGCACTTTCTCAAGCGATTTAAACCAGGTCAAGACCGTTTTGAAGGCGTAAATATCCAAGATGCTAAAAATGGTTCTCCAATTTTAATTGATGCTTTAGCTTATCTTGAATGTGAAGTGATTAGCCGCATGGAAGTTAGCGATCATTGGATTGTTTACAGCCAAGTTGATGAAGGCCGCGTCTCTAAACCTGACTCTTTAACGGCTGTTCATCATCGTAAGGTGGGGAATTATTATTAACGAGTAAAAAGTAACAAACAACAATCAATAAAACCATGCCAGAAATTAAACCTCGTGATGTTCAAGTGTTCCCCATTGGCGCAGAAACAAGGGTGCTGCGATCGCGGACTTGGGACAGACTCAAGTTTGAAATTGAATATGCCCTACAAAAAGGCACAACTGCTAATTCTTACCTCATAGAAGGGGATAAAATCGCCCTTTTCGATCCTCCAGGTGAATCTTTTAGCGACATCTTTTTAAAGGCACTTCAAGACCGTATCAATCTGCCAGAGATTGATTATATTATCTTGGGTCACGTTAACGCCAATCGTGCCAAAACCTTAACACTTTTACTGGATATTATTCCTGAAGTTACCCTTGTTTGTTCCAATCCTGGCGCGATCGCCCTTCGCAAACTTATTGAAGACCGAGACTTGAATATTCTCACCATTAAAGGAGAAGAAACCCTCGATCTTGGTCAAGATCATCACCTCCAATTTATTCTCACCCCTAGTCCGAGATGGCCCGATCGCCTCGCCACCTACGACCCTAAAACCCAGATTCTCTACACGGATAAACTCTTTGGGGCGCACGTTTGTAGCGATCAAATCTTTGATGAAGGTTGGACAGTTTACGCAGAAGACCGCCGCTATTATTTTGATTGTTTGATGGCACCCCACGCAACCCAAGTGGGGACAGCTTTAAACAAATTTAACGAATATGAAGTTAAATTTTACGCCCCCGGCCACGGTCCCCTCGTGAAATATGGCTTCACAGAACTCACAAATCTTTACCAAGAGTGGGTGGAAGAGCAGAAAAAAAAAGCGAATACCGTCGCCCTCATTTACGCATCGGCTTACGGCAATACGGCAACCATCGCTCAAGCGATCGCCCGAGGTATCACCAAAGCCGGAGTCGCCGTCACCTCTCTCAATTGCGAGGTCGCCGAACCCGAGGAAATCAAAGCCGCCGTGGAAAAATCCGCCGGCTTTATTATGGGATCTCCTACTCTCGGCGGTCACGCCCCCACTCAAGTGCAAACCGCCCTCGGCATCGTTCTTTCCACCGCCGATAAGAACAAATTAGCGGGGGTTTTTGGCTCTTTTGGCTGGAGTGGAGAGGCGATCGACATTTTAGAAGGAAAGTTCCGGGATGCGGGCTATCGCTTCGGATTTGAACCGATCCGGGTTAAATTTAAACCCACCGATGCTATTCTCAAATATTGTGAGGAAGCGGGGACGGATTTTGCTCAACTGTTGCAGCGACAGGAGAAAAAACGCAAATCTACAGCCTCGGGGGGGGAGTCGGAGTCTGCCCGCACGGAACAAGCTGTGGGGCGAATTGTCGGCTCTTTATGCGTCGTTACGGCACAGAAAGGAGAACTTTCTAGCGCTATGTTAGCCTCTTGGGTATCTCAAGCCTCCTTTAATCCACCAGGATTAACTATGGCCGTTGCTAAAGATCGTGCTATTGAGAATTTAATGCAGACTGGCGATCGCTTTGTCCTCAATATTTTGCCGGAAGGAAATGCGATTCAAAAGCGATTTATGAAGAATTATACCCCAGGAGAAGACCGTTTTGAGGATATTGAAAAAGAGGATGCAAGTAACGGTGGTTTTATTCTCAAAGATGCTTTAGCTTATGTAGAATGTCACGTTAGTAGTCGTATGGAGTGCGGCGATCATTGGGTAGTTTACGCAGTTACCGATACAGGTAAAGTGTTAGATGAGAAAGGCAAAACTGCTGTTCATTATCGCAAAACAGGGAGTTTTTATTAAACACAGATTTTTGATCAATTCTGGTAGTGACGTTACCTGCAACGTCACTACAGAATAGGTTGGATGGGTTACAAATTTTATCAGAGGTAACAAAAATTAAAAAATCCGATAGAATCAATACATTTCCAAAACCAATGATTTAATCATATCCGACAAAGGTAAGGTGCATGAGAGCAATTTTCCTGGGAAAAAGCAGAAAACCCTTAACTATTTTGCAGTGGGTAATTTATTTAGGGGTTGCATTAACCATACTTCGAGGTCATTTTGCTTTTGCGAGTACCGATATTTTTGCCATAAATTCTGAGGAATTAGAACAAAATAATTTATTCTCACAAAATCCCCTGAATATCCCTCAACCTTCAGATCTACAACCGCAACCCCCTTCTCCTCCTATCCCAGAAACTCCCATTCCTGTTTTAGAAGACCCTATTGAATTACCTACAGTCGATCGCCTATCCTGTCCAAAACCTACAGCAAATCCCGAGGGCGATCGCGATACAATTGTTATTCAAGCCTTTGAATTCACTGGGAATACTGCTTTTGATGGCGATCGCTTGGCTCGAGAATTGGCAGGTTATACAAATATTCCGATTACTTTTGCTCAATTATTACAGGCAAAATCCTGCCTGACTGACTTATATGTGAGAGAAGGTTATATTACCACAGGAGCATTTCTTCCCGCTAATTTGTCTCTCGGACAAGTTGAAGCGGCGATCGTTCCCATTAAGATTGTGGAAGGTCGTCTCAGTGAGATTAAAATTGACATTCAGGGTAGACTCGATCCCAGTTATATTCGCTCTCGGTTGCAACTCGCAACCCATCCCCCCCTACACCGCGATCGCCTCTTGGAAGCATTGAAACTCCTACAACTCGATCCCCTCATTCAGTCCCTGAGTGCGGAACTTGCGACTGGGATCGATCCCGGAACTAATGTACTGTATATCTCTGCGGTTGCGGCCAATCCTTGGACGATCGCCATCGATAGCAATAACAGTCGTTCCCCCAGTATAGGTAGTTTTCGGCGCGGTGCAAGTATCGGGAATGGGAATTTTATCGGCATCGGCGATCGCCTCGCTTTGACTTATAGTAACACCGATGGGAGTAATAGTTTTGATATTAGTTATGCTCTCCCCTTGAGTCCTCACAATACGCTTTTGCAATTTAACTTCGGTACTGCAACCAGTACCATTATCGAATCCCCTTTCGATCGCCTCAATATCGATGCAAGTTCCCAATATTATCAGCTTACCCTGCGCCATCCCCTCCAACAAACGCCAACAGAAGAATTAGCCCTTAGTGTTGTATTGTCTCATACTCGCGGCGCAACCACCCTTCAGGATATCCCTTTTCCTCTCTCTCCCGGTGCCGATATCGACGGGAAAACTAATATTACTGCATTGCGATTCATTCAAGAGTGGACGAAGCGGGATACTCAACAAGTTTTTGCTTTGCGATCGCAGTTTAGTTTGGGAATTGATGCGCTGGGGTCTACGATTCAAAGGAGTAACCCCGATAGTAACTTTTTTGCTTGGCAGGGTCAAGGTCAATGGGTAAGACAATTAGGAACCAATACGACTGCTCCCACTATACTCCTGCGGGGCGGGGTGCAACTGTCCGATCGCCCTCTCCTTTCGGGGGAACAATTTGGTTTAGGAGGTTTTGGGAGTGTGCGAGGTTACAGACAAGATAGCTTACTTACCGATAATGGTATTTTTGCGAGTGCAGAAATTCGCATTCCTATATTAAAATTAACAAAAGCACAAACTACTGTACAAATTATTCCTTTTATTGAGGGAGGAATGGGTTGGAATAGCGGTGATTCGGAAACTCCCGATCCGAATACTTTAGCCGCAGTTGGGGTAGGTTTACAAGTCCTACAAGGCGATCGCTTTAACGCTCGTTTAGATTGGGGTTTACCTTTAGTTGATATCCTTTCTTCGGAGAGAACATGGCAAGAAAACGGCATCTACTTCTATATACAGTACAATTTTTAAAACAATTTTCAAACATTTCTCGCTTATTTCTGAGTTGTGTTTTAGTGGGAATGAGTTTCTCTGTTTTAACAAGGGAAGTATTGGCTTCTGAGAACTTTATTTTACAAGGTCGTAGAGCTTATGAAGCCGGCAATTATGAAGCAGCGAGGGAGTATTTATTGCAAGCATTACCAGAAGCGGAAGATAATGCGATCGCACAGATTACGATCTTGAGTAATTTATCTTCTATTTATCAGCAATTGGGAGATTGGGAGCAAGGGGAGGAGACTTTAAAACGTGCTGAGATTTTACTTAATAATGAACCTCGTTCAACCCAAAAAACTGATCTCTTCGCTCAAATTCAAACTTTATCAGGTCAATTAGCCTTTTTGCAAGGACACAGCGATCGCGCTTTGGAAGCATGGAAACAAGCTGAGGAAAGTTATCGGGAAATCGAACAAATTCAAGGACAGATCGAAAGCAAAGTTTATCAAACAATTGCTTTACAAGAATTGGGATTTTATCGAGAAGCATTAAAGATACTTTTATCCCTCTTTCCGCAAGTTTCTTCTGAAGACAGACTTTTACAAGGGAAAGTATTTCATCAACTGGGTAATACAATTCGGGTGGTGGGAAAAGTGGAGGCTTTAGAGCAGTATAACTTATTCGATCGCCAAGGTGATTCGGAAGAAGAGAAAGATTATTTGCAAGTCTCTGAAGTATTTTTAAACAAGAGTCTCGAAATTACGAATCAATTGGGACAAAATTCAGATCGTGCCGATATTTTACTAGATTTAGGCAATACAATCTTTGCTCAATATTATCGGCTTAAAGATGACTTTTATCGGCGTTATACTCTTGAAAATAAAGACGATATTCCTTTTAAACGCCAACTTAAAGAACAAATTATACTCCTCGATCGCGCCCTAAATTATTACCAACAAGTTCAAAAAATCGACAATATTTTGCCAGAGGTGAAACAACAAGCGCGTTTGAATGCGATCGATCTGATGTTGGAATTTTACCCTCGACAACAGAAAGAAGATTTTGCGCTGTTAGGAGGGTTTTCCGAACTGCAAGAACTTCAGAATCATTCTGATGTCTTCTTGGCAGAATTAACGGCATTAGAAGCGGATATATCTACTCTTCCTCTGTCCCAAACGCATCTCAAAATGCAGTTAAAATTGATTCATCAACGGATTCAATGGTACAAACTAACAGGAGAAGAAATTTCCCTACCACAGTTCGAGCAATTGTTACAGAAAGCAGAAAAACAGGCTCAAGAATTGCAGAGCGATCGCGACTATTCTTATGTTAAAGGATATCGAGGATATTGGCAAGAATTGCAGGGAAATTTAGAGACAGCGCAGCAGTTAACGGAAGAAGCAATTTTACTGACTGAAAAGATTCGCGCTCCCGAAGTACGTTATCTTTGGGAATGGCAATTGGGGCGAATTTTAGCAGCAGAAAGTGTACAAAAACCCTATAAAACTGATTCTGCGATCGCAGCTTATCGATCTGCCTTGAACAATTTGGATCGGGTACGCGAAGATATTATTAGCTTAAAAAATCCCGATTTTCGCTTTCTGTTTCGGGATGATGTCGAACCTATTTATCGCGAATTTGCGGCGCTTTTATTGCGTTTTCCTACATCTTTAGAAGTAGCGCAAAAACAGGATGATCAGAAGAGAGAGGAGGCGATCGCCCCCGAAAAAGTACAAGAAGCTATTTCCGTTATTGAACGCTTGCAAGTCGCCGAATTAGAAGACTATTTACGCTGTAATTTACAACAGCGATCGCAAACTTCTTTAGAGCAGTATTTAACCCGAAATTCTCAAGCTAAGGCTGCATCAATTTATCCAATTTTATTAGGCGATCGCCTAAGAATTATTGCCCAACTACCAGACCAAAAAGCCCCAATTTATTATACACATCCTGAACCAATTTCTCGTCAAGAAATGTACGAAAAAATAGACCAACTTAGAAGAGCAATTAGTGAGAAAAAATTCTCTAAAAATAATACAATATTTAGCGAAATTTACAATCTATTATTGGGAGGAATTGAGACAAAATTAGAAGCAAGTGGTGTTAAAAGTTTAGTTTTTGTCATGGATAGCGAATTGCGAAATATTCCCTTAGCTTCCCTCTACGATGGTGAAAAATATGTAATCGAACGCTATAATCTTTCCCTCAATATTGGTTTAGAAGTCGCAGAAAATAAGCCTTTAATTTGGTCAGAAACCCCTATTTTAGCAGCCGGAATCAGTGAAAGAAATCTGAATAAAAAACCCCTCCCTTATGTTAAAGAAGAACTCGAATTTATTAAGAACTACTTTGATCGCGCAGAAATTCTGCTGAATGGAGAATTTACAATTTCCACCTTACAAGATAAAATTAACCAGAATCCCTTTGCGATCGTCCATTTAGCAACACACGGAATATTCAGTTCAAATCCTGATGAAACTGTTCTTTTTGCTTCCGGAGAAACCATTCATTTAAATCAATTGAGTCAGCTATTATCTAGCCAACAAGAACAGCAAGAACAGGCGATCGAATTATTAGTTTTGAGTGCTTGTGAAACCGCAGTAGGAGACAAACGCGCTACCCTAGGAATTGCTGGAATTGCTACTCAAGCGGGAGCAAAAAGCACCCTAGCCACATTATTTACGGTTGATGACGAACCGACTGCACAATTAATGGAAACATTCTATAAAAAACTCAATACTTCCCATATTTCCAAAGCAGAAGCCTTGCGTCAAGCGCAATTAAGTTTGTTACAAGGAGATCATTCAGGAGATGATTCAGAATATCAGAAACCTTATTATTGGTCGTCTTATATTCTGGTTGGTAATTGGCAATAAATAGAGAGTTAAAAATAAATTATGTAATCTTAAATCAAGCGATCGCTAAATAATTAAGTTGTTCTTCACATTTAATTTTCAGGAGTCGAAATCCCATCGGCGATCGCATCATACCCTAATTCGCGTAAGATTTCAATCCAAGCATTTTTACGGGTTTGAGGGTCTTCTATTGCAGCAATTTCTGCAAGGTGATCGTAAAGGCGATCGCCAGACACATTTTCTGATCGTTGAACCCATGCAGAAATAGAGTCTTGTTGCAGGCGATCGGCTTCTTCGGTACAGTAGACATCTAAGAATAAATACCAGCGATACCATTGTCCCATTTCTAAGGTATTTTCTGACTCCTCGAGAGAGAGAGGAACAAGACCGGGAGTTTTCCCTAAAGTATTAAGAGATAATCGTTCTTCGTAAATAATCTCCTCTTCATTTTGAGTACGAACTGATAGTTTTGCTCTCGATAATTGCTCTCTCGTGTAAGGAATATAAACCCACAAAATCGGACGTTCTGCACTTGTTTTTCCCCAGTTAGAACCCACTTCAGAATTGTTTTGATTGATAACAATAGGAGTGAGATTCAGATTGGATTCATCACAAGGATTACGTTCTCCTTTGCCTACGGTTGGAGGATTACCATTTTCGTCCACAGTAACAATGAGTTGACGAAAATGATTTTCTAGACTTGGTAGAGAATCTAAAGGTATAAAAGTGGAAAAATTAGAAATTGTCCACGGAAAAATCATCATAAAGGACACAAAATATTGTTTATTCATGTTGTTTATTTTTGATAAAATGAAGAAAAATGGTGAATAAAGTTGGAGTGAGAATGATGCCAAAACAAACAGGTAAAATAGGAATCCAAAATCCGACAATTAGAGCTTTGTATCCTATAAAAAATAATAACCCGATCGCAGAACATAAAACAAAAAATTTATATTTATTTTTGAGCCTCCAAATTATAGATAATCCTCCGATTGATACTCCAAATAAAATCAAAATATTTTCGTATATTTGAGGAATTCCTCGTAAAATTGGTCGTTTATCAAGTACAGCACTAATTAACTGGCTGGCCATCTGTGCTTGGATGATTGTATTGGATAGACCTTCAGATTTATTGTAGGGTGTAGGATAAAGTTCGCTGATGCTGCGATCGCGGCCAATAAGAATAATTTTATCCCGCACTAAATCAGCCATTTTAGCATCTCGCGCCCCACTAATAATATCAGTTAAACTGACTTCTTGAGGATTAGTAGCGCGATAATTAATCAAAATCTGAAATCCTGCTGCTTCAGCCTGAGAAAGTTGATAGCCTCCTAGAGTGGGAGTTAATCTATCGAATGTTATATCACCGAGTTGTATGCGATCGGGTGTAATTTTAGAGGCTTCTTTTTGCAAATAATGTTGGGCAATTTCAAGACTGAAACCATGAGATACATTGCATAAAGGTGAGGATTTTTTAGCAATAATTTGACGGCGAATGATATCATCTGGCTCGTCAATTAAGTTGGAAAAACCGACACGATTTAAGGGTATTATTGAAGGAGGCGAAATAGAGATTGAGTCTTGATTGGTGCTATGACAAGAGACCAGAAAATGAGGATATTGTAAAAGGTCTGCATTTCGTTTTGAATCGTAGGCAAAATCATGAATATTCAAGGCAACAACTCGGGGTTGATACGGTTTCACTTTTTGCCAGAATAATTCAAGCGCTTCTGGAGATAAAGAATCACGACGATTCATGCCTAAATTATCTTGGTAAGCGAGATCGTTTTCCCCAATTGTTACTAAAAGAAAGCGATCGTCCCTCGGTTCCGCAGGGCGCGATCGCAGCATAAAATCAAAATGATTGAATTCCCATCCTTGCAACCAACCAAGCGATCGCACCCCCATAATTAAACCCGCAACCCCCAAACTGAGCAGAATGGGTAAGAAAGGGGAAGTTTTCTGCTCTTTATCCCCCTTTATTTCCTCAACTCTCTCAACTTCCCTCTCATATAAATCCTGCCAAATAGGCGGCACAGAATTGGGAGTTTGACAGATAACTGGTAGCCAACTCGCACAGGGAAAATCTGAGTCTAACTCGTCGTGGAGTCGCTGCTTGGCTTCTCTGACAGCACTGTAAAAAGAGGAACCGGCTGAAAAATTACGCAGAAAATGAGTGAGGAACTTTTGCGCGACCAAATCCGGCACTAACTCCCGCATGACAATCATTTGGGGAATTTGCAGATCGTCCAGGCGATCGGAAAGCCCCAACCCATCGCAAGAGTTAAAAATAGCTAATTGTAGCCCGCGATCGACCGCTTTTTTCAACCCAAACCAAAGCTCATCAATACTCAAACTCTCCGACTCATTTAGATAAATGCGTCCCGTTTCTCCCTCGGTTTCACTATGTCCGGCAAAGAAGATAATATCCCACGCATTCTCCCAAATTTGCTCCACTACGGTGCTTCTTTGGGGGCAAACGAGAAAAATGACCTCGGCATCGGGTAACGCCTCCAATAAGCTGCGATCGCGCTTGATATCAATGCCCTCATCGTGACCCAAAATCGCCAAAATGCGAACTTTAGCGCCGCGATGGAGAGGAGGAAAAAACTCTCGGGCTTTTAACTCCGGGGGACTGAGAGCGGTTTCCGCATGGGGATAATGCTGGAATAAATTCCATTCTTGCCAGGGGATTTTTTGCAGTTGGCGATCTTCTGTGCGAATGAGAAAGCGAATTTCTTCCTCGGGTTGCAGATGCGATCGCAATTGTTTTTCAATGGAGCGAAACTCTTCACTATCCAGCCATTGATTGAGGGAAACCCCTAATTCTCGAGCAGAAAGGCGACATTCTTCGATTTGGCGATCGCGAGACTTGCGATGGACAATCTTCTGCGGTTTGATCCGAAAGGCGCGATCGTCGGTTTTGCGTCGATAGGGCGCTCCCAGACTGCGATATTTTTCTTGCCAATGCTGATGTAAAATGCGAAGAAGTTCGCGATTCTGGGGAAGTCTCGACTTTAAACGCGCAGGAAGCAGAGAAGAAGAATTAAGCGCGACATTCTCTCGATAAATTTCCAGAGTGATGCGGAATCCTTGCTCAAAAGTACCATCGAGTTCGAGAACAACTAATTTACTCATAGCAGAAAAGAGAAACAGAGAGAAAACTGGGACAGATTAAATTAAAAAACATTCAGTCACACTGACTTCTCCTAATACTATTTTGATACTAAAGCGCTCCCCCAGTTCGCCACTGAAGTGAAATTCCAACCCTTCACTACTTCGAGCCTCGGCCTGCATGATCGATCGCCCCTTCTCATCCAGTAAAAAAAGCTGCAAATCTTCGGGTAAATGAGGCTGGGTGCCAATGGAAGCAACTTCAATAGAAATATCCCATTCCCGATCCGGATAGGGTTGTTGAAAGCCCACAAACAAAGCAATTCTCTCATCGGCTCGCTCTAAATCGAATAATTTTCCTCGCTTAATCCCATTTTTATTCACAGGCGTATTTTGGTGGGATAAAGAGCCGCGTCGAAAATTAGTCGCGAGAGTTGGGGGAGAACCAAGTATGCTTTCAATGGTTTCCCATCCCGCATCGATCGCCTCCTCAAGCCAACGACTCAAACAAACGATCGTCGCGTCTCGAAGAGGGGGAATTTCTACAGGAAGGGGCTGTAAATAGTCCCAGAGAAGTTCGAGAGGGGGAAAAGAGGCGAGGGGAAAATCTTCGCGATCGCCCTCCAACTTAGCCGTAAAGCCCAGCAATTTCGCCTCGCTAAGTTCTGGGTTAAATTGGACGGGAATGTATCCCAAACGGTCTTCTCGCACCTCAAAAGGAATCCTACAAGTGGAAGCGTCGGGTAAGACGGGACGACATTCAATTTTGCCATAACCGGCGATGGTCAAGTCAGCCGTATCGCTTAAGGTTTGTAGGCTAATGTCCCAACTGTCGCTTGTTTCAAAGTTAGTTTCCATGTCCAAAGCCCTTAAATAGGCACGAACGGCACAGACCGCAAGGGTATTAAGATAAACTTGTTTGGCTTTGATGGGGTTGCGGTGCTTTTGCCAAAATTTTCGCGCTTGCTGGTGGTCGAGGGGCGCTAAAGGAATAATCAAAGCAGAGGAATTAGTTTGAACGGTCATGACTCTTGCTGGGGGTGAACTAATGAGAGAGATAAGCGTGAAAATAAGGTTTGAATCTTGTGAGATTGCGCTGATAGAAACAGCTTAGAGTGGGAATTTTAACCCCCAATTCTGTCGATATTTCTTGCCAAGACCAGCCTTCAATGGTTTTGAGGGCGATACATTGGAAGGTTGCGTGGGGATTGTTGCTGACATGGGCGGTTTGGAAGATGCGATCGGGGTCTTCCTCGATGTATTCTCGCAGTTCATCTTCTTCGCAAGGAACAGAATAATCTTGGAAGGAAGGGTTCGCATCTAAATCTTCAAGGGTCATTCTCTTTACATTTTGCCAAGATAATTGTTTGCCTTTACCCAGTCGCGTCACTTCCCCGATCGCCTCGGGAAATCGCCGTCGGAGGAGAAAATTCACCCATTGTAGGACTTCGCCTTTTTCGGGCTTATAGGTGTCAATTTTGCGAAAGAGATAACAAAATAAATGCTGCTTGGCGATCGCATAAATTTCCGAGTACAGCCCCTGTAAATGAGGAGGGACGGGAGGATAACAGAGTTTTTGGGAATTTTGTAGGCTTCTGAGCAAGCGATCGACTGCCTTTTTGCGCTGGAAACTTCCTTGAGGATGTTTTTGAGCTTCGAGAGCCAGTTTTCGCAAGCGATCGTCAATTTCGGACATAGTTCCCCAAAAAAAAGGATGCTGATTGGCGAGAAAGGTCAATAGCGACCTCTATTTTCTTCTCGGTAAAAATGGGGTGGTTTTATGCAGCAGGATAAATTTGTTGCAATTGGTAACAAACTGCATAAAATAATTAAAATCTGCCAGAGAAAAATGTAAGAACTTAAAATTCGGGGTAATTGAAGATGATTTCTATTCGTCAAATTGTGGGAGAGGCGATCGCCCAAGGGTATCTCACTCGGGATGCCGAAGGACAACTGCGGGATTTATTACATGGAAACCGATGCGATCGCGCTGAGTTACAGGCTTTTTTCCAGTTGCAACAAGCGGCGATGGAGGGACGGGTGAAACAACAATCTCGCGAGGAATTGGTAGTTTGTTAAGTTGTGTAACAAACTTTTGCTATTTGCATAATGCGATCGCAAGTTTCCAGAGACATCATTAGTAGGAGGAGATTATTCTGCCTGCGTCTTAAATCTTTAGGAGAGGAAAAATGACAATGTTTAAGTTTTAAAAACCGTTAGTTGATGATTATTCTATTTCTAAATTTAGCTAAAATTGGCGACATTTTAGCGCTAGAGTTTTTTGTCTTTTTTTAGGTGAAGAAATTGTGATGAAAGCGATTAAAATCTGGAGAAAGTTAAAGATTCGGTAAAGTTGTTTATTTGAGAGAGAACTTGTTGTACAACAAGTAAAGACATCCGAGAAACAACTGGAATTGACTCCGTAATTTTGCGGAGAATTGGCTTGTAGAAAAATTTCTCATTCATGTTTATCTACCAAGGAATTATGAAAACTATTCAAAAACTTACAGGAGTTTGTACGGCGGCTATTTTAGGGGCGATCGCGATCGCCTCTCCTAGTGCAGCATCGAGTTTCCACAACGGCTGGTACTACACCATTGATGCCAGCCACGACAGTATCGCCGGTGATGGAAATGGAGGTACTGACGTAGGTGGAACGATTTACGAAATGTACGGTATGGCCATTCGAGAAAACGAAGAAACTGGAGAAATTTGGGTGGGTTTAAATGCCAATTTACCCACCACCGGACGAGCTGTTCCAACCATGTTAAATGGATACCCAGTTCCCGACGGAAATATCGGTTGGGGGGATATGTTTTTTGATTTTTCTGGACTTGGAACATTTCAAGAAGCACTCAACACAAATCAAATGCTAGGGGTTCGTTTTTCTCCGAATAATGATTCTGGAGTGGATGTCGGGGTCTATCGCAATGTATCGGGAATGAGTGTTGCTGGAGACAATGCAGGTTATCGGAATTTATATTCTCATAATAACTTTGTAGTCGATAATGGCACGGGATTGGAGTCGTGGATGGGAGATTTAGCGTGGGATGATTCCTATTATGGGGAACATAAGACATTGCAACCCACCACGAATCGAATGTCCAATGTAATCCAATCTGGGGAAAAGATTGGTGACGTAACAATGCGCGACCAAACGGAACTGGAAGCGCAAGGATTCGATCCCGCGTTTTTCTTTGAACAAGGAGCCAATATTTTCGGGTTTAGTTTCCAAAAACCTGCACAGATGGTGGGTAACTTTTTTGCCACAATTATTGAAGAGTGTATCAATGACGGGATGACTCTTTTGGGGAATTTCCCAGCACCCAATCCCAATCCCGATCCCAATCCCGATCCCAATCCCAATCCCGATCCCAATCCCAATCCCGATCCCAATCCCAATCCAAATCCAAATCCTGATGATGGTTGCGCCGTGACCTTGGGTCAATTAAAAGCTCTTGCACCGGATGTAGTCGATGGAGAATGGAAAATTTTTTACGACACACTCTCTCACCAGTGGTACGATCCTCCTGCTTATAGCGGATACACTTTTCAAACTACTGGTGGTTCACTATTTACCCAAATTAGAGATTTTCCTTGTGGAATTTCTACAGATGATAAATTCTCGGTTTATGTTGGGAACAAAAAAGTTGGCAAGTTTGGGTCTGGTGAGAGTTTAGATTTTGAAGCTCTGTTTGGTATGGGTATCTCAGAGTTTAAAATTGTTTTTCCTTGGGAAGATCTTCTTGAACAAGACTCTCCATTTGCATTACAACTTGCTTTTGAAGATGAAATTAGCGGTTTTCAAATGCGTCCGATGACAGATGAAGAGTTTCATAAATTAGTTCCAGAGCCTAATGTCACTTTAGCATTATTTGCTGTAGGAACATTGGGCTTGATCATTAAGAAACGTAATGTGAAAAAGTAGTTCAGGTGTTGAGGAGAGTGCAAGTATTGCAACCCTACTGAGAGGATTTCGAGAGAACAAGTTTTTGATGATTTTTTTCATTGATTACTGCAAGGGCGTATTTGCATACGCCCTTTTTCTAAGTATACCTCTCCGGGAAACCTGATTATAAAGGATAGCACGTTGTACGTTCATGAGAATTTTGAGAACGTTCTGAAATCAAAATAACTTCACCATTGGCCAATTTTATCCATCCTTGTGCTTCATTAATTTCGGTCAGAGGCTCATTGAATGAAGTTGGGTCATCATCGATTTTTTCCAACTCTATCCACCCCAAATGTAAGCTACGAGAATCTAAAATATTATCTGGAGTTGTCGGAATACCACCACGTCCCGTTTCGTAAAATTCCCCTCGTGCTGTACTATTAGTTCCGTGTCGAGTTTGACAGCGATCGCCGATTGGCTGTTCGGCTAAACCTTCAGGTAAGTCTACATCGGGTTGGAAATTATCGACAATTAAAGTTGTCGTACCATCAATTCCGAAGCTAGAACTTGCACTTAAATCACTTTCAGAAGTGCGGACTAAACGCCCCGGATTGCTAAAGCCAAAAACGCCTTGCGCTTGAACAAAAATATTACCACCTTTTCCTTCAATAGCAGTTGCAGCAATATCGCTATTTTCTGATAATACAGCTAGAACGAAACCGCCAGCAGTAATAGAAATATTTCCCCCATTTCCCGTTCCTAAAGCCTCCGTGAGAATATTGCTGTTATAGCGGAGCCAAACATCATTGGCAACCTGAAGATTAATATTTCCTCCTTCTCCCGATACCGTTCTTGCAAGCAAATTACCGCGATCGAAAAGCAAAATAGATCGAGCCGAAATCTCTAAATTTCCTGCACTTCCCGTTCCCGTTCCGCTTACAGTCACTTCTCCACCATTTTGCACGGTAAAATCTCCCGTATTCAGACTAATTCCTCGAGCATTTCCAGAGCCAAAACTTTCAAAAAATAAGCCACTCCCATCTCCAACAATATCAATCGATTCAGCAGCATTCACATTCAACAATCCACCTTGTCCCGATCCCGAAGTTGTTGCAGAAATTTGACCGCCATTGTCTACAGTTAAACGCTGAGTATTAATATTTAATTGTCCTGCGTTTCCTGACTCAGATGTATTAAAAAAGAGGCGACTGCGATAGCGTCCATTCCCTGACATTCCACTAATTGTAATATCAGATGCACTCACATTAAAAGTTCCAGCATTACCCGTTCCAATGCTTTGAGCAGAAATATTTCCCCCATCTCGAATAATCAATTTTTGAGTAGATAAGTTAAAATTTCCGGCATTTCCTTGTCCAGCAGTTTCATATAATAAACTACTGGGTGCATTTGAACCAGATCCCATGACTTCAACAGAGTTACTTGCATTAATATTCATATTTCCAGCTTTACCACTTCCATAGGCTGTTCCAGATACAATTCCACCATCTAAAATTGATAATTTTTTGGTATCAATATTGAGTTCTCCTGCATCTCCACTCTGAAATCCTCCAAAAATAAATGCTGACGGTAAACCCCTTGATTCTGTACCAATTAAATGGACTGACTCTGAAACACTAATTGTTATACGTCCACCTTGTCCTTCACTATCACTGGATGTATTAAAATATGACCCATTCTTCAAAGTTAAACGATCTGCATTGACAGAAATTTCTCCAGCATTCCCCAATGGTTGTGTGGGAGAATCAATATCTCGATAAGTATTCGCAAATACAAAACCATAATCTAAATTAATGTCTGAAGCATTAAGTTTAATATTACCTGCGTTCCCGACTCCAATAGTATTGGCATAGAATCCTGATTGCTGCTCTTGTCCGAAAGTATTTTGAATTGCAATTGTTTCTGCATTTGCTACAATGTTACCTGCATTACCAAAACCCAAATTTAGTGTCGAAATTTTTGCCCCATTTTGCAAATTTAATAGAGAAGATGTATTCAGTCGTATTGTTCCTCCTTGTCCATTATTGGCTGATGTATAGCTGCGACTAAAAACACTATGATTTAAAGATAGAGAATTTTGATTCATAATTGTAATATTACCTCCGAACAAACCATCAGCACGAATTTCACCCCCTTGAACAATACTTTCTTGAGCAAGAATAGAAATATTACCACCATTGCCTTGAAAATTTTTATTTCCTAATAAATCATAAGCAGAAGTAGTGATTTCTTGATGAGAAATTGATTGACGTGAATCAATAAGTATTGTCCCGCCACCTTTAAAATCTTCTGTATCAATTTTACCATTAATTGTAATTGAACCGGGTAAAGAATTGGCGAAATATTGATTGGTTAAAAAAACATTTCCTCCAGTACGAGAACCGGGAGGAGGTTGAAGTAGAGTTTCAATATTTCCTGATGTAATATCTGCACGATCTAAAGTTGAAAAATTAGGAGTAGGAGTAATCGAACCAAAAATTTGATTTGCCCCTGAAAAACCAGAAATTTTATTCCAATCAACACCTGCACGAATATCTAAAGTATAGTATTTATTTCCTTCAACAGTTACTGTATTTCCTTCTGTGGAAGTAAAGGTAGCAAGACTGCTCAAAAAATTATTAGGGTTAGTAGGATAGATACTATTAGTTGCATCAATATCATCTATTTCTACATCACCAATTGTAACACTGCCACCAGCAAGAATATGTAGTGATGCTCCCGTATAGTCACCAAAAGTTACATTTCCAACAGCTAAAACAATCGGATCGTTAGGACTATACAAATCCCCTAAACTCCCATCCAATTGTTCGATGCGAAAATTGCCCCCACTCCAATAATGTGCGTCCCCTCCCACAGGATTTGCACTGCGAAACGTCATATTTCCCCCAGAAAATAAGCCGCTATCGGCGTGATTTAATGCAAATATATCTACTGCCCGATCGCCTTGCACCAAAAAATTCCCCCCCGCAGCCGCAATAAAAGGACTCACATCACTATCGCGAATTTTTAATGTATCCAAAGCACGTAGAGTTAAATTCCCTCCCGCTTGTAACTGTCCCTGTAAATCCAGATTTCCCCCTGCTAGGAGTAAATCTCCCCCCGTTTCGAGGATACCCCGATTGGTAATTTGTCCCGCATTACTCCCATATTGCAATCCCGGTGTAATATTCACCGTCAACAAAGGAGAAGGAGATCCAGGGGCGATCGCGCTATATTCCAACCCATTGCCAAAAACAAAACTATCTGCTGTCGTCCCCACAAACGACCCCCGAATATCGAGCCGAGCATTGGGACCAAAGAGAATACCATGAGGATTGAGCAAGAATAGATTGGCATTCCCATTCACCCCTAAAGTCCCCAAAATCTGCGAAGGATTCCCCCCCGTGACGCGACTGAAGATATTCAAAATATCCGCAGGATTGGCAAAATACGCCCCTTGTCCATTATTGACGTTAAACTCTAGGAAACTGTGAAACAAATTGCTTCCCCGTATCGCACCCCCTTCAATTAAATCCACCCATTGACCGTTTAAATCCACATTGGGATTCAATTGGGAACTTTCCCCCCCTAAAGTCCCATCTGGGACGATCTGAGCTTGTGCCGTACTTCCTGCCAACGCGATCGCGATCGCCAATGCTGCACCCCATCGAGTCATGTTCATCTCTCCTGAAAATAGAGTCCCTAATTCTTTCTCTGGTGTGCATTGCGTCTTTTATGCAGTATCCAGAAGATTGATACAAAACTTTATAATTATTTCGCATCAATGCTAAATTTCTAACAATCGCTAAAATGAATAGAGATTACCCGAATATTTACTGCATCTACAATTTTCTCTGTTGTCGATCAAAAGAAACTTTATGTCATCGAAACAAGAACTGAATCCCTTCTTGATTGAATCTTTTGTACCATTAATCGCCAAACGAACGGGATTGGAAATACAAGAACACAATCGCAAAACTCTCGGAGAGGCCATTCAATCTAGAATGAAATCTTTGCATTTGTCGGCGTTTAATTCTTATTACGATCTCTTAATCACAGAAGTACCAGAAGACTCCCAAGAATGGCAAAATCTGATCTGTTTATTGACCAACCCAGAAAGCTATTTTTTTCGCGATCGCGGTCAATTTTCTCTCCTCGAAAGATATGTTCTTCCGCAACTGATCAAACGCCGTCAAAAGACAAAAACCCTGCGTTTGTGGAGTGCGGGATGTTCGACGGGGGAAGAAGCCTATTCTTTGGCAATTGTACTCGATCGCTTACTACTGGATAGCGATCGCTGGAACGTATTGATTTTGGGAACGGATATTAACCGAGGGATGTTACAAAGAGCCAAAGAAGGACTCTATGGAAATTGGTCTTTTCGTGCTTCTGAGACAGCGCTGCAACAGCAGTATTTTCACGCAACTGATCACGGCTATCTTCTCCACGATCGCCTTCGCCAGCGCGTGCGCTTTCAGTATTGTAATTTAACCAATTGTGCAGATTTAAGCGACAGCAAACCCGATTTTTTTGATTTAATTGTTTGTCGCAATGTCTTTATCTACTTTACCCAAAGCGCAATTGAAAAAACCCTGCAAACCTTTTCGCGATCGCTCTCCTCTGATGGTTATTTTCTCACGGGTCATGCAGAGTTGTACGGACAAAATTCAACTTTATTTAAAAGCGAAATTTTCCCCGAATCTATTCTTTATCAAAAGAATATTCAAGGCGCAGAAACAGAACCGCGATCGCCAATAAAAGATAATCCCCGATTGATTAACCGAGAAGAACCATTTTTTCCTCTTCCTCAAACATATATAGAAACTTCTACAGAACAAAAAAATCGCAGTACAGCTATCCTTCCCTCCGATTCTCTATATTATCCTGCTACGGCATCCCCTCCCTTTGCGGTTGCTAATCAAACTCAAATTACCCCAGAAACACTGCTCCAAAACGCCGAAACTTTATTTTTACAAAAAGAATTTACTGCGGCGATCGCCAACGCAGAAAATGCCTTAAAATTAAAACCGCAGAGTTTTGATGCCTTTTATCTATTAGCGCAAATTTATGCCAACTCTGGAAAATATCAACAAGCCATTCAATGTTGCCAACAAGCCCTGAAAATCGATGTTTTTTCTGTTAAAATTTATTACTTAATCGCCCAAATTGCCCGAGAATGCGGTAGAACCAGCGAAGAAAAGCAATACTATAAAAAAATTCTTTATCTCGAACCCCACTCAATTTCAGCTTACCGCGAACTGGCTTACCTTTATGAAAGAGAAGGCGATCGCGATCGCGCTCAAAAAATGAATCGTACCGCATTAGAACTGGAAACCCAGACGAGTAAACAATCATTACCTTCTCCCTCAGCAAAAAAACCTCCTATAATCCCTAATAATGCAAACATACCTAACATTTAATTTGGCTCAATCCATCTATGGTATTGAAACATCTGCCGTTGAAGAAGTCTTTTTTCTTCCTGAAGTGACCCCAGTTCTTGAGGCTCCTCGCGAAATTGTCGGTTTGATTAATTTACGAGGAGAAATTCTCCCCATCGTTGATATTTATTTGCGCTTTGGCTATCACTCCCTCGAATATTCATTAACTGATAATATTATAGTTATTCAATATCACAATAGACGCATTGGTATTATTGTTAATCAAGTTCGCGAAGTCAGAACTTTTCCCACTACAAATATCTCTAAAAATTTAGGTTATGATAGAGAAAATGAGGAAGAAAAAGAAATATCCTTACAGAAAGGGATCGCACGAACTGAAGAAAATATCGTTGTTTTACTGAATCCTGAATCTTTAACTTTGACCGCTAAAAAAAATGGCGATCACGATTCAGAAAACCTCCTCAATATCAATATCAATGAATTAGAAGAATTAAAACGAGAATCCGAACATGAATTACAAGAACTTCGCCTATTTTTACCGAATATAAGTCCAGAAGAAAGAACTATTTTGCAAGAACGCTCTCTCGCGTTAATGTCTCAGAATGAATTACTCGATACTCATCACTTTATTCCTTTAGCTATTATTAGTTTAGGGACAGAAATCTTTGGCATCGATCTAAAAATTGTCCGTGAATTTACTGATGTATTGAAAATAACTCCTATTCCTTGTTGTCCATCTTATATTGTCGGAAATATTAATTTACGGGGAGAAATTATTACATTAGTTGATATTTGTGGCTTATTAGCACTACCTTGGAGCAAACAATCATCTCAAACAAAAGTAGTTATTGTTGATGTTGAAGGTTTAGTAATCGGTATGATTGTCAATGAAGTCTTTGACGTTCTTTTGCTTGACCCTGCGAAAATATCTCCAATTCCTACTGCTATTCATTCTGTTAAAAATGAATATTTACAAGGTGCAACAACTTATGGCGAAAAAATGCTCGGATTATTGAATTTAGCGAAAATTTTGACTTCTGGAGGATTAATTGTTGATGAAGCAATTTGAGAATTGTAAATTTTTTCCCAAATTTAATGATTTGAGAATAATTTTTCCGGAAACAGCGCATACAATGGAGTACGCAGAAGAAACCTTAAAAAGGCGATCGCACTAGGAGAAACCAACAAAACAATGGCTGCACCTGAAAATATTGTTTCCTTTAATCTCGATAGCACACGAGACTCGCAAAAACAAACAGGATTTAAACTCCGACACTGGATTATTGCTGGTTATTCTGTCCCTATTATTCTCTCCATTATTTCAGGTGTCGCAGTTTTTGTGACTGTTCATATTCTCAAACAAGAAGCGGCACACGTCACCGAAAAAATAGAGATTAATACCAAAGTTGGCGATCTAGCATTCTACACCCAAACTCTGTCAAGAGCAACGCGAGGATATTTACTCCAAAAAAATTCAGTTTCCTTGCAATCTTATCAAGAAGCTAGAGATAATATCCAGCGTTTATCCATCGAATTGAACGATGTCATTGTAGATCAACAACAAAAAGAAACTTTCTCTAAAATTTCCGAAGCGATCGATCGCCTACGAGCAACGAACCAAGAACTCATTGATACTGTCGATCGCGGACAAACCGAACAAGCCATTCAGCGTTGGCGAACTAACCGATCAGGAGATCAAGTGGAAGAACTACTTGCTTTGTTAGAAATCTTTAGAACCCGCGAGCAAGAGATACTTAATAATGGTGAAAATCACGTCGAGAATACTCTTCGTAGCTTAACTCTTGTTGCTACCATTTCAGTATTCTTATCTATTCTCCTGACTGTTATATTAGGGTGGTGGATTATTACCCGTGCCACGCAAAAAATGAATTATACTGTTAGCACTTTGGCAACATCCTCTAGTCAAATTGCCACAACAGTTGAAGAACAAGAGCGTACAGCAAGCTCACAAGCCGCCTCAGTCAACGAAACCACAACCACAATGGACGAACTGGGGGCATCGTCTCGCCAGTCCGCCGAACAAGCTGAAGCTGCTGCGAATGCCGCCCAACAAGCTCTGAGTTTAGCCGATGGTGGGACTCGGGCTGTCGCACAAACCTTAGAGGGAATGAATTCTCTCAAAGATAAAGTGGGGGCGATCGCCTCACAAATCTTACGTTTGAGCGAACAAACCACAGAAATTGGCAGTATTTCTCAATTGGTTTCGGATTTGGCTAATCAAACTAATATGTTGGCACTCAACGCCGCAGTAGAAGCGGTGCGGGCAGGGGAACACGGTAAGGGCTTTTCCGTCGTGGCCACCGAAATCCGCAAACTAGCCGATCGCAGCAAACAATCCGCTCAAAAAATCAATGATTTAGTGAGTGAGATTCAACGCGCTATCAACTCTACGGTTATGGTAACAGATGAGGGAACAAAAACTGTAGAAAACAATGTCACCATCGCCCAACAAACGGCAACTTCTTTTTCTGGTGTTGCCAATGCGGTTAATAATGTTGTCTTAAATAACCAACAGATTTCTCTCAATATCAAACAACAAGCCGCCGCCATTCAACAAGTTGTCCAAGCCATGAATGCGATCAATCAAGCTGCTCAAGAAAGTGCTACCGGTATCGGTCAAACCAAATTGGGAACGCAAAAATTAAACGAAGCTACACAAATTTTAAAAGAGATGATTTAATGAGTAATTCGGTAATGGGGAAATCATGAAAAGTAAGCGAATTATCCATCAACTCTACTTATTAATTGTCGTTCTGTTCCTTTTTGCTCTTTTTAATCTTGCCGCGATTTACACTGCCATCGATCGCACCACTGCTGACGGAAGAATGATTAACTTTGCTGGCATTGTCCGAGGAAAAAGTCAGCGAATTATTAAATTAGAGTTAGTTCAACAGCCCGCAGACTCGCAAATTAGTGAAGTCGAACAAATTGTTAGCGGCTTAGTTAACGGCTCAAAAACTCTAGGACTCCCTGCTCCTCAAAACCCCAATTTCCAGGCTCAAATAGTCGCAATGGAGGGAGGATGGGAGCGATTATCCCTAGAGATTCAGCGCTGGCGATCGCAATCAATTCAGGGCGATCGCCTTCTGCAAGAGAGCGAAACATTTTGGGAGTTGGCAAATGCGGCGGTTTTTGCCGCAGAAACTTTAGCCAAAGAGAATGTAAACTTTTCTAAAAAGGTTGCTATTGTCATTTTTGTTGCCAACTTTATTTTATTGACAATTATTGCGTTAACGATCCGTAAAATTGTTCTTAACTTACAACAAACTGTTCGCGTTCTGGCCTCCTCTTCCAATCAAATTGCAATTACCCTTGAAGAAAATGAGCGCACAATTAATCAACAAACCGAGACGGTAAATAATACTAATATGGCTTTAGCAGAGTTAGAAATTTCTGCTCGGACAACCGCCCAACAAGCCAAGCATTCAAGCGATCGCGCTGCCGATGTTTTTCAACTCGTTCGAGCCGGACGAGAAACGGCGGACAAAACCCTATCGGAAATGTCAATATTACAAGAGTGGGTGAATGCGATCGCAATGCAAATGCAACAGTTAAACCAACAAATTACTCGCATAGCCACTATTTCGCAAATAGTGAAAGAATTGGCAGCACAAACCAATTCTCTCGCCCTCAATGCAGCTATTGAAGCCATCCGCGCAGAAGCCTACGGTGCGGAGTTTGCCGTCATTGCTAAAGAAATTCGCCAATTAGCCGATCGCAGCAAGCAATCTGGGGAGCAAATTAATGATTTAGTTAAGGACATTCAAAAGGCGATCGATCTGGCTGTTCAAGCGACGGTATCGGGAAAAGAAACAGTTTGGGAAAGTAGCAAAAAGATGCAGATCGATCGCGATCGCTTCCAACCCATGACCGAAGCGATCGCCGAAGTTGCCGAAAATAGTCAGCAAATCTCCCAAATTGTTGGCGACCAAGTTAAGACGATCGCGGAAGTCGTTCGCGAAATGCACGCTCTCGATCACGCCACCCAAGAAAATGCGATCGGCATTAGACAAACAAAAATAGCCATTCAATACCTTCAGGATATTTCCTTAATGTTAAAAGCAATGGTTTAAATATTGGCATCTTTTTTAGTTTTCTTTTCCTTGTTGTTAAAATTCCTGAAAAAATTATGTTTATTGAAGATGACGAACTCCGCAATTTATATAAAACTGCCAGTGAGGAACACTTGCAAAAACTCGAGGCAGGATTTCTCCTTCTGGAAAGACAGCCCGAGGATCTTTCCCCTTTAAAAGAATTACTGCGAGAAGCACACAGTCTCAAAGGAGACTCGCGAATGCTCGGGGTGACAGAGATAGAAAGTCTCATCCATCAAATCGAACATATTCTCGGACAAATTCAACAGCAACAAGAAACCATGACTCCCGATCTCAGCGATCGCCTTTATCGGGGATTAGATGCGATCGGCAATCTTGTCCAGGAGGCTGTTACGGGTAATCCTAGTGGTGTTAAGACTTTTCAGGTTTTAGCAATGCTGATGGGGGCAAAGGAAGAGGTAACAGAGGAAGAGGTAACAGAGGAAGATGTAACAGAGGAAGATGTAATAGAGGAAGAGGTAGATGTAATAGAGGAAGAGGTAGATGTAATAGAGGAAGAGACAATAGGGGAAGAGGAGATAGAAAAAATTCTGCCTTCATCCTTCAGCCCTAATTCCGCCCCAGAAACCCCTTATCGCATCGATACTATTCGCGTTAATACCCATCACCTTGACGATCTCGTGACTCAAACTGGGGAACTTAGCGTCACTCGGATCAGAATTGCTAGTATTGCCGACGAGATCGAAGAACTGCGATCGCTTTGGGAAGAATGGCAGCGTCATACTTCCCTCTCATCACAACGAGATTTTCCCCTCGGGGGAGGCTCCCTCATTGCCCCCGTAATGAACCATCCTCCCGCAAATCAGAATAAAGCAAATCTAACCGAAAAGATCGAAAACCTCATCGATCGCCTCTCCTCCTCCACTAGAGAGCATTCTTCTCGCCTTGACTCCATCTCAACCCATTTAGAAGATCGCGTTCGTACTTTGCGCCTTCTACCCCTTTCTAATCTTTTTAATCTCTTTCCTCGTCTGGTGCGAGACTTAGCGCGATCGCAGGAAAAAAACATTGAACTGACGATCACAGGGGGAGAAACCAACGCCGATAAGCGCATCCTCGAAGATATGAAAGACCCTCTCATTCATCTTCTTCGCAACGCCATCGACCACGGTATCGAAACCCCGGAAGAACGAGAAAAAGCAGGTAAACCACCCACATCTACTCTTCGTCTGACTGGCTCTCAAACTGCTAGTCAGATTATTATCACCATTAGCGACGATGGACGAGGACTTGATAGCGATCGCATTAAACGCACTGCGATCGCCAAAGGAATTTATCAAGAAGAAGAACTGGCCAAGTGGACGCGATCGCAACTCTACAATGTCATCTTTCTGCCTGGATTTTCCACCCGCACCGATGTGACGGCAGTTTCTGGACGGGGAGTCGGCTTAGATGTCGTCCGCACCAATGTTGAGCAACTCAAGGGCAGCATTGAGGTGGATTCTACCCCTGGACAAGGTACCACCTTTTCCCTGCGTTTGGGTATCACTCTCGCCACCGCAAGCGTCCTCCTGGTTAAAGTTTGCAACATTATCCATGCCATTCCCCTCGAAGCCGTGAAAACCACCTTTTTCGTTGCCCCTCAAGATATTTTTACCCTCGAAGGACGCGAAACCATTGCTTTAGAAGGACAAGCCACTTCTATTGCTCATTTGGCGACTTTACTTGAACTTGAAGGCGAGACTACTTCCCTTGAGAATTCTTTAGGCACCCCCTGTATTTTGCTCGAAATCGGAGATAATCGTTTAGGGCTATTAGTGAACGAGCTTTTAGATACCCAAGAAGTAGTTCTTAAACCCCAAAGCCAACTTTTAAAACGAGTGCGAAATGTATCTGGGGCAACGATCTTGGGCAATGGAGAAGTCTGTACGATCCTCAACCCTGGGGACTTATTGCGATCGGTGCAACAAGGTCGTACTTCTCCCACTGTATCCAACAGCGCGATCGCCACAATCAAGAAAAAACTCACCATTCTCCTTGCCGAAGATTCCATTACCATTCGCACCCAAGAAAAGCGCATTTTAGAAGAGGCGGGATATGAAGTGACAACTGCCGTTGATGGGTTAGACGGGTTGAATAAACTACGCAACGGTCATTTTGATGCGGTTATCTCTGACATACAAATGCCCAATCTCGACGGTTTACAATTGGCTGCTCGCATTCGCCAGAATCCCGAATATAATGAATTACCAATTATTTTAGTAACATCTCTCGCTTCCGATGAAGATAAAAAAAGAGGAGTTGAAGCGGGAGCTAATGCGTATATTCCCAAAGGGTCTTTCGATCGCGACATCCTGCTTGATACTTTAAAAAGATTAGTCTAAAAAATTGGTTTTAAAAAGATTGAAAATCAAAGTTCTTATTGTTGAAGATTCTCCCATTGCTCTCGTTATCCTCAAGCGCATTCTTAATTCTGCTCACGATATTGAAGTAGTGGGGACGGCGGGGACGGGTTTGGAGGCATTATCGTTAATTGCCCAAACTCAGCCGGATGTCATCTGTACGGATCTGCATATGCCAAAAATGAATGGTTTGGAATTAACTAAGGAGATATTGGCAACAGATCCTCGTCCTATTTTGGCGGTGAGTTCTTCTGTGGGAGAGGACGATCGCCACAATGTTTTTGAGTTATTAGAAGCGGGGGCTTTAGATGTTTTTCCTAAACCTCAAGCGGCTAATATTGAGGATTATGAAGCAGTTAAACAGGCTTTAATTGCCAAAATTCGCATTCTTGCTGGGGTGAAAGTTTTTCGCAAACTCAAAAAACAAGTTCCTCGATCTTCTTCTTTACCTTCACCTTCACCTCCTCCTTTTGCCTCTCCTCCCATCTCTTCCTTTGGCTCTAGAATCAAATTGATCGCGATCGGTTCGTCTACTGGGGGTCCCCAAGCGCTGAAAACAATTTTTTCGTCTTTCCCTGCATCTTTTCCCATCCCTATTGTTTGCGTGCAGCACATCACCCAAGGCTTTTTACAAGGCTTATTGGAGTGGTTAGGGAATAATTGTCGATTAACGCTGCGGGTTGCCAATATAGGGGAAATGCCTCAAGGAGGAACAATTTATTTTCCGCCAGAAGGCTTGCATTTGGAATTAGATGAAGCGGGACGTTTTTATTATTCTTCGCGATCGTTCGGCAGTCATCGCCCTTCTGTTGATGTTTTGTTTGAGTCAACTATACGTTATTATCGCGCGTCGGTGTTGGGGGTTTTATTAACGGGAATGGGGCGAGATGGGGCGGAAGGAATGCAGGCGATCTCTAAAGCGGGGGGACATACTATTGCTCAAAATGAAGCCAGTTGCGTCGTGTTTGGGATGCCCAAGGAGGCGATCGCGCTGGGGGGTGTCAAGCAGGTTTTAGGGTTGGAGGCGATCGCCCCTGCGATTTTAAGTCGAGTAAGGTGTTAAAATGTATTGGGTTTTTCTATATCACTGACCGCGCACCCATGCTCTAAATTCTCTCATGGTTTTATTACGTCCCTGGGTTTTTACTTTCTGCAAATACTGGGGAATGGTTTCGGTGAGGGGAAAGTTAGGGAAATGCGGACTTTCTGTGACTTCAACGTAGCGATCGCCTTGAAGAACGGCTATTTTTAATCGTCCTT
>NZ_JACSWA010000338.1 GCF_016888125.1 Spirulina sp. CCY15215
TTGAAAACCATGACTCTCGCACCCCTAAAAACCCCGATTGTTTACCCCGAACCCGATGGCGAACCGATGGCAGAAAGTGACCCCGCACGGGATTATTTAATTTATGGTGTAGAAAGCCTCAAATTCTACTTTCACAACCAAGAAGATGTCTACGTTTCTGGTAATCTTTACCTCTACTACGAACGGGGAGTTCCCGATGCTGTGGT
>NZ_JACSWA010000339.1 GCF_016888125.1 Spirulina sp. CCY15215
AAGATGCCCGCACTACTGTAATTATTGAATATTATCGTAGTGGGAGCGTCTCGCTCCCTAGATTTTTAATGATAGTATTCATGCGGATTTGATATTAAAAAATTACGCTTTAAAATAATGGCTACACTACAACAACGCCGACTTGAAAATGTTAGCGGTGACTTTTATGTAGATAAGACTTGTATTGACTGCGATACCTGTCGCTGGATGTCCCCGACAGTGTTTAATCGTGCGGGGGAAAAATCCGCCGTGTATCATCAACCTACCGATGAAAAAGAACGATTGCAAGCCTTGCAAGCCTTACTTTCTTGTCCTACCGCTTCTATTGGTACAGAAAACAAACCCACTGATATCAAAACAGCACAAAAGAGCTTTCCTCTACCTATTATTGAAAATATTTATCACTGCGGCTATCATGCAGAGAATTCCTATGGTGCAGCCAGTTACTTCATACAAAGACCAGAAGGGAATATCTTAGTTGATTCTCCCCGCTTTTCTCCTCCTTTAGTCAAACGTTTAGAGGAAATGGGAGGAATTCGCTATTTATATCTAACCCATCGGGATGATGTCGCCGATCATCAAAAATTTCAGCAACATTTCCAATGCGATCGCATTCTTCACAAGGATGAAATTAACAGCAGCACGCGAGAAATTGAAATTCAACCCGAAGGCAATGAAAACCTACAATTAGAACCAGATTTACTCATTATTCCCGTCCCTGGCCACACAAAAGGCCATACTGTTTTACTCTATCGAAATAACTTTTTATTTAGCGGCGATCATTTAGCGCGATCGCGTCACACGGGAGATTTATACGCCTTTCGTCGCGCTTGTTGGTATTCTTGGGAGGAACAAATTATCTCAATGGAAAAGTTGGCCAATTATTCCTTTGAGTGGGTGCTTCCCGGTCACGGTCGGCGCTATAATGGCGATCGCAGTACCGTCAAGCAACAAATGCAAAACTGTATCGCTTGGATGAAACAACAATAAAGAATCACCAAAGAAGCACCCATCATTCATTATTCCTTTAACTATTTGGTGTTGGGGAACAAGCGCCAACAATTTGCACAAATTCTTGAGCAGCTTCTCTATCTTGGGAAACACGCTGAGAAAGTGTGGCAAAATCTTCTAAAGTATAACGATCTTGAATTTGCCAAATCATGCACTGACAAGCCGATCGCGCCATTGTTTCGGGAATGTTCGTCTGAGTCGTTGCCGAATTAGTACAACTGTTCACAAATCTGCTCACTATTTCTATCGGATAGGCATTTTCAGGGTTGCGGTTGGGAATCTGTTGGCTATTCGCTGATTTAGGAATTGCCACGGAAGCAGCCAAAAAACACATTGTTAGAATACCAAAGCGCGATCGCAGATTGGAGAAACCTTTCATAAATTTGCAGACGAGTTATTGTACTAATCCCAATTCTACCATGTTCTTTTTTTCCTTGACGGATTGCTATTCTTTACCCTCAATAATTGACTAAATTTGCTTATCTTTTATTTTCCAGAAAGCGTTGTCCCTTAGTATCTTGTAATTGAATCAAACCCGTAGCGCGATCGCTACGACCAACGATAGTTCCAATGGCACAAGCACGAGGATTTTGAGTGCGGAGAATTTCCAGAGCCAGTTTAACAGAAGAAGGGGGAATAATCGCCAAAAAGCAGCCAGCACTGTCCCCATAGAGAGGATCGATTCCCCAACTTTTACTGACTTCGCGCACATCTTTGTGAAGGGGAATGCTATTTTCGGCAATTTGTATAGTTAATTTTCCCATTTGCGCGATCGCATTTAAAGCACTGGCTAATCCTCCTCGAGTGATATCCCGCAAACAGTGGATTTCTACTCTCGATTTCAGCAAATGTAAGATCAAACTTGCAAAAGGTGCAGAATCGCTGGCAATTGTTCCGCCCCATTCTCGTCCTGCTTCCTGTGCTATCATCGCAATACCGTGGCGACCAATATCACTATTAACCAGAATGATATCTCCTGGACGCACAGATAAGGGAGAAATCAAGAGATTATGTTCGATCGCACCCACTCCTGAAGTATTAATGATAATTCCGTCTATTGTCCCTTTGGGGACCACTCGCGTATCTCCCGCGACGATCTGTACCCGCGATTGCAAAGATGCTTGGCGCATAGATTGCACAATGCGCCATAATGTTTTGGTGGAAAAACCCTCTTCAATCAGAAATCCAGTAGTGAGATAGAGGGGACGCGCACCGCTCATGCCTAAGTTGTTAATGGTACTATACACGGAAATTCCGCCGATATTTCCCCCTGGAAAGAAGAAGGGACGCATCATATAAGAGTTTGTACTAAAGGCTAGTTTTGGGCAAGGGACGACAATTTCGGTGGAGTCGTGAAGAGTTGGCGATCGCTGTCCTGGAAGTGTGAAAGCTGGTAAGAACATCTGTTCGATTAACTGCCGCATCAGTTTTCCCCCTTCTCCATGCTCGAGTCGCACGGTGGGATAGTGATCGATGGGAAAGGGACAGGAAAACTTACTACTTTGGGTCGTAGGCAATTGGGAAACAGCAGATCTAACCATGATGATTTTGCTTAGCTAAATATACGAAGCAGGACAATTCTTTTCCCAGTTTAGAATATCGCGATCGCGTTATAACTCTATTCTATTGCCCCCACAAATTTAAGCCAGTTTTTCCCACAGATTTCGATCCAATTGCCGTTTTGTCGGATTCTGCTTGCACTTTATCAGTTAATTCCGACAAAGCAGGAACAGAATGCTTAATATGGAATTTTCCTTCCATTTGACAAATCATCAATACTATGATAGGCATTTTCACATTTTTGTTGTGTCACCTCATGACGATAACGAAACATATCCCGCAAGCGCAACTCTACCCACCAACCGAGGAAAAATTCAGCTAACCCACCTCCAGGAAGTTCATAGGCGATCGCATCAGTTAATCTCGTTTGTCCTCCCTCGTCGTCGAATTGGTGACGATGCTGCCAAGAAACTAGGGGACCCTCAATTTGTTCGTCAATAAAGTAACAATATAGCTTGCATTGGCTATGACGTGCCACCCAAGTTACCGGAATAAAGCCAATAAATAGGCGAAATTCAGAAATTGCACCCACTCCTAAACCTCCTTCACGACGAATAACCTTTACAGGTTGCCAAGGGGGTGTTAAAACTTGCAAAATATCGGCTCTTTCGTGAAAATTCCAAACCGTTTCCACCGACGCATCAATCAGGGTTGAATATTTAAAATTTAGCATTAAATTTGTATTAAACCTGTAGTTCAACTCGAAAAATAGTCGGTTTGCGATCGTTTTCTTCCTTCCAACCAATGGAGTCGAGAAACGCTGCAATTGATTCTGTTTCTACAACATCGACTCCCCATTCTCCGGTTTGAAGACTGTCGGGATCGGAACTCGTAACCGGAGTTTGTTTCTGGCCGGCTAAAATGAGAATATTATAGAAACTTTTTGGATATACTTTTTGTATCTTTCGAGTTTCGGCTAGAGCTTCAGCACAGATTTCTCCTACTTTTTTAGGTTCTAATACTTCGGGATCGAAAAGAATTTCAAGCATCCAATGAGCATGATCTAAAGGACAACAATTCATATCGGTGCGATCGCCCAATTCTTCCAGAAAAATAGCCGCAAATGCCTCTCGCGAAATTTCGGGAACTATTGTTTCAGTCAAGGCAAAATTATGAGCAAGGAGCATTCTTCCTTGGAGATGATCGAGAGTCATTTTTATTACCCAATTGATGTTTAATTTTATGGCATTTTTATTTTATTCTAATTCGATCCCTAAAAAGCGATCTAATAATTTTGTTCGCCATAAATAGCGCAAGACCAAACACCATGCCAAAGCGACCAAACCAAGAATACAATAATCCAGCCAACTTAACAAAGATAACTCAAAAAAGTTGCGCGCGACCGGAATAGCGAGTATGAGACAATATACACCCAATAAGGCGATCGCCGTGACTGTATAGCGCCAATCTTTAGAGAGTGCTTCTCCTCCTACCCAAGCTGTCGTTGGAGGTTTGAGAAAAGGAACTAATAGCAACCCACACCAAACCAAAATTGTCACCAATGCACTGCGAGGAATAGCCAGAAGGCGATCGCTTAAAAATGCGCCCTGCAAACTAACAATAGCATTACATAAACTCAAACTCGCCGATCCAGATAATCCCAATGCTAAAGAAGTCATAACTTCGCTATCTGTTGCATCCCAAAGACTCTTAACTAAATATCCCAAATATACTCCCAACCCTGTTAAAGTCATGCTTAACGTAGCAGGAAGAGTAAAAGTTAGTAAAGATCGTACAATACTACCCCGAGGAAATTGTCCCGTTTTTGCCCAAATTGGCATAAACATCGTTGGCAGTCCAACTGCAACAATGGTGACGACAGCACTATGTTTATTCAAGAGAGGAAAAGTGCCTAAAACTTGTCCCGTTGCCAAAATAATTAACGTTACCACAAATACCCGAACCATGAACAATTTTAGAACATCTTGAATACCATTGCGAATGCGCTGACCTTCCAGAAAGGTATGAGGAAGAGAAGCAAAAGAATCTTTTAATAGCACAATATCCGCAGCATTTCTCGTCGCTTTACTGCCGCTTTCCATCGCAATCCCTAAATTTGCTTTTTTTAAAGCTAAAACGTCATTTACTCCATCTCCCATTGCTGCAATATAATGTCCCTCTTTTCGTAAACTCCCCACTAATTGGGCTTTTTGTTCTGGTGTAATGCGCCCAAAAATTTGATATTTTTTAGCAGCACGAGTAAATTCAGAATCATCCATTTGCGCTAATTCTACACCAGAAATAATCGGTATTTTCTCTCCTAATCCTACCTGTGTCGCGAGAGCAGCCACTGTATCGGGATTATCGCCGGAAATAATTTTTAAGTCAATTCCTGCATTCGTAAACCCCATTAGAGTTTCCTTTACATTTGCGCGTAATTCGTCGCTAAAACTAATGATTCCTAGCGGTGTAAAACTGGCTAGATTTGGGTCTAAATCCCCAGATATAGATGTGGAAGAGAGAAGATTTTTAATTTCATTTAAAGCTAAAATTTGAGGATGATGAATAAGGAGGAGAACCCGCAATCCTTGTTGGGTTAGGTCTTTGATTTTTTCTTGGTGAATTGTACTTAAAGAAGCGCGATCGCCTAACATTTCTGGTGCGCCGAGAATATAGGTTCCATGTCGTTGAGAATCATCAAAGGCGATCGCGCTCCATTTTCGCGTTGAAGAGAAAGGAATTTCCCCATTAATCTTTCGTTTTATACCAGGACAAACTAGGGCGATCGCCTCACTCGTTTTGTTTTTTGCTGTACTATTAAAAACATAATCTCCTAAAACTTCTCGCAACTCTAAATCAGAAATATTAATCGGATCGCGGCGATGAAGATGAATTCGATTAGCCGTCAATGTTCCTGTTTTATCCAAACATAAAATATCGACATTACTCAAAGATTCAACTGCATTAGCCTGTTGAATTAATACCTCTTGACCCACCATTCGCACGGCTCCCAAAGCATAAGCCAAGGTAATTGATAAATATAAACCACTGGGGACTAATCCAGCAATTACGGCGGCTCTTTGTACGCCATCTCGAAAGTTTAAAAACCCCGTCCAAACAGAAATACCCACTAAAATCCAAAGGAAAGTTGCCAGCAGGAGAAAAATGCGAATAACAACATTAATTTCTAATTGTAAAGGCGTGTAAGTTTTGCGAAATTCTCGTGCTTTTGCGGTAATTTGATAGGCAACGCTGGCTTTGCCAACTTGAGTCACTTGGTAATAAGTGCGTCCACTCGTACAAATGCTTCCCGAATAAACTGTATCTCCGGTTTGTTTGGCGATCGCATCAGATTCTCCCGTGAGTAAAGATTCATCGACTTCGACTCCATTTTCGCCAATAATTTCTCCATCAACAACAATTTGATCTCCCATTTCTAGCACGAGAATATCACCCATCACAATCTCTTTAGGGTCTATATTGCGTTCTTTTCCTTCCCGAATTACCGTTGCTTGGGGACGAGTTAATAAGGCAATGCGATCGAGTTTTTGTTTTGCCCAAACCTCTTGCAAAACATTGATAATTATGCCCCCCAAAATCACTACTCCTACCAAGACTGCATCGCCAACTCGTCCTAAAAAAATTAAGAAAATACTCAGGGTAAAAAAGACAGTATTAATAAAAGTAAACAGATTTTCTTGGAGAATTTGTAAATAAGAGCGACTGGTTTCCAGGGTAACATTATTTCCTTGACCTGCTTTGCGTCGCGCGATCGCTTCTGCTTCACTTAAACCTGTAGGGGTAGACATATTGATTCAACGAAACGATAATAGAACTTACGCATTAGCGTGCAAGATGCCCGCACTACCATGACGATAGAATACAGTAGTGGGAGCGTCTCGCTCTCTAGCTGCGTAAGCTCACCTCGTAAGTCCTGGATAAAATTAAGAAAAAGACTTTCCTTACAGACTAAATTACTGCGTTTAACGTTCAATTCTCGATAATTGCTAGTTACGCGATCGCGCTTCAGAAAAGTAGGACTTACGCATTAACGGGCAGGATACCAGGTTGCTGCATTGCGAAGGCGATCGCCTGAATGGAGTGGGTTATCACTGGAGTTGAGGATCATTTTGCGGATACCGGGGGGTATCATTTTGAACTCCCGATTTTAAGAGGGTTCAAATTCAGGTCTGGTCTGGGTTTGACCCTGTTTTTGCAGATCGAGGGGTATCCGCAAACGCTGAACGCTTTATCTGGTCTAGGTTTTCAGGATATTTTTTCTTTGGCTCTTGTCAAAGCGACGGCTGAAATGCTATAGTAACCTTGGGTATCCGCAAACGAACCTTGAAAACTAAATACCACAAGGGTTTCACTACCGGGCGGTTTCAATTACACTTAATCCCTATTAGGGATTGAAACTTGAAACAGGTATTTCCTCAATGATACCGATGATTCTGAGTTTCAATTACACTTAATCCCTATTAGGGATTGAAACGGGGACTTTCCCCCTCTCCCCTATCTCTGACAAAAGTTTCAATTACACTTAATCCCTATTAGGGATTGAAACTGTACCAACGTGGGGTCTTGCACCGTTTTGTGCGTTTCAATTACACTTAATCCCTATTAGGGATTGAAACCCTGAGAACCGGATGCTACGGGGTACGTACCTCCTGTTTCAATTACACTTAATCCCTATTAGGGATTGAAACTCGAACCCCCAAGAGGTGCTGGATCGCCTAAAAGAGGAGAGTTTCAATTACACTTAATCCCTATTAGGGATTGAAACCTCGATAAGCGTGATAAGCGTTACGTTCTTATTAGTTTCAATTACACTTAATCCCTATTAGGGATTGAAACTTTATAAGAACACGGTAAACCACGATTTGGAGAGTTTCAATTACACTTAATCCCTATTAGGGATTGAAACAGATTTGCTATTCCCAAGGACGGATTATTTATCAGTTTCAATTACACTTAATCCCTATTAGGGATTGAAACTTCATAACATAGCCAACGCCACCTGCCCTTTCCGTTTCAATTACACTTAATCCCTATTAGGGATTGAAACAATGATTCCCAAGCATTGTCGATAAGATCGTAAGTTTCAATTACACTTAATCCCTATTAGGGATTGAAACAAACCCATCTACTTTACCCTCACGGTAGAGGCGAGTCACGTTTCAATTACACTTAATCCCTATTAGGGATTGAAACTGTAACGCTCTCTTGGGGAGTAAGGCATCCGTGTTTCAATTACACTTAATCCCTATTAGGGATTGAAACCCCAATACGAGAGAGCGTAGACGTGCTTACACTTACGTTTCAATTACACTTAATCCCTATTAGGGATTGAAACTGATATAAACCAGTTGAAAGTTTTTGATGCCATTGTTTCAATTACACTTAATCCCTATTAGGGATTGAAACCTTTTTGCCGAATCCAACAACTTATGGAAAGCAGTGTTTCAATTACACTTAATCCCTATTAGGGATTGAAACGAAAGTATCTTGAGCCTTCACCCATACTATCTTTTGTTTCAATTACACTTAATCCCTATTAGGGATTGAAACGAGCGTCGCATAGTTTATCAGGACTATCTGAGGGAGTTTCAATTACACTTAATCCCTATTAGGGATTGAAACTCCCCTGTACCAGTAGATCGCCCTCTTTACTTAAAGTTTCAATTACACTTAATCCCTATTAGGGATTGAAACTTCAGATATGACCGCGACAACCATACTCAGCAATTACGTTTCAATTACACTTAATCCCTATTAGGGATTGAAACAAGAGACTCTACGCAATCCTGAAACAGGTAGGGGTTTAGGTTTCAATTACACTTAATCCCTATTAGGGATTGAAACATAGTCGTTTGCTTTATTGCAAAACACACCCCGTTTCAATTACACTTAATCCCTATTAGGGATTGAAACTTTGCCATGCTTTATCATCAATATAAGAAGACAGCGTTTCAATTACACTTAATCCCTATTAGGGATTGAAACTTGAAAAGTCTCGAATCCTAGAGTGTAGCTCCCCTTTGTTTCAATTACACTTAATCCCTATTAGGGATTGAAACGAATAAAAAACCAACCGAGATATCTGATGCCACGTTTCAATTACACTTAATCCCTATTAGGGATTGAAATCAGGACCCATGACCGGAAAAGGGAGCGGACGGCTTGCACCCCGGTTTCAATAACAATTAATCCTTATATCAAATCCTAATAATAGGTCATAATTTCAGGGTGCAAGCATTGCACCCCTACCTCCTAAACCCAACTGTAGTGGGAGCGTCTCGCTCCCTAGCTGCGCTCGCTCCCTAGCTGCGCTCGCTCCCTAGCTGCGCTCGCTCCCTAGATTTTTAATGATAGTATTCATGCAGATTTGATATTATTAGGGATTGAAACTTCGTAGTCCTTCGATCGCATTAACCAATCGATCGAGGTTTCAATTACAACCATTTAATAATGTCCGGTTTTTCATTCTTCAGCATCCGATCGCGTTCGACTTTGAAAAATTTTCCGCACCCATTCATCCCGAGTCATTTGGGGAGAACGATCGCCCTCGATCGCCGATTTTTTTTCAACAGGAGAAGTTTGAAAAATCGTCACGGGATCGATAGGTTCGTTAACTTCTGACGATGGGGGAATATTGCCTCGATTTTGATTTTTCTCTTCTGGGTTTTGGCTCTTCTCGGCGATCGCCTCTGGAGAAACCGGAGATTCGGAAATATTTTCGTGCGGTTGGGGAGCAACAATTTCTGTTTGTTTTCTCGCCATCTCTTCCTGCATGACCTCCAATTGTTGCGCGGTTTGCACGCGATCTGTTAAATCTTGGGTCGAAGAAACCAAACTACTCAAACCATTCACCAATCGTAAAATATTATTACGAAATTCGGGATTTCCTGTTAATTCTTCCAAATCTGAGGTAATCTTTTGGGTATTCTCAAAAGTAACCCGAGCAGAATTAAGAGTGCGTTGAAGTGTAATTAAAGTAGTAGGATCATTAAAAGAATTTGAGACATCGCGAAGATTGGCAGAAGCCGCCGCCGCATTAGCCGTTAGTTCCTCTAAATTTTGGATCGTTTGAGTCGTATCAATTCCCCCTACTGTTGTATTCAAATTGGCTAATAAAAGCCGTAATTGATCGCTCGTACTGCTCATATTATCAAGAGTCGAGGTTAAACCCGATCGATTATCCGAGATCACCCCACTGAGATTATTCGCCAGTAAGCGATATTCCTCCGCCGTGGCATTGAGTTGCGTTGTCGTTGATGCAGTGGCATCCGTAACCGCATTAGCCGTGCGAGAAATTGTGCTGAGTTGGGTGCGGGTTGTTTTGGACAATAAACCGAGTTCTTTTCCCAATACCGTTAATTCACTCACAGCGCGGTTAGCATTTTCTGTTAGCGCTTTAACATTCTCAAAAAACTCAGGATCGCTCAGGCGATCGCTCAAAGCCACGCTACTGCGAAGAGCATCATTAAAAGTAATTCCAGAAACCCCCTTTAAGCGATCGCGCTGACAGACAATCAGGGTACTATCGCAACTAGAACTGAGGGGATTTTCTAAAGTGCTAGGCTCAGGCAGATCCTTAAGAGGGGTAATTTCAATACTGGTTTCCGCAATTAATCCCGCTTGTATTGCTTCAACCCGAGAATTTTGAGGAATGAGGAGATCCGGTGGGGAAATAGAAACCGTGACCACAACACCATTGGTTTCCGGCACGATCGCCGTAATATTCCCCACCTTATAACCCCGATAACGGACAGTACCTCCCACCGCCATACCATTCGTATTGGCAAACTCGATAAAAATTTCGTAATTGTCTACCCCGAGTCTGAAACCGCGCAACCAAACAGCAAGAGTTCCGAAGACGGCGAGACCGACGAGGATAAACAGACCGACCGACCCTTCTCGTATCGTCCGCGATCGCATAATTGACTTTCCTCCCCTTTAATTCACCACTCGAATAGGACCCTGTAAACTGGCACTGAAAAACTGCTGCACGAAAGGATTATCTGTGGTGTCAATTTCAGCAACACTGCCTTCCCAACTTAGCTTACCATCATAAAGAAAAGCGACGCGATCGGCAGTACGGCGAATGGTGCTTTCCTGGTGGGAAACCATGACGTAGGTGCCGCAAATTTGTTCTTGTCGTTGCAATTGACGCACTAAATCCTCAATCACCGTTGAGGCGATCGGGTCTAAACCCGCCGTTGGTTCATCATAGAGAATCACATCGGGATTATCTTGAGGATTATAGGGATTAGCCATAATCGCTCGAGCAAAACTGACCCGCTTTCGCATTCCCCCAGAAAGTTGAGCAGGATAGCGATCGCCAATATCACTCAACCCCACCATTGCTAATTTTTTGGTGACTAAATCGCGAATTGTTTGGCGATCGAGCTTCGAGTGCTGAAAGAGAGTAAAGCCGACATTTTCTTCCACTGTTAGAGAATCAAACAAGGCAGACTGTTGAAATACCATACTAATGGCGATCGGGTCGGGACTGTCTTCAATTAAGCCCCGTCTACGCTGTCCAGCAATATAAACCTCCCCGGAATCGGGACTCAGCAGCCCCGCAATAATCCGTAAAATGGTTGATTTCCCAGCCCCTGAAGGTCCAATAACCACTAACGCCTTACCGGGATAGATACTGAGATCGATCTCGTCCAAAATGACAGTATTACCAAAAGATTTACTGATTTTTCTCAGTTCGACAATGGGATCCATTGGGAGACAGGAATAATTAAAAATAAATTAGGGACTGACACAGCTAGAGAGCGAGACGCTCCTACTCCCTTATTTTATCGTGATGGTAGTGCGGGCATCTTGCCCGCTAATGCCTAAGTCCTACGCTAATGCCTAAGTCCTACGCTAATGCCTAAGTCCTACGCTAATGCCTAAGTCCTACGCTAATGCCTAAGTCCTACG
>NZ_JACSWA010000034.1 GCF_016888125.1 Spirulina sp. CCY15215
CATTTGAACGAGAGTTTGATTCTCTAGAAATCCGAGAAGAAGACATCCTTTTTGCACGGGGTTGTCTGTCTACTCCCGAAGATGAATTGACTCAACAGGAAAACAAGACCTCTGAAGAGGGGGAAGAAGAGGAAATCGTAGCGGGAGAAGAAAATGAAGATTCTTCCCCTGGCAGCGATCGCGCTTGTCGTCCTATTGGCGATGATA
>NZ_JACSWA010000340.1 GCF_016888125.1 Spirulina sp. CCY15215
CGGGCAAGATGCCCGCACTACTGTAATTATTGAATATTATCGTAGTGGGAGCGTCTCGCTCCCTAGATTTTTAATGATAGTATTCATGCGGATTTGAGATTAAGACTGTGCCTCTCCAGATTTGGGGTTTGGGGTGAAACGTTGTTTGATTGCGTTACGTTCTATACTATATCTCATGCTGGAAGTGGCCGCTTCCAAACTGACCTTCTCTTAGAGTAAGATAGGAGATGAATCGGAAGGTTAAAACGATGAATTCATTTCCCTTATTTGAGGATCTTCCCGAAGTTGAGTTACTTCAGTGGTTGGCACGAGGTTCTTTAAAGCAAAACTTACTTAAAGGAATACGCTTATGGTCTTGGTTAAGATCGCTTTATGGGGATGAGGCGATTCGAGTCGATATTCCCGATCGCTTTACTTATCGCGATTGGCGAGACGCATTTTTCAGCCTTGGACATCCTAAAAGTGATATTCTCCCAAGTTTGCACGATCCAATCTGTCCTTGTGCGCGATCGGCTAAAGATTGGCTGTTTGCAACCGATACAGGGTTATTAGAGAGAGAATGGCGACAAGGGATTCAGCAACAAGGTATTTTAACTGAGAAGGAAATCGATCGCTGTTTGCAAACTCGTCTATTTGCGGTCACGCGGCGATCGCTGGCAGAGGACTTAAAGGCATTAACGGCATTGGGATGGCTCAAACACCAGAAAAACCAGTATTATCGGGTACAAGAATTTCCTCGACGACCGATCGCCTATCATTCAAAATTAATTGAGGATGGATTGGATATCTACGAGTTGGGATTTCTCAATCCGAATCTAGAAAACATTGCTCAGAGTCTATCACAGCCTATTCAAGGGGTGCAGCGATTTTACTTGGATGTAGATTACATTATTGTTCAACAACAAATCAATGTCGAACGGTGGCTGGAACTATTGCGAGATATTTGGTCGAATTCTCCGGTACAACCCATCGCTTTAGACTATCACAGTGCAAGATATGGCGCTAAAACCTGCATAGTCTACCCCACCTGCGTTTACTACGTGCAGAGAGCCATCTATCTCTGTGGTTTAGGTACGACTCCTTCAGGGCAAGGAGATTGGTATAATTATCGTTTGGATAAAATTCAAGAGATTCGTTGTCTCACTTGGAATGATGTGACTTTACCAAGGATTTTACAGCAGCGCAAGAGAACTTTACCTCAACCTCACTATATTCGCGATCGCCTCGATCTTGCCTGGGGTTTTGATTTTTATTTGCCTGCAACCCTCATGTTACTGCGTTTCGATCGCAGCTTTAGCGATCGCTACATTCAAGGGACATTCCGACACAAAACCTTTACTGCGATCTCCCATAACAAGGCGATCGAACTAATTGAAACCCATGCAACTTCTACCGATCGGCTAAAATTATTGCAGATCATCAAAGCAAGATGCCCCGATGATGCTTATTACAAGGTTTGGTATCGTCAGGGAGATACAAATGTGGGATTGCGCCTGCGATCGTGGCGACCTCACATTGAAATACTTCTCTCTTGGCAATTACGTCGGGAAACAATTGCAGAAATGCAGGCAGAAGCGCAATTCTATCAGGTCACAGACGATGAATAAAGTTATCTTAACAGAACGGTTCGATCGGGCTTTATTTTTAATTAAACTTTGTGATACCCCGAGGTATTCCTAATCGATTTCAATGGATTTTTTGTATGAGACAGCGCTTGGGGGATGCTGAGGTTTCCTCAGCATATCCAACCAAGTAAGAAGGGATTTCAATCCCTAGCGGATTTGAGCGAGAAAGACAGCGCATTTCAAATAATTTGTGGAGTATACTAAAAATCATCCTTTAAAATAGCAAGCAGATTTTTTTCATGCGGTTGTCTTCAAGTTTTTGCCTTCTTTTTTCAGTTGTGCTTCTATTCCTCAGTAGTTGTCAACGTCGCTTAGAACAAAGCGATCGCCCCGATCCTCTTCCTCAAGATACCTTTGTGCAAGTCTACATGAATCAAAATCAAGCAAAAGGGGCAGACTATACCGATCCTTATCGTAACATTACGCGACCGGGAGACAATCTCGAACAAGTTATTATTGATGCCATTAATACAGCTAAATCAACAATAGATATAGCAGTACAGGAGTTTCGCTTACCAAATATTGCCCTCGCCCTTGCCGAAAAACATAAAACAGGGGTAAAAGTACGAGTTATTTTAGAAAATAGCTATAGTCGTTCTTGGAGTGAGTATAGTGAAAGGGAAATCAAACAACTCAGCGATCGCGAGCGCAGCCGTTACGAAGAATTTATCGCCTTAGTCGATCGCGATCGCAATAAAATTATCTCTCAAGCGGAAATCGATCGCGGTGATGCTTTAATTATTCTTCGCAATGCCGGCATTCCCGTCATTGACGATACTGCCGATGGTTCCAAAGGATCGGGGTTAATGCACCATAAATTTATAGTGGTAGACAGGTTTACCGTAGTGACAGGATCTGCGAATTGGACGACAAGTGGGACGCACGGCGATTTGACAACCGCAGAAAGTCGGGGAAATGCCAACAATATACTGAAAATTAATGACACAATGTTGGCAAATTTGTTTATTGAAGAATTTAATTGGATGTGGGGGGATGGAGTCGGGAAAAAACCCAATTCTAAATTCGGTGTACAAAAGCCCTATCGATCGCCTCAAAAACTGCAAATTGGCCAATCTACAATTACCGTTCAATTTTCTCCCGTTTCTGCATCTAAAAGCTGGCAAGAAAGTAGTAATGGTTTAATTACGAGAACCTTAAATAAAGCAACACAGGAAATCAATTTAGCTTTATTTGTCTTCTCCGAGCAAAAAATAGTAAATGCGATCGGCAGTCGTCACCAACAAGGAGTAGAAGTGAAAGCCCTCATCGATCCGAGTTTCGCCTTTCGAGAATATAGCGAAGGCTTGGATATGCTAGGAGTCGCAATGAGTCAGAAAAAATGCAGTTACGAACCGGGAAACCGTCCTTGGCAAAATCCCATCTCAACCGTAGGCATTCCCAATTTACCGTCTGGAGATGTTTTACATCACAAAGTTGGTGTTATCGATCGCACAACGGTTATTACAGGTTCTCATAATTGGTCGGCAACCGCCAATAATAATAATGACGAAACCCTCTTGATCGTGGAAAATCCTATTGTTGCTGCCCATTACGATCGCGAATTCAATCGCCTTTACAATAACTCCTTTCTGGGTGTGTCTTCTGAACTACAGAAAAAAATAGCCGAACGAGAACAGAATTGTCGTCAGAAATAGAGCCGGAAACACATTTTCTCCACAAAAAAGAAAAAGCTGGGTAATATGGAAACAGCAAGACACACTGAATATGCGATCGCGATCGCAAAACATTACATTGAAACTTTACAATTGCCCTGAATTGGATCAAGATTCAGTAAAGATTGCCTGGTTGCTCTAGACACCGCATAAAAATTGGGGACAATGGGTATAGACGAAGATAGGGTGGGCTTGAATGCGGCTCTAACACCAGTCAAAATCGGGGAACTACATCTAAACATCTAATTACACTAAATTTCACTTGAAACGGGAGACCATCTAAAAATGAAACTAAACGACACCAGAAGAACATCCACGGGAACTTCAACCAATTTCTTAGGCAAAGTCTTAGGTGCCATTTCCTTCGCAACACTAGGAACTTTAACTTTAGGTCTTCCCGCCGAAGCATTTACCATCGGTTACAATGGCTATTTTGGCAGCACTAACGACCCGGCTACGGGAGCATCGGCTACGGTAGATTTTACTTTTACCGATTTGGCAGATGGTAAGATTAAAATGGAATTGTTCCTCACCAACACCACCGGACAAGCCAATATGACAGAAGGACTCCTAACGGATGGAGCCACGGAGTCAGAATTCCTAGCTGTTGGTTTTGATTTTGCAAATGGAAATTTAGCGGACAAGTTAAACGTCGTCAGTTATAGCCTCGGTAGTCCTGCTTTTGATCGATTAGTCTATAACGATACTTCTCTGACGGGTGGGACTTCTTCCTCAACAGCTATAAATGGCGACGGATGGGGAAATATTAGCTTGAATAACATTTCCTTCGATATTGGTCTTGTTACTACTAACAATTTATTGTCTGGTGGTAGCCCGAGGGATGGTTTAAATGCCGGTCAATCTGAAACAGTCACTTTCAATTTAGCTCCTACGGATTTTGTTAATGCTGCGGAGTTGGAACAATGGTTTATCGATGGTTTCGTTGAAAATGGTTATTTAAAGACTGCTGCTCGTTTTAAAGCCGTTGATGGGACTAATATTAACGATGGTAGCGATAAACTCATGGGCGGGAATTTAGAAGAGTATAGCAATTATATTTTTGCTGAAGAAGGGGGTTATAATGATGCTCCTCCTCCTCCTGTCGATATTCCCGAACCAGGCATGACAATGGCTTTAGCTGCCTTCGTTTTGGGTGGTTCTAAGTTCCGTCGCAAAAACGCCTAAATTTCTTATAGGAAAAGGTCAATGAACACAATTAATTTTGAGGGGGAAAGAAGGTAAATTGAAAAGTCAAATTGATTTTTTTGGGACTTTATTCTATCTTTATTTCTCCTTCAGATTGTGAGAGAAGAAGGGACAATGGAGGATTTGGAGACCAAACCCCTACAATTAATCGGAGGATTTGGAGACCAAACCCCTACAATTAATCCTGTATAATTAATTAATAGCGTTGGTAGAGAAACACTTCATCTCGTTGGTAAATGCGCTCAAAGCAAACATTTTTTTCTACGGCTTCGATCGCCAGATCGACAATTTCTAGAGAACTGGCAAAACCAGGATGACGGCGATCGAGCAAAATATATTTAAACTGTTGTAAGGTGTCTAATGGGGTTTCAGGACTGGGAATTCTGATTATTTCCCGATGGCTGAGATGGGGAATGAGTTGAGATGGTGCAAGTAGGGGTTTGGTCTCCAAACCCTCCAAATCCCTGGGTTTGGTCTCCAAACCCCTACGTTGAATGAGGGCGATCGCCTCTCGGTTTGCCTGCCATGTATCGAGGGAATCTAAATAAACTTTACCAAAGAAATAATATTTACCCAAAACTAAAAACCCGCAAAGACTCCAAGCTAAAATTACCCGGCGATCGCGAATCCAAGCTGAATTAGCCGATCGCGCGGCAATCAGTGCCAAAATGATAAAAGGGAAGATCGGGACGGAATAATGGCGGACGAGATTGCGTTGAGCGTATTCCTGAGAGAGAATATTTAACAAGAGGGCTGGGAGTGCCGGAATAAAGGGGGCAAAATGACGGGCTGAGAGTCCCCAGAAAACGGGTAAAAAGAGTAAAGCTAAATATTCCAGTGTCGCGAAGGAGAAAATATGCCCCCAAACCAAATCGGGTTTGAGAAAGAGGTTTAAGGCAATTTCTAGAACAGAATCCCCTAAATAACCATACCGGGAAATCGAAGTTTGTTCCATGCCGAGAAACTGGGGAATGATCCATTGAGTTGTCCCGATAAACCACATACTGCCCGATAATAAGGCGATCGCGCCGCACCAACGCCGTTTCTCGAAGAAAAACAACCAAAACCCCATAGCAGCCACGGTTAGGGAAAGAACGGCTTTACAGCTTAAAATTAGCGCGATCGCACTGCAAAACCAAATATATTTTCTCTCCCTTGCAGCCCAAACTGCCCCCAACATCCCCGGAATTGCTAAAACTTCTGGGTGAAAGTCGTAAATATTAACATTAAAAATAAGAGGATACAGTAAATAAACTGCCGCCATCATGGTTGCATCGGTTTCTTTTAAACCACTTTGTCGGGACAGCAACCAGACTAACCAACCACTCCCAGCTAAGGCGATCGCTTGGAGGGCGAATAACCAATGAACTGTTGCATAAATCTTGTACAGTAGGGCGAGAGGATAGCAAATAATGGCAACATGATCCCCCAATAAATGAAATGCTTGCTGTCCTCGAAAAGAAACAATAGGCGGTAATCCTTGACTAATTAAATAGATATACTGGTCATACCAGCCCAGATCGTAAGCATTCGATTTGAATAAAGCGTGTCGAAGCGTCGCCAGCAGAAAAAAGAGAATAGCACTACCAACAGTCATTAATAATGGATAATGAGTGATGGGCGATCGTTCATTCTTCATCAAAAAAATGGGTAGAAACCCCGTCCTTATAGGACTGCTTTATATTAGTTTCGCTACGAATTAAAGACAAATAACAAGCAAACCTTAAAAATTAGGTTTTGTAAGGTTCTAATTAAATTCTAATTAAAAAGCGGGTGATGGGATTCGAACCCACGACATTCACCTTGGCAAGGTGACGCTCTACCCCTGAGCTACACCCGCATCTTTGCCAAATCTGTTAATAATCCTTACACAAAACCAATAATTTGTCAAGCCCTATTTTTTTCTCGGTCATTTCAAGGGAGAGACGGGAAGAGAAGGGGGAGAACCAGAAGTCGGACCATCGAGATAGGGGTAAGTTGGGGGAGGAAGTTCGCGGTGAATTTCTCGCATCAAACTGGCCATTTCGATCGCATTTAGGGCATAATTCCAGCCCAAATTGCTCTTAATTCCAGCACGTTCGAGGGCTTGTTGCAAGGTATCCGTCGTCAGTACACCAAAAACAACAGGGATTCCCGTTTGGAAACTCGCTGCGGCTACACCTTTAGCTGCTTCTGCTGCTACATAGTCAAAATGGGGAGTATGTCCACGAATTACGGCACCCAAACAGATTACAGCATTATAGCGACCGGATAAAGCAACCCGCCGCGCTACCATTGCCAGTTCAAAACTTCCCGGTACCCAAAAATAATCGACCTGAGTACCTTGAGGATCGACATCAATGCCGTGACGCTTTAAACAGTCTTGACACCCGGATAAGAGTTTCTCTGTTACCAAGTCATTGAAACGACCGATAATTAAAGCAAAGCGCAATGTTGCAGGATCTTGATGAAATGTGCCTTCAAAAACTGTCATCGATAATGGGGATTAGGGAATAGGGAGTGGGTAATAGGTTATTGGGAGTCAGCGATCGCCTTTCTCTAAGTAACCTATTACCGCGATCATTGAACAACCAAGTTAAACAACCAAAAAATTCAAGACACCGACGAGGATAACCAATATAGTCCAAGCGCCAGATCCTACAAAAATCAATTGCTTGGACTGTTCCCAGTTCTGAGGAGTGGCATAGGCAACGGGTACGCCAATGACCAAAAGCAAGGACAGGAACACTAAAGCGGCTAAGGCTAGTTCAAACAGGATAAACATCTGCTAATTCTCCCAAAACGTTAATAAATGGCAAAAACTCTGAATATCGAGTTTTTTCTTAATGTTTTTTAATTCTTTTCTCATTGAAGCAAATCTTGTCCCGTTCTGGAAGAGGGTAGCGGGAAAAGATGAAGGATCGGAAACCAGGGATCAATTTCTTCTAACCTATATAGGTAAAGCGGATATGGTAAAGAGCATGGATGTTATTTTATGTCACCAGACGGCGGATTTTGACGCTTTAGGGGCAGCCGTGGGGCTGACGCGGTTGAAACCGGGGGCAAAGGTGGTTTTAACGGGAGGGGCGCATCCTGGGGTCAGGGATTTTTTGGCTTTATATCGGGATGAATTTGCTACTATTGAACGCCGTAGTGTTAATCTGCAACAAGTTCGGGGGATTTGCGTTGTCGATACCCAAAAACGCGATCGCCTCGGTTTGGCGGCGGAATGGCTTGATCTGCCTCATCTCAAGGCAGTTGAGGTTTACGATCATCATCTCAATACTTTAAGCGATATTCCCGCAACTTACAGGCAAATTGAAGCAGTGGGGGCAACTACCACTTTAATTGTGGAACGGCTGCAACAGGCAGATATCGCCTTAACGCCCCCAGAAGCGACGGTGATGGCTTTGGGGATTCATCTGGATACGGCCTCCCTCACCAGCGAACAAACGACCCCTAGGGATGCCCTAGCCCTCGCATGGTTAATGAAACAGGGGGTCATGGGGCAGGCTTTGCGAGAGTATCTCGAACCTGGATTATCTCGCGATCTGCAAAAGTTACTCTCGGAAGCTATTGAAAGACTGGAAACGCGACGGGTTTTCGGTTATTGCGTTGCTTGGGTTCTCTTGAAAACCGATCGCTTCATTCCAGGTTTATCCAGTTTAACGGAACGTTTAATCGATTTAACTGAGGCGGATCTTCTGTTGGTGGGGGGGCAGTATTTTCGCCGCAATAATGAGGAAGGAGAAAGAGTGACGGTTATCGGGCGATCGCGCATTCCTCGCACCAATTTAGCGCGTTTATTCGCCCCTTTTCAGGGAGGAGGACACCCCCAAGCAGCCTCGGTAAGTTTAAAGGATAGAGATGGGGCGATCGCCTTAAATGAGTTGGTTGAGGGGGCGATCGCGCAAATTCCTGAACCTCTAACCGCCCGAGAGTTAATGTCTTCTCCCGTCCGTACTATTCGTCCTAGAGTTACTATTGATGAAGCACAACGCATCTTGTTGCGTTACGGTCATTCGGGGTTATGCGTCGTTGATGAAGGCGATCGCTTGGTGGGAATTATTTCTCGTCGTGACTTAGATATTGCTCTACATCACGGCTTTGCTCATGCCCCCGTTAAAGGATATATGAGTCGCAATCTGAAAACAATCATTCCCAAAACTCCTCTCCCAGAAATTGAGGCGTTAATGATAACTTACGATCTGGGACGCTTACCTGTTATTGAGGGCGATCGCTTAGTGGGGATCGTAACGCGCACGGACGTTTTGCGGCAATCTGCGAACAATTATCAATTATCAGTTATCAATTATCAATGTCCTGATTTTTATTCCCTTTTATCTCCGCAAATTGTCGCTCTGTTGGCTTTAGCTGTCAAGGAGGCAGAAAAACGAGGATGGCATCTTTATCTGGTGGGTGGTGCCGTGCGAGATATTCTTTTAAGGGAAGAGGGAACAGGGAAGAGGGAAGAGGGAAGAGAAGAAAATTTATCGATTACCAATAACCCACCAGAAATAGTAAATCACCAAATTCAAGATCTCGATCTGGTTGTGGATGGGTTTCATGAGACAGCAGAAGCGGAGGTGGGTGTTACCTTGGGGAAGGTTCTACAACAGCACTATCCTGCTGCGCGTTTGGAGGTTCACGGGGCCTTCCAGACTGCTGCCCTGCTTTGGCATAAAGACCCCGAATATGGCTCTCTGGCGATTGATATTGCTACGGCTAGAACTGAATTTTACCCTTATCCGGCTGCTAATCCTGAAGTTGAAGCCAGCGATCTGCGCCAAGACTTGTATCGTCGGGATTTTACAATTAATGCCCTTGCATTGCGCTTAACTAACCCGCGATCGCAAGAATTATTAGACTTTTTTGGCGGTTTGCAGGACCTGCGATCGCGGCAAATTCGCGTCCTTCACGCGAATAGTTTTATTGAAGATCCAACCCGCATTTATCGCGCAGTCCGTTTTGCAGTCCGGTTAGGATTTACCATTGAATCTCAAACCGAAGACTATATTCGCTATGCCCTAGAGAGTGGAGTATACGATCGCCGCAATAGCGATCGCAAAGTTCCCGCCCTCACAACCCGCTTAAAAACCGAACTTAAATATATTCTGCAAGCGCCCTATTGGTATCCCGCTTTAAAATTAATTGCCTCCTTGGGAGCCTTACGCTGTTTACATCCGACCTTAAAATTAGATCGCGCTTTATGGTGGCAAATTCGTTTTCTCGATCGCGCTTTGGGTCGTTTTGACCCAGAAAATCATCTCCTTCACTGGCAAATGCGCTTGGAAATATTACTTTCTCATTTACCTTCTCCCGTAGCCACCCAAGTTGCAGCAAATTTACAATTAACTGCTGATAGTTTACAACGTTTGAGCCGTTTTACCTCAGTTAAACAACAAATTATTGCCGATCTAACCGATTTATCCGATCAGACTCCTAGTGCGATCTTCAAAATTTTGCGCCAATATAAAACACCGATGTTGGCATTGCTGGTGGTGCAAACTCCGAGAAACATCCGTCGCAAAATTTGGCGTTATTTAACCTGTTGGTCACAAATGGTTTCCCCTCTCAATGGCAACGACCTCAAACAACTTGGTTATAAACCTGGACCGCAATATAAGCAAATTATTGACGATCTTTTCTCGGCAACTCTAGATGGAATTGTTGGCGATCGCGCCGATGCAGAAGCCTTTTTGCACAAATACTATGAGCTAGTCTAGATAATGATACAGACTTACATTTTTGAGATGCACCCAAATTGCGATCCTCAAAAATGTAAAATGATGCTTAGATCGGGGTAATAGACTCATCACCCCGATTTTGTTATTGTTATCCGACTAATCCTTCCACAACGGGATGGAAGAAAAAGGCAAATCCCAAAATAGTATAGGTTGCGAGTAACAACCCGCCTTCTAACCAATTAGATTTTCCGTCAGAACTGACGGAATTGGCTACCAAAACGGCAATCATAACCGCAACTAACTCAAAGGGATTAAAATTCAAATCCATCGGCTGCCCTAAAAATAACCCAGCAATGACCAATACAGGAGCAACAAAAAGGGCAATTTGCAAACTCGATCCCACCGCAACAGAAACCGATAAATCCATTTTGTTTTTCATGGCTACTGTTACTGCGGTGGCGTGTTCGGCAGCATTACCGATAATAGGTAAGAGAATCACCCCAGTAAAGAGTGCAGTCAAACCTAACGCTGAAGTTGCTTCCTCCAGAGAATCTACAAGAAGTTCCGATTCTAGGGCAACAAAGAGAGTAACAACGAGTAACACCCCTATCCATAACCAGATATTGGGTTTTTCGTGGGTTTCTCCTCCTTCTCCTTCCTCATCTGATTCGAGATCCGCAACGCTAACATCGTAAAGATAGGCGTGGGTTTTCATCGAAAAGAGCAAAGTTAGAACATAGACCAAGATTAAAACGATCGCCACGGCAAGAGAAAGGGTTTGCAACAGGGATTCCTCAATGCCAGAAGAAGTGTACTGTACGGCGGTGGGAACGAGTAAAGAAATCACCGCCAAGTTCATAACAGAAGCATTCATGCGGGCGGCAGTAGGTTGAAAATCCTGTTCCTTAAAGCGCAACCCTCCCAGAAGCATCGAAAAGCCCATAACCAGGAGAAGGTTACTAATAATCGATCCCGTAATCGTCGCCTTAACCACCTCAATTAAACCGCCATTGAGGGCAACTAGGGCAATAATGAGTTCTGTCGCGTTCCCAAAGGTAGCATTTAATAATCCTCCTAAATTCGGTCCGACAACAACGGTAATTTCTTCCGTGGCGTTTCCCATGATCGCCGCGAGGGGGACGATTCCCAGTCCTGCTGTGATGAAGATAGTTGCCGATCCCCAATCCAAGAAATGGGCAGCAACGGAAATGGGGATAAAAATCAGTAAACTGTACAGAATTTTGTTCATCAGAAAAATTGGGTAGAAACCCCGTTCTTATAGGACGGCTTTATATTAGTTTCGCTACCGCCTTGGAGTTGTTCAATTAGGGTGCTTTTGTA
>NZ_JACSWA010000341.1 GCF_016888125.1 Spirulina sp. CCY15215
TTTTGTATTGCACTTTTAACAGGACAATTACTGTATCTAATTAAACAACCCTGTACGCATAGCAGTTTTGCTCTTTCGAGCCTCCCTTTCGGGGTAAAGTTAGCTTCGACAAGGTTATTTTAGCTTGTTGGGTTAGCAGCACTATTTCAGTGACCTTAAAATTGTTTAACTGCTAACGACAGGGCGAGGAACTAGCTTCGCATTCCCAGGTGTCGTGACCAAAATAACGTAGTACACAGAGTACTTAGTCTGGTCAGAATGGCCTGTTAGACTTCTCTTTCAAGCCTCACGCCTTTAGGCTGAGGTTTCTGACAATTTCCCTCGGATTAGGAGGACTGAACTTAATTCGGCATTATAGCGCCATTCTTTACATTACTTAATTTTTCTTTAAGCAATCCATTTTGTTATACCTCTTCTCCTGTGGGATTACCATTGTTAGGATCACAATTTATGGGGAAATTTTGCCGAAATTTCGTTGACGAGAGATTTCATAAATCGCGATCGCCGCAGCTACAGAGGCATTCAAGCTGGGGGTCATTCCTAGGAGGGGAATAGATGTCAGGAAATCGCAATTTTGTTCGATGGAAGCACTAAGTCCTTGACCTTCAGATCCGATAACCAAGGCGATCGCGCCATTCAATTCGAGGGTATGCAGGGGGGTTTCGGCATCGGAAATCATGCCATAGACCCAAAATCCCGAGGTTTTGAGGGTTTCTAAGGCACGGTTGAGGTTGACGACTCGGGCGACGGGGAAATGCTCTAAAGCCCCCGCAGATGCCTTCATTACGGTAGAATCGATGGCGGCTGCCCGTCGTTGAGGAATAACTAAACCCTGCATTCCCATTGCTTCTGCGGTACGAATGATGGCACCGAGGTTGTGGGGGTCTACGATACCATCAGCGACGAGAATAACGGGATTTTTGCTAGTTTCTAGGGCTTTGGCGATCGCCTCCTCCAGTTCAATATAAGTATAAGGGGCAACTCGTGCGACAATACCTTGATGATTAACCCCTGGGATAAGCTGATTGAGGCGTTGGGGGTTGGTTTCGTCGATAATTGCCCCATTGGCCTTGGCGCGATCGATCGCTTCTTTAAAACGGCGATCGCGTCGCAGTTGAGGGAGTACCCAAAGGCGGTTGAGTTGGCGATCGTTTTCCAATGCGGTCAGGACGGGATGGCGACCGTAAATGAGGTCTGTGGTTTGGTTTTGGACATTTTCAGAGCGATCCGTCATAGAAGAATTAAAAATTGATTCTCTCTCTTGTTATACATCAATTCGCCGTTGTCTTGGTCGCGTGGGAATCTTGACCTGAATGCTTACAATAATTTCCTGAAAATTTTGCACGAAAACTAAAGTTGAACCCCAGCACTTTGAAAAACTTGTTGAATCTTCTGTGCTAAATGAACCTTATACTGTTGGTTATAAAGCTCGATCGCGCGACGATAAGAAGTCCACAACTGACGAAAATAGGCAATCTCTCCATCAGAAGTTTTGATATTGAGTAAAACCCAGCCTAAGTTGTGATGTGCTTCTGCATAATCTGGCTTTAATTGCACTGCTTTTTCTAGCACAATTTTAGCTTCTTCCCATTGTCCGACACGCCCTAAAACCGTCCCCCAACGGAAATAAGTAAAAGCATTATCGGTAAAGCGTTGACTACAGATTTCATAATCTTGAATTGCTCCTTGTAAATCATTTTTTTGTTCCTGTATGATGCCCCGATCGCATAACATCCAGCTTGGCATTTGAGCGCGATCGCTAACCCGATTAAAACTTTGTATTGCTTCTGACCATAACTGTTGTCCAGCTTGTTTCCAGCCTTGAAATCCCCACGCAAAACCATGTTGGGGAAATTGAGAGAGAATCTCTTGTAAACAGCGATCGACATCGGTAGATTGTTGGGTAACAACTGCCTTATCTAAAGCTGTAAGGAGACAAGAATAAACCCAGACTCGAACATCTTGACGATGGTTTAATTGTTTAGATTTAAAAAGCGTCGGTCTGGCATAACGAATGGTCGCTTTCCAATCTTGTTGATTAACGGCGATCCACCCTTGCAGTCCCATAGCAAAAATTGATTGATTATCCAATGCGATCGCGCGTTTAACAGCCGTTTCTGCCTCCGACCATTGACCTGATTTCCCTAAAGCCCAAGCAAGATTAGCCTGTATCCAGCCTTCACTTGGAGAGAGATTTACAGCAGTTTGTAGGTGATGCAAGGCTTCCGACCAGTTACTGCGACGACAACTCACTAAGCCTAATACCCCGTATCCCCGACCATCATTGGGTTTAGCTTGAATGGCAACTCGGGCAGCAGTTTCGGCTTGACTTTCGTTGATATAAATGAGAACTAAACTGAGTTCTACGGCAGCATCTCCATTTCCCGGTTCGCTGTCAAGACATTTATGATAGGCATCTGCTGCTTCTGAGAGTTTCTGTTGCTTGACAAACTGTCTGGCACGACTGAGAATAGGGGAAACGAGGCGACCTTGGAGGGCTTGAATCATTTCATCGGCGCTTTGAAAGCGATCTTCTGCCCGTATTCTCATTCCTGTGAGGATCGCTTTTTCAGTGATAGGATCGATACTGGGAACAATTTGACGAGGTGGTTTGAGGGTATCAACATGAACGCGATCGGTGGCTTGAATTGGTAATTCTCCTGTTATTAATTCATACATTGAAGCGCAGAGAGAATAGATATCTAAACTGGGATTTCTTCTGCCTTGTGAACTTCCTTGTTCTAGGGGAGCATATTGCGGTGTACCAATCTGAGTCATTTTTTGAGTTTTCCCCGCAATAAATTCCCTAGCATTACCAAAATCAATTAAAATCGCTCGATCTTCTTGATTGATAATAATATTTTCAGGTTTAATATCGCGGTGAAGTAAATTATTAGCATGAACAACTTTTAGTGCTTCTGCTAGTTGAATAAAATATTTTTTGACTTGATTTTCCGATAAAACCTTTTGTTCTTCTAATATTTTAGATAAAGGTTTACCATCTACAAAATCCATGACAATATAAGCAGTCTTATTCTCTTCAAACCAGTCATATACTCGGACAATATGAGGATGAACGCATTTTGAAAGATATTCAGCTTCTCCTTTAAACTTGCTAATCTGTTCTTTTCTTGATTGAGGAGGAATTGAATTTGACCAAATAATTTCTGTTCCTTGACGCGAAGATTTATCGGGAAACAATTCTTTAATAGCAACTTCTGTAGAACTAGAGCGATCGCAACCTTTGTAGGTAATCCCAAATCCTCCTTCTCCTAAAGTTTTTTCAACCTGATAACGTCCTTTTTTAAGAATAGTTTCAGGAGAAAGATGCAAGGGAGAGTGAGAAGAAGATTCCTCATTGTCATTAAAAGTAGTTAAGTCAAATCCACAGGCTTGACACATAGTAGCTGTAATTGGATTTTGAGCGCTACAGGTAGGGCAAAAATTGTCCATGATACATTCTCCTTGGAGTTAAAATATTTGAAAAAGAAAACAAATTTTACCAAAGCTAATTTCGTCACCAGAATTAACAAATTCGGGGGTAGTAATTTTGGGACCAAATCGAGATTGGTTGGAACGTTTAATATAAATGTGATTGGTTGAGTCTAAGTCTCTCACTTTCCAGTGATTTCCTTCTTTGTAAAGTTCTCCGTGACGGCGAGAAATAGTGTCACGATCGCGAAAATGATTCAGATCAATATCTACTGCACCAGTTTCTGGATCCGATCGCCCCACGATCGCGCGATCGCCTTTCACCTCAAATTCAAAGGCATCAAATCCAGGATGGAGATAAACCAGTCTCGCAGTCCCTGTTTGATAAAGAGCATTTAAACACTCCATTAATTTTCCGGCACTTTGAAAGCGCTGTTGTCGATCGCGTGCCATTCCTATTAAAATGATCTGTTCTAAGCGAGAGTCAATTTCCATTAATTGACTTGGTGGAATTAGGCGATCGCTACTGATGCGGTCTGGTGCTTCGGCGGGAGAATATCCTGTGAGAAGATGATACATTGAGGCACAGAGAGCATAAATATCAATGGTAGTATCGTGCTGACCAAAAGTAGAATATTGTTCGATGGGGGCATAAGCAGGGGTTAAAATGGCAGTCATTTTGCCTGTTTTTCGTGCTTGATATTCCCGCATTGCTCCAAAATCGATTAAGATGGCGCGATCGCGGGAATCAATGAGGATATTTTCGGGCTTAATATCCCGGTGTAATAATTTTTTACTATGAATAACTTGTAAGGCTGCTGCAACTTGCAGAAAATAACGAAGTAAACGATCGACGGGAAATTTACCGATTTCTTGGAACAAACCCAAGAGAGATTTTCCTTGCACGAAACTCATGACCGTATAAGCCGTATCATTCTCTTCAAACCAGTCATAAACTCGAACAATATTCGGATGAATACACTTCGATAAATACTTGGCTTCAGTCTTAAATTGTTGCAATTGTTCTTGTTTTTTTTCTTCATTAGCTCTCATCCAAACCACAGTTGTACCTTGACGAATGGCACTATCTGGCCAATTTTCTTTAATGGCTACTCGCAAGGTGCGAAGGCGATCGATCCCTCGATAAGTAATGCCAAATCCACCTTGACCGAGAGTGGTTTCAATTTGATATCGTTGTTGTTTGAGCAGTGTACCGGGAGGAAGTTGCATTATCTTAAATTCACAAGAACAGCAAAAAAAAGTATGAGAAACAAGCAATTTCGTTAAAATTGCCGGCTTTCTCCGAGACATTTCAAAGCAATTAAAGTCGCATTATCATCTGCTCCTTTTTTAAGGACGCTGGCGATCGCCTCATCAATGGCTTCTTGCAAATCAGAGAAGTCTGTAAACAGTTGCGCTAGATCTTCAGGAGACACTAAGCCCCAAACACCATCGGAACAAAGGAGGAGAATATCTCCATCTTCAAGAACAAGAGAGAAATCCTCGCCAAACCGACTTAAATTCTGGGCATATCCTGCGCTTAAACGTGGTTTAGAACCGAGAGATTTAAGAAGAAGATTGCTATCGGGATGATTGAGACTCTCTTGATAAGAAATCTCACCACTGGCCAGCAACATGGCAACCATTGAATGGTCTTCACTGAGTTGACAAATTGTACCTTTTCTGAGTAAAAAGATGCGACTATCTCCGACATGAGCAAGGTATAAATTGCGTTCGACGGTGAAAGTAATACTGAGAGTTGTTCCACCATCTTTGACGCGATCGCTAACGGCTTCATTAGCTTTTTCCACCAGACTCATGACCCAATCTCGACAAGTTTGGGGTTTATTTAACTCTGGAGGTAGAGGTGTTTCTAACACTGTTTGAATGGCGAGTTGACTGGCCACTTCTCCTTCTGCCATTCCCCCCATCCCATCGGCAACGGCGGCTATAATCCATGAAGGAGAGTTGCTGGCAGGCTGCTGACGAATGCCATAGCTATCCTCGTTGTGCAAGCGATTCTCCGAGAGTCCCACGGTGGACTGACTGGCGATTTGCCAACGAATTTGGCGCGATCGCAATGATTGTCGAGTTTCCACGAGGAGGTTTAATAATTGAGAGAGGAAAAAGCGATCGTCTGCGATCGGGTTGAGGGCAATTTTGAGAATTTGATGGATGCGCGGAATTTTGTCAATATCGGGGTTTAATTTGTCCTCTGGGAGACGATGATGGATGGCTTGATAGAGTAAGAGTCCGACAATATAGGTACTCATTTGTTCGTCAATGGGACGATCTGAAGCAACTTCTGGGGCGCAATAATCTGCTACTAAGCCAGATTTTAAAATCTCTCCCGTGGGATAAACTCCTGTAAGATCGAAAAAGCGAATCGGCGTTCCCATTTGAATGAATTGAGGAAAAAGGGAGACTAAACACCATTGTTTTTGTGAGAGGACGCGGAAAAATTGGCAGACTTGACTGGCCAGAAGAAGCGATCCTTCCTGAGAATGCTCCCCCTCAAGCCAAGTCGCAAGATTTTCCTCCTTTTGGGGGAACTTGCTGAGGAGAAAAAGTCTTTCTCCTGAAGTTTGAGAAGCGATCGCAACGGGTTCGTAACATTCCTCCTCTAAAAACCCCGCATCGGTTTCTGACTTCTCCTCTAAAAGCCCTACATCGGTTTCTAATTCCTCTGCTAATAAGTCCTCTTTTTCTAACTCTTCAAGTTGAGCATCCAATATCTCACTTGCTTGAGAGGAAAGCACCTCTTCTGTTTCTGATAAAGGGGAGTCCGAGGACAATTCGATCGCATCTTCTCCGGCGATCGCCAGTAAGGGAGAAAGCATCTGATGTTCTCCTAATATCTCCCGCAACTCCCTTTCTCGTGCCAGTCCACCTGCCGCACTTCCCACCCGCAAAAGTCCCAGTTGAGGAGGAGATTGAATCTGCACGCGGAAATAGTCAATATCGGCAAAATTAGCAATTTGAGCCTCTATCGTAACTTGGAAAGCATCGATCGCATAAGTGCGATCCATTTCGATAACTAAAGATTGTTTCATATTTCTTAAGGTGAATATTGCTAACTTTAAAAACAAAGTTGCTCTGCCCCCAAAACCCCAAAATTGGTTGCTAGGGGGCAAAACAGCCTTTAAGAACTTTGAAAGAGAAAGCGAATTTTGGCGATCGCCACTTCATCCCCGGAATAGAGAGGTTCTGGCATCATAATTCGCGCACTAAAACGAGGTTGACCAACTCGCTTAATAAAGATACCGTTAGTGGAACCAAGGTCTTTAATTTTCCACTGTCCTCCCTCTTGATAAATCTCACCATGATTGCGAGAAATAGTATCTTCCCCTGGAAATCCTTCCAGATCGATATCCACCGGACCCGTATCGGGATCGAAACGTCCGACAATTAAGTTACTCCCATCCAGAACGAATTCAGGATAGGGACAACCGGCTTGTTTTGCAACCAGTCGTGCTGTATCCCCGGTAAATGTTTGCGGTGAGGGCAAATCCCCGAGAGTGGGTTGCGGAGTGGGTACCGGGTCGGGATACATCGGTTGAGGGACAGGCTGAGGATCGGGATAAGCCGTTGGTTGCGGAATGGGGTCGGGATAAATGGGTTGAGGGACGGGCTGGGGATCGGGATAAGCCGTTGGTGATGGTTGCGGAATGGGGTCGGGATAGCTAATTTGGGTAGGTTGGGGAGTGGGATCGGGAAAGGATACTGGAGGGGAAGGTGCGGGAGTTGGAGCAACCGTTGCCGTTAATTCATTCCCACAGGCTTCACAAAACTCAGCCCCATCGATATTTTCGTAGCCGCAAGCATCACAAATAATAGCCATAATTTACCTCCTTTTTAAGTGATTAATAATCGATTGTTAAAATCAGGTTCCCGAAATTTTGCGAATTTGTTCGTCGGAAATAGAATCATTAATATCTCCTCCCATACGAACGGTTTTGCCCTTGGCACCCATCTTGATGGTTTTGCTGCGTTCGGGGGAAATTTTGCGGGTTTTGCGGAGTTCGTCCCGAGCGTCCCCGAGGGATCGCGTCATGCTACTATTGCCCAAGCGTTGAGTGATTTTCTGAGCAGTTTGTAGCAGTTGTTCCGCTTGTTCCGGGTTGCTATTAGCGAGTACAGTTGCGCGTTTGACCATATCGCCGATATTGCACTGCTGCACATAGCCCATCACCTCTTGGTCTACCTGCGCCCCCATTTGTCCGGCGACAAATTGAACAACGACGTTTTGAGGAGGGAGTTCCCCTCGTCGATTTTGTCCGGGTACATCATAAGTGAGTCCTAATTGGGCGATGCGAACTCGTTTGGCGGGACGACTATCGAGGTTGAATTCGAGGATAAATACGGTTTCGTCGTTAGCCGTTGCATTGCCAATGGGGTAAGGATCGCTGGTGAGAGAAAATTCTGCTTGTTCGGGATAGGCGCGAACAATGCGGTTTAAGGTAACACCTTTAACAGTTTGTACCGTCATTTTCAGATTGTTAATGACATCTTGTTGGGCGCGATTAAACTCTTGGATAATGGTGTTGGGTAAATCTGTAACGAGGACGGCAGACCCTTCCGGCGTAGCATCAGGATCGACGTGAATAGCAACACCTCCTGTCATATCTTTAAGTTGGATAAGTAAGTCTTCTTCGTAGTCCCCCACTCCGACAACAGTAATGGGAATATTGCTAGTCACAAATTGGGGGGCGAGTTCTAAGCAGTAGTCTTCGTCAAAGGTCGCCCCGTCGGTAAACAGCAAAATCCGGCGACTGGTCATCTGTTGAGTGGCTAGGAGATCGAAGGCGTGGCGCAGTCCCAGTCCCATGCGGGTGCTACCGGAAAAGTTACGTAATTGTGCGATCGCCTCTTCAATCGATGTAGTTTGGGTGGCAGAAGTGAGGGGCAGAATAGTGGAAGCTGCGTCGTCAAACTGGATCAGGGCAACGCGATCGCTACCATCGAGTCTGCCAGAATGAATTAAGGTTTGCAGGGACTCTATCACGATATCAATTTTGGATTTTGCCCCAGTCACTTCGTTATATTCTTTGCCATCGGAAAAGAAGGTTCTTCCTGTGGGTTGAGGGTTGCCAGCAATGACTTCATACATCGAACCACTGGTATCGATAACGAAGGCAAAAGCAGTGGAAGGGCGAGAACTGGCAACGTCTTGGGTCGGTCGCAGTTTTAGCATCAGAAAGAGTTTTTGTTCGGGGCTATCTGCGGGTAAGAATTCCCGGTGGGGAGTGATAGAAACGTTCAGCATTTTGACTATCCTGAATAGGGGTAAATTACGTTTGGTTAGGAAAAAATTAGAGGGGGAAATGCACCCACGTGGGGTTCAATTTCGCCGAAATCTGGCGGGATAAGAGGTGGGATTTCTTGATTGCCTCCTTCGCAAACATTTTTGATATTGGCGGCAATTAAGAGGGGTAAATCTAAGATGACGATTGTATCGCGGTAGCCTTCCTGAATATCTTCAACCCAAGCTGAAATAATACGATTGATGTTGGTTGTATCAATTTTACAACCACTTTTATTTTGCAAGATTTCTCGCATTCGCTGAGAGATTTCAGCAGTAAAAATTTGTTTGGGATTATTTTCTTGGTTGAGATTAAGATCGAGAATATAAGGATATTCTTGAGCATCAGGATCGTCTTTTATTTTTAGGGAAACTTTATATTTCACCATTGTTCATTTAATTGCAAGTTAATTGGGCAATCGATGGGTTAAAGTTTTAACTTCTAACAGGACATCACCCAATTTTCGGCGATCGCCATCGTTGAGTTCATGGCGAAGTTTTTTCATGGATTTGAGTTCGCGCATTTTGTCATCAAATTGCATAATAATTTTGTCCTTTTCTGTAAAAATTGTGGCAGTTATGGCGGGAAAACCTTTATCTTTACGCAAGTAAACGTGGGCATCTTGGGAACTTCCTAAAATGACAGGTTTATCCCCAAGAGAGATTTTGGTTTGTTCGACGGGACTCCAATGGACGACTAACCATGCTTCGCGGCTGAGTTGTTCGATCAAGGCGATCGCCACCCCAAGGAATGCCCCTAAAATGGCGGCACCCAATAAGCGCCCGACAATATCCCCCATTGCACCCGCAGCGAGGAGAAAGCCCATTGCACCGCCAATTCCTCCTAAAAGTCCGGCAAGGAGAGCGCGGGAAGATTTTAAGTTAGGAACAAAAAAGGACATTCCACCACCGACTAAAGTACCGAGAATTGCCCATCCCGCGACTCTACCCACTACGGCTAAGGGGGGGAAACTGGCAACGGGAGCATAAATGAGTTGTCCGATCGCCCCCGCCGCTACTCCAGCACCTAACCCACCGAGGAAGCCAAGGATGCCCTCATTGAAGGAGAGGAGACGACGGTGGAGGTAGTGATTTTGGCCGAGGATCAGGGACAGGGAAGTGCCAATGGCGAGGAGTCCAGTCCAGATGCCGATACGGAGGAGAGAGTAGAGGAGGGGGTAGTTGCCCCCATCTTCAGATTCCACCAGTTGTTTGCCATAAATTGCCTCTTCTGCGGCACGGAAGGCGCGATCGAAGTCTCCGGTACTGGCGTAGAAGACGCGATCGCGATCTTGGGTCAGTTGAGTGAGAAAATTTACGTCAGCATCTCCCGTTGCGACGGCAATGAGGTTAATATTGTTATTTTTGGCAGTCATTCCAGCAGTGAGGGTTTTGTTGGCTTCTTCGATCGCATCGGTGCCTTGAGAGCCTGGTATGCCGTCGGTGAACAGAAGAAGATGGCGATTCTCTTCTGCAAATTGGAGTTGATCTGCGGCAGCGTTGATGGCAATATCCATCATTGTCCCTCCTCCGTCAGAGAGATTCGCGATCGCGGTTTCGAGAGTATAAGGATCGGATGTTAAGGGGGTACCGAGATGAACGTCACTACCAAAACCGAGAACAGTAAATTGGTCTTTAGTGAGGTCTTGGCGTTGGACGAATTGGATGGCAGCGTTTTTGGCTTCTTGCAGTTTATCCCCATCCATGCTACCGGAACAGTCGATCAGTAATGCGATCGCCTGGGCAGGACGAAAGAAACTAGGAGTAGTTTTTGTTAGTGCTAGGAATCCTTCTCCAAAAAGCAAGGCAGCAATTAAACAACCCAATGCCCCATACAAGCCGAATAGGGTGGGTTTATTGAGTTTTTGTCTAATTTGAGTTAGAAATTGATTCATTTTCATCTCCTTTAATTATTTGTTGGTTGATTGCAAGTTCTTTCTGTCATACGTTCAAAAACAAGACAAGATAATTTAGGAAAAAGTGTTATATCTTGAGCATAAGAAGGAGCCTCATCTAAAAAGATTGCCAGTATATACTCGGTATTTCCTGTGCTAATATAAGCAACTTCTTGTCGAGTTCTTGAAGTCCACCCTGCTTTAGAAACTAAAGTAATATCAGAAGGTAAATATTCACCAAAAAATCTAAGAACTGGATTAAATTCCATTTGAGGATTAATTTGATTCCAATCGTAATATAAATCTCTTGTAAGTAATTGACGCATCTTAGTTCCGTGTTCTGGAACTGCTTTTCCCTCAACAATTTCATACATCAGTCTTGCAGCATAATCCGTTGAAATTGCATTACGAATTGGATTATTAGGATTGCCTCTCATTCTTGCTTCATATCCTTTAGGAGATTTTCCATATTCTCCCAGTTCAGGAAAAGGGAATGGAAATGGTTTTTGACTAATATTAATATTGGTATAACCAGCCACTTTAAAAAAATCGTTCATCTGTAATCTATTTTGATGCCAACTCTTATATTCATAGCCTTTTTCTTGTGCTTTAGATGGTGCATCACTAATTAAATCAACAACATTACTTGCTGCTTTGTTATCAGATTTAATCATCATTTTTTCCATATCATCTAGAGAGTTATAATATTTAGCTTGATCTAAACTAAATTGATCGTAAAAAATAACCATCCAAAATAATTTAACAACGCTTGCAGGAAATCTGGGTATATCTCCTTGATGATTAGCTGATTCTTGCTTTTGAATATCAATTAATGTTATTGATATATTATTGCGCGGCATTGACTTTCCTTTTGTTGTTTGATAACGAAGAATTTCATCGATAATTGATTGTAATTTTTGACTATGCCTCAATTGAGGTAATGGAGATGGATTGTAAACTCTTTTTATTGAAGTAGATGCAGGATAAATATCAGTGTCAGTAGAAGAATTAGAAGAAAGTACAGGAAGTTTTGTGGATGGACGAGAAGGAGAAAAATTAATTGTTGATTGGTCTAATCTTAAGGTTAAATCATAAGTTGTTGTACCTTGTAAGATAGAAAGATCGATAGTATATTTTCCTTTTTTTTGCAATGCAACTTGAAAAGTTCTTAGAAAGTTACTCTGAATATGTTCTACACCTGGAGCAAAAATATTTACACATATTTTTTGCTCTGCTGATGCGGTATTAGAGTTAGGCTCAATATAAAGTGTTTGACCCGGTTCACCTTCAAAGACATAGTGAATGGGCTGATTTTTACGAATTTTACGAGATTCAAATACATTTCCTCCAGCTAAATCAACATCAACTGTAAATGGATTTGAAGTTCGTTTAGGTTGGTTTTCCAACAAACAATCATTAGGAAGCGAAGAATTCTCTCGATTGGAATCTAAATTCTGTAAAGGATTACCACATCCAAAGCAAATACCTAGAGTTATAATGCTTGTTATTAGACGATTCCAACGAAATTTAAAAGTCATCATTGATGCCTCAAAATAAGTTAAACTTGTACCCATTGATTAGCGATCGATCAGCAAGCAGGAGAGGGATTAGAACTTCTTTGGATTACATTTACGGTTTTGTAATCTGCAATTTTCCAGCTACCATTTTCATTTTGTAGATCGTAACGTACTCGTCTTTTATCTAGCGATGTGTTGTTATCACTGCTGGGTCGTCCTTTATTACAAAGCGTCCGTTGTTCTGTTGCTACAACTTCAAGAAATGCTTGATTTCCAGAGTTATTAAAACTTTCAACACTATTAATTTCTTGAGCTTGGTAAGTGTAGTAAGCACCGTTATTTTGTAGCCACTCTCGAGAACTTTCATCTCCTGGTTTATTAATATTGTCTCGATATGCTTTACCTGTCAGAAGTTGACTTCCTAGCTGACTATCATAAGGATAAGCAAAAATACTTTGCTTTGCTTTTTGCCAATTCACAACAAGTTGAATTGCATCATTTTTTGATAAAGAACTTGATTGAGACTGAGATGGTTTACTGGTGGGAATATTAATTGTCGTTGAACCATTCCCTTGAGAAGAATTCTGAGGAGGAGAACTACTAGGAGGAGATGGGTTAGAAGAAGAAATTGAGATTGGATTAGAGGCTGTTGGTATACTGGCATCTAAACCTATTGTTAAATCAAAACTGGTTGATCCTTTCGGAACAGTAATTTGCAGTGTATAGAATCCATCTTCTTGAAGTTTCAGACCGTCTATTAATTCATTATTGGGAGAAAAAAGCCAGAGGCACAAATCAGTTTCGGTACTAAAATCTAGTTCTTGTCCTTTTTTCCCTTCAAAACTATAGCCAATATATTTTCCTTTTCGGACTCGACTAGATTCTTCAATAATCTTGCCATCAATATCAATTTTTTTGACATTGTTGGACTTTAATTCTCCTGGTTCTACAGGACAACCATTTTCATCAAATTCAGTTGCTTGTGACTCCTTTTCTCCAAGAGAAATGTTGATATTCGGTAAATTAGCACACCCAAAAAGAAATAATGGTAATGCAAGCAGTAATAATTTATTCACTTTCATGGTTTTTGACCTCCAAAAAATCAAAGTATTTAAAGTTTGTTTTACGGTTGCTTTTTCTGGTTAATCAACCAATCGCCAGTAGAATCATTCCAAATTAAATAAATTCTGCGATTGGAATCTGGAAAAGATTTGCCAGTGTGCATGACATAGCGTAAATTCGCATCCACGATCGCACTCCCCTCATCCATATCAATTAAGCGAATCTCCCCAATTTGAATCTCCCGCACTTTTTGCCACCAGTTCACATATTCCGTATAGCCTTTAGCCACCTTTTGAAAGTTAGGAGTAAGTCTGTTCCACGTTGCTTGGTATTGACGCTGACTCAAGGAAATATAGTGATTTTTAATAAATTCTGTGGGAGAAGTTCTCTGAATTGTTGGTGGATTATTAGGAGAAGCAGGAACGATCGCAATAGAAGGTGAAGACGAAACTGACTGAGGAGAAGAAGGTTGAGGTGTAGGAGATGGTTGAGATGCCGATTTTTTCACATCCAACCCCATTGCAAGATCGAAAGTTGCCGATCCGCTAGGTGCGGTAATTTGTACGATATACGAACCATCCTGGGGTAATTCCCCGCTATTTAATAACGTCATATCTGGTGTATATAGCCAAACACAAATCTCTTGTTCCGTTTGATAGTCAAACCTTTGTTTGGCTTCTGCTTCAAAGCGATATCCTAGAGATTTATTCTTTTTAGCAATTCCCGATTGAGTAGTCATAGTTTCCGTTAAATTGATGGATTCGACAGCATCTTTTTGTAAAACAACTTGTGGTTCGGTAGGACACTCTTCTGATGCTTTTTGACTTTGATGAGATGCAGAATTTGAGCCGCGATCGGATGAACTCGAACATCCGCTCAATATAAGTAAAGAAATAGCGAACAGTAATCGTTTCATAGTTAAACTATCTATTACAAATAGATTATTATTTTACTTTAACTTTTGCAATTTGCCATTGCTCTCGACTTTCATTCCAATCGAGAAAGAAACGAAGTGAATTAGTGAGAGTATTACCTCGTTTCATATAATAGTTATACCAAATATCGACTTCTGCTGTATTGGCAAGAACTTCTACTGTCTTAATATCTTTAATATCTACTCTAGCAACTTTTATCCACCAATCGTAATAAGAATTGTAACCATTTGGGTGCAGTTTTTTGTCTTGTTGGTGAAAATTAGTTAGCATTTCCCAAGCCAAAGGATACTCTTCATTATTGATATAAGAATAGTATTTTTTTATGGACTCTTTAGGATCGGTTCGAGCGATCGAAGACGAACTATTTTGTGGTGGAGAATTACTTGAAATCGTAATATTATTTTGAGGTGGAGAATTATTTGAGATTGTTGTACTACTGGGTGACGGTTTGGCAATAGGAGAAGAAATATTTTCCTCATTGTTTAAACTCATAGCGAGTTCAAATGTTGCCGATCCTTGAGGAACAGAAATTTGTACGATATAATTGCCATCCTGCTCGAACTTTGTCTCCTCTAAAAGTTCATTCTCAGGATTGTAAAACCAAAGACAAATATCCTGTTGAGTTTCATAATTAAACCGATCGCCAGCTTTAGCTTCAAAACGATATGCTTTGTGTTTGCGACGACTGACATTTCCAGACATAATCATTTCTTCTGAACTCAAATCGATCGCTTGCACATTCTCGGATTTGAGAACAATTTCTGGAGTCTTCGGACATTCATCGCTGACAGAAGAAATATCCTTGTCCTCCATGTTGCTACATCCCCAACCCAGCAAGGCGATCGCCAGCAAGAGAAGATATTGTTTAATCTTTGTAAAAGTTGCGAAATTCATAATTTTACCTACTTTTATAATTGCCAATTTAACTCTCCGCGTCTTCCTTTAACTTCTTTCCCCAAAGCCAAAAAGGAAGAACACCTCCTAACCCGACAACGAGGAAAATAGTCCCCATCATGGCCAAGCGAACTTGTGCAGGTAAAGAACGACCAAAAACCGCGATCGCATATCCAGAAAGAGGAGACTCTACCTTGTTTTCTACGATCGCCTTTACCTCATGTTTCGATCCCCGTTGTGCATGGGGAGTAACGTAAACCAATTGATATTCCAACAAACTGTTGAAAAACAATTGCAACGCTTCTGCAACCGATTCTTCCTCCCCAGAAAACTCAGCCACTCCTCCCGTCATATCGGCAATTTCTGCCAAGCGATCCTTGTCTACAAATTCCTCAAAAGGAACCTTTCCATTTCCTTCTCCCAAATCTTTTCGCGTTGCAGATCTTCCCAAACCATACTGTTTTCCTAACTGTTCTGGAGTTAACCCATAACCCAAAGTATGCACCACAATATCTTCATTTTTTTCCAGTAGATATTGTAGGGTTTCAAAATCCTCTTGTTCCGTCTCCGCTTTGTTGTGATAGCCATCAGAAAGAAGAATGACAGAAAGACGAGGTTGAGTAATCTTAGACTCTTCAGAAGGATGAAAACGAGTATCTTTTTTATTGGCTAAAAAACGAACAGTGCGGTTGAGAGGTTCATAGAGATTTGTAGAGGCACAAGGAGTGCGTTTCCCTAAAGTCTCCAAATAGTTCTGTAACTTAAAGTCTCCCGCCGGAAAAAAGCGATCTAAAGTCTTACTATTAACAGGTGGAATTTTATCCACCGGACAACTATCCCCCGGTTCCCCAAACGGCACGATCGCCATCTGAATATCTCCACCACTTTCCGCAGAGCGATCGATAAAGGCTTTAATGGCATTAATTGCCCCTTCATACTTGGTTTTACCCCGACTATCCTTTCCCTTCATACTGCCGCTAAAATCCAGTAAAACGATGACCCAAGCAGGAGGAGGAGTCGCATCTTCTGCACTCTCCCATTCCTCAATTTCCACAGCTTCTCCATCTACCTCCAAAGCAAAATCTCGCTCATCTAAGGTAATAATAGGTCTGCCATCCGCTCGCTTCACTTTAACTCGCAAAGTTACGCGATCTTCCTCTGTTTCCGGAGTGCCAACAATTTCTGCTTCCTGCGCTTGTCCCCAACTCGGAGTCATAAAAACTGCCAGGAGAAAGAAAGAGCCTAAAACAGAGCCAAGAAACGAGAGTAACTTAAGCCTGCGGATCGAGGAAGCGGTTATAGTAAACAAATCGGTAAATCGGTGCTTCATTGTCAAATTCATCGGTTTTAGCGCTAAAAGTAAGGACATAATTGTGCTTTAAATAAATGGGAGTTTTGGAAGATAGGCGATCGCCATTGACTTCAATGGTGTAAAAAAAGCGAGAATTTGGTGTTAGAATTGTTTCCCGACTGTATAAGTCAATATCGGCAGCATGAAGAGGAAGATCGGGAATACGAATATTGGCTTTAGGAGAAGAACCAATTCTAAGTTTTCCGCTTTCTGGGAGTTGAATCGAAAGCCCTTCTTCAATCCAATCTGTCTCGCTGTTACTGACAAATTTAAGCAGAGGTTTTTCAATCTGAGGATAGAGTTTGCTTTCCACTGTGGCATAAGGATCGATATTATCATAAATGTCTCCTTTGTATTCAAATCCAGTACCGGCTCTGAGAGCAGCCATATAACTGGGAGAATTAGAAATACTAAAGGCTAATCCCAACAGCAGTCCGAGAATTAAAAAGCCAATCGGGTCTTCTGCACCTCTAAATTCCTTGGGCATTTCTCCGAGGGGAATACGAATTAATTCAAAGAGAATTGCGGCAGCTAAACTGGCACTACTAGCAGCAAAAATACTGAGTTTGAGACGCTTTTGAAAGCGTTTTTTATCCCCAGCTTCAATGGTTTGCCAGCGCCATGTTAACCCCTCTGCAACGCCGACAGAACTGCCAATAAATAGCCATCCTAAAGAGCGAACTATGGGAGTTGGAACGCGAATGGCAGGATGAAAAAGAATTTGAGAAATACCTCCAGAAACCAGTCCCGCTACAAGTCCCAACCCTAAAGCAATGAGTAGAGGAATTTTAGCTTTACGAAAGCACAATTTAGGACGAGTAGGACTGCTGACAAAAATTTCATTGAGTACCATTCCCACCGCGAGAGAAATAGCAATACAAGGAAAAAGAACGACTTCAGGAACGGTTTTTAAAATCCCCATATCGGTAAGGAACAGTTGACCGATGTTCCAACCGATTAAGGCTGAGGTTATTCCAGCTAGGACATAGAGATAGGTTCGCATTTTATTGTATTTATTAAGGTATATTTTCAACTGCAGGAGGAACAGAGATCGGAGTTCCATTTTGATATGTACTAGGTTGAGTTACTGCTTGACAATCTTGTACTACAATTTTTAAATTTTGTGCAACATCACATTTCAGCATCTTGCTAGTTCTTCCATCTACATTAATTACTCCATCAACTTTAAGTGTTTTTCTTTGTTGATAGTCTTCAATAGCATTGACCCATTGTTTTGCCACATTAGGATCGGGAGAATCTAGACTTTTTAAACTCAGATTTTCTGATGGGGCAAACCCTAAAATTTTTATGATTTCTTGTTGAATAATTTCTACAGAATGCGTTCCTTTAGAATAACTTGTAAGATCGTTAGCTATCTTTTGAATAGCTTCACTAGTCTTTTTAAATTGCGTTGGACTATCCGCAGAGTCTTTGTCATTTGGTGTAGGAGTTGAAGCAAAATTTGTTGGGCTAGAAGGAGACTCAGGTGGTGTCTTAGAAGGAGTTGAAGAAGAATCCTCAGTTCCTGAATTTTGACTTGATTGAGTTGAATCTGGTTTTTCTTCTAAGTCCAAGACAGTATTACCCAACAAGACTCCACCAGTTAAACTAATCGCTAGTAAAGGCAAAACAAACATCATTTTCATGTCAATTGCTCCTATGTCTAATAAGAAATAAGCTAAAGATTCAATGGGAGTAACTTGCCGTTTGACTTTGATACCATAAATAGCATAATCCCAATGAGTAGGACAGAGTTGATCGAAAATATTTCCCGGTACTTCACCAAAACTAATATGATGAAATAATGCTGACATCTCTAACGTCCCAATTTGAGAAAACAAGTCAGCTAAAGACTCAAATTGTTTGCGAGGGCGAGGATGACCTTGCCAAAATATAGCAATATCTTCTAATAGCTTTTTCCAGTTTAGATTCTCAGTCGTTTGAAAATCTAAATTAGTGTTTCTTTGTCTGACAAAACGATTCATTAAACTTAAGTCATTGTTAATTTCCTCTCGCACTTGCTGTCTGTACCAATATCCCCAAATCCCATGATTTGGATGCAAAAACCAAGCAACATACGAAACTAATTCTGGCTTATTAATGACCCGAGGAATGAGCGATCGCGCCCCCGCCAAAACCTGCTCCCTGAAACTATTCAATTGCAAGAGTTGATTGGACTCACGCAAAATCTCACTTTGAAACTCAGCACAAATAGTCCAATGTTCATCCTGCTTGCCCGATCGCGACCCCATCCAGCCGACAAACTCCGGCAAAGTCTGAGGTAAAATCGCCCCCCGCAAGGTCAGTAACTTCACCATTTGGTCGCTATACAAGCCCTGAGAGATTGCCTTACTTGCCCCCTGTCCGTCAAAAATCTCTCGCCAAAACCTCTCATCGATCGCAGAGTTACTTAAAGCATTATCAAGGGCAAGCAAACTCTCCGGTTTCACCTTCCGCATCAACCCCTTCACCGCATTTTTAATCGCCTGTTCCCCCGCGATAGGAGTCGTCAAACGCGGTTGTGAAGCCAAAGTACGGCGTAATAACTCCTCAGCGCGATCGCTTCCCGGTTGAATTGCTTGGAACATTCTCGGTTGTTCCAACGCCTCTACCTTAAATGCCCAGGCGATCGCCCCTCCATTACGATGCGCCATTTGTTTCGCCATCTCATTGAGACTTAAAGGCGCACAAGGTTGTTGACAAGGCACGATCGCCGGTGCCGATCCCGACATTAACCCCCGCAAATCCTCCCGCAACTGAAACCCCGTCCGGCTTTTAGCTTGATAGAGATTAGGCTGTCCCTCCCGCTTAGAATTGAAAGGATCGAAAACAATCCCGCGTCCCTGCTGTTTCTCCCCATTCATCCAAGCCAAAATTATCTCCAATTTGCCTCGTCCTTGTGAGAGAAAATAACGATACATAGAAGCGCTGCGACCGCGATCGTCTTTCCCTTTTGTGACCACCGCCACAACTGACCATTCTTCCCCATACCCAGATACTTCCCGCCCGATAATCGCCGGATCGCTACCGTAGGCACCCTCCGCCACCGCAAACTCGCGATTGGTAATGGCATCCCGCACCCCAGAAGGAATCGTTGGGAGAGTTCGATTCATATAATCTCCCGTAAAGCCCTTCGACACCCATCCTCCATCCGGTGTTCCTTCGACCTGAATTCCTGTACTAAATTCGTGAATTTGTAGCATTGCCCTCATTTTTGAACTGTAAATTGTGAATATTGAATTATCCCCGTTCCAACTCCCGATAGCGATCGCCGGTACAAAGCCAGTAAATCGGCGCAACTAAGCCAAAAGGCCGCCATCGCTTCGGGTCTTTAATCACTGAAGTCGTCCCTTGGCGATCGCGGGTTAACTTCTTTGAGTTAGGCTGGGGAAACTCCCGACCCAATACCCCAAAAGCAGAAGTGGTGAAATATTCCACCGTCCCAGACCCCAAACTCGCCCAACCGGCTAACTTGTGACAAGTTTGAGGAAAACGTGCCTCGGCAATTTTCCTCGGATCGTGACGATTAACCCATAACTGCTCAATTTCGCACTTAGTCACAACTAAAGCGATGCGCTTCATCTTTCCCCCCCCATCCACGGCATCTAACGCCCCCAGAAACTTATCTAACCCCCTCGCATAATCCATATCCTTGCGCGGTGCAGTTCCATCCACCAAAAACATTAACCCCGTTGCTTCTCGACAATCTTCGAGGTAACTTTGCAATTTGGCATCTTTACTTTTGTGAACTAAATCGGCAAAAAACTCCCCAGCATAGTCTTTACAGCCAATGGTCAATTTGAGAATTTTGGGAAATAATGCCGCTTTAGCAGAAGTGAGGGACATTTGATTTTTCACAGCAATACTGAGGAGATAGTCTTTGACATCCTCAGCACTGGCATTGAGGTCGGTTGGAGGCAATTCCAAACCCTGTTCTAAAATATTCCTCGCTTGATTAATCAGTTCCTGCGCGTCATCATTCACAGGGGAGATATCCTGCACCGGACTGTTAGAATCGGCATTCGGCCAGTAGGCCAGAGAAGCCATATAAGCCGTTTTCCCCGAAGCGCGATCGCCGATGACCCGCAATGTTGCATTCGCATCAAAGAGAGTCGGCACATCCTCATTTTTGTTTTTTCGGTTCTTCAACCAATCTAAAATCATCACTTTTATCCTTTATTGAGCCAATAGAGAGGAGCTATTATGTTGTAAGGTTGCCATCGCGGAATCTCCCGTAACACCGAGGCTTGACCGGATTTTCCCTGTTCGTCGATGCGATTGGGTCGAGGGTCGTTTCGTCGCAATACCCCAAAGGTGGAAATGGCATAAAAGCGAATATTTTTCGGAGTTACTTTTTCTCGCAACGTTGCTGTTGTCATGGGGAGATGTCGATTAAATAGGTCGGTTTCGGGATCGAGTCGTCCCGACCACAGTTCCCCTCGTTCACACTTACTCATAGCTACAGCCAGTCGCAAATCTTTGGCGCGATCGTGAGAATCCATTAATTCTAAAAAGCGGTTGATAATGCGGTTGTAATGGTTATCTGTTCCTTTAATCCAGTCGGAAAAAAGGATTAAACAGCCTTCAACATCTTTGCGAAAACACTCTTCGATAAATTCCTCTTGAATGGCATCACCTGCATCAGATTCAGCGATTTTCTCGAAGACTTCCCCAGGATAATCCTTAAACACTAATTGAAAGGATTCTTCTTTAATACGGGGAAATTTTTTAACGGCAATTTTGAAGGAATAATCAGGCAAAGTATCTACGGACTCAACTCGCGTTGGTTCAAAAGATTCCCCTTGACAGATAATATTTTCTGCTTTTTCAGCAATTTCCCGCGAATCATCATTCAAGGGAATAATATTAAATTGCTTAGATTTGCCGATGGTCATTCGCTTATAAGCCAAAGCAGCCAAGTAGGTTGTTTTACCCGAAGCACGCGGACCAATAACGCAAATATTTCCCATAATTTTCTCCTTTTAATCAGCTAAAAAACTTCCCAGATAAATCCAAGGCAGTTCCAGTAGTTTGCGATTATGAATACTGGTAATAAAACAGCGAATTGCCAATCCAGAAATATTCTTATTTAGATGTTCAATTTGAGTCTGAATCGGTCGGAAATAGCGCTGCATCACATAAGCATTTCGTTTTTGCCATGTCATCGGAGAACGATTGGGACTATACTCCAAACGAGATGCTTCTTTATTCACATCACAAAAAAGATCGGCTTTATTCAAACAAAGAACGAGATGGCGAACTTTAGGACAATCTTGCCGGAAAAATTTAACCCATCTTTCAAAGCGATTGCACCATTGTTGTTGGGTAATATAGTCTTCGCGATTTGCCCCCGAGATAATCTCTCGATAGGGAGGAACAACTAAAAGAATCCCCTCGCTGTCAACTATGCTACCGAGAAATTTTTGCCATTCAGGTTGATTCTCATCTGCCTGCTGCCATCGGGTTCGCCAGATTTCACCGGGGGTATCAAGCCACTCTAATAAAATCTCTTTTTTCCCTGTTGGCAATTCGACTTGAATTTCTAAAGCGCGATCGTAAAGTGCTTGGCTTGCGTCTGTTGCTTTAGTGCGACCTTCAGCGTCATCATAAAGCATCACTTTGAGATTTTCATAATCTGGATGAGTGACTTTAACATAGTGACTGTTTGGGTTTGCGAGTTCCATGGCCAGAGAAGTTTTCCCTGTTTCGCGATCGCCAATGTAAATCACTCCCATTATTCTCACCTCCTCAAATATAGAACCTTTGTTTTAAACAAACAGTTTCAAAAAACGTATTAACGTTCTATTTAGTTCTTGGAAGGAGAAGATGCTATTTTATGCAGTTGTTTACAGAATTTTACAAAAGAACAAAAGAACTAGCCAGCCCCTCCCAAAGAAAGCAAATCTTTCTATATAACTATATTAACTATATAAGGTCTTAGAAGGAGAAGATGCTATTTATGCAATTGTTGACAAAACTTTTAATCAAATTTGAGGAGAGAAAAGAGTTCGTGCAATCGCTGAATATTTGTGAGATATAAATAACCAATTAAAGTTTCCCAACTCGTCGCTTGTTGATAAATCTCTGCATCGAGACGTTGGGGCTTGCGATTAACAGCATTGCGACCCTGACGTAATATCTCTTTTTCTGATTCCGTTAAATGAGGGAGGAGCGATCGCAATTGTTTAGCCTGACCCTCAGCGCGAACAATTGCCACAACGCGATCGTGATAATCTGAAATTCGTCGGGGCGGCAGCAAAAAACAAGTTCTCACGTAAAGCTCATAAACCGAGTCTCCCAAATAAGCTAAAGCCGCAGGAGATAAACGCTCGATCTGAAAAGGAAAATCAACCCGATCGCGCATTGACTGCAAGCGATCGCCCTGCCAATCTTCAATCGGTTTAGATTTGCTTAAATCATCTGCTGACGGATCTTCCAAAAGTTTGACTTAACTCCCAACAGTAGTGCGATCGTAAGAAAAGGGACTCCCCAAATTGAAAAGCCCCGATTATTCTGCCTTACCTGACTTTTCTATATTGGCAATAGCAGCATCTAAACTCTCTTGGAGTGAAAGAAACTTCTCCAAACGCACGAGTTTAACCGTTTGCGTAACTCGCGCATTAGTCACGATTTGTAAACTTCCACCTGCTGTTTGCGCTTTTTTGACCAATTGGACTAAAGCACCCAAACCAGAACTATCCACAAAATCAATTTGGGATAAAACTAAAATGATATTATGGGGACCTTCGTCGATATGATTGCCCAGAACTTTCCGAAAGGTAGGCTCCGAAAAGGCATCGAGTAACCCGGTTAGCCGGAAGATTTGATAGTTTTTCTTAATTTCCCGCGTGCCTCTTAAGCTCACGGTTAGATTCAGTTGCTCTGGAATAGCGGCCTCCTCACTTCACTGTAGGGTAAGAATTCAATGGTCTAGTATAGCCATTATTGCCCCGGTTTGGGGGGAATTTTAGCAGAATGATGAATAATGAGAGGGGAAAAAGCCCCTACTGCTTGACTCTCTCGATGAAGTGTAGGGGCGATCGCGTTACTTCTTATGGTCCCGCATTAGTTGTACAAATTGCTTAAACAAATAATCCGCATCGTGGGGACCTGGGCTGGCTTCGGGGTGATACTGTACCGAGAAAAAGGGTAAGGTTTTATGGCGCAAACCCGCTACGGTTTTGTCATTGAGATTAAAATGCGTAATTTCAACATCATCCCCCAAAGATTCTGCTGTAACAGCAAAACCGTGATTTTGGCTCGTAATTTCCACCTGCCGATCCAAACCACACGGTTGATTTAAACCGCGATGCCCGAATTTGAGTTTAAAGGTTTCTGCCCCCAGAGATAAACCGAGAATTTGGTGTCCCATACAAATCCCAAATATGGGTTTCTGACTTTCCTGCAAGACTTTAACCGTAGCAATGCCTTCTTGTACCGCAGAAGGGTCTCCAGGACCATTAGAGAGGAAAATACCATCGGGATCGAGGGACAGAATTTCCTCGGGGGGTGTACTCGCAGGAATTACCGTCACTTGACAGCCATAACTCGCGAGTCGCTTGAGGATATTGCGTTTAACCCCAAAATCAACAGCCACGACTTTTAGGGGGGGTGCTGCGGTATCTTCTGCACTAGCGGCAAATTCCCAAGCCTCCGGAGTGGTCTCACTCCACTGGTAGGGGGCTTTTGCCGTGACTTCCTTCACTAAATTCAAACCTGCCATACTGGGGGCAGATTGGACTCGACGCAGGAGTTCTTCCGTATCGAGAAGTTCGGTAGACAGGATGCCATTCATGGCCCCCGTGGAACGAATTTTTCGAGTTAAGGCACGGGTATCAATGCCATAAATTCCCGGAATATTATACTGCTTGAGATAGTCCGGTAGAGATTGAACCGATCGCCAATTGCTGGGACGCTGACAAATATTGCGGGCGATCGCGGCTTTGATTTGGGGGCGATCGGATTCCTCATCCTCTGGGTTAACCCCAGTATTTCCCAATTCAGGATAAGTGAAAACAATGAGTTGACCGCAATAGCTAGGGTCGGTTAAAACTTCTTGATAACCGCTCATGCCTGTATTAAAGACAACTTCGCCCATTGCGGTGCCGGATGCACCAAAAGCAAAGCCCTGATAGATGGTGCCATCAGCAAGGACAAGGAAGGCAGGTTTAGCCTGAGAAAGAGGCATAGGATTAATTTGACAAGATTGTAGTGTTGAATTGATTTTTGGTATTTTTAGGACTTACGCATTAGCGGGCAGAATGCCCGCACTACCATAACGATAGAATACAGTAGTGGGAGCGTCTCGCTCTCTAGCTGCATAAGTCCTAATTTTATCGAAATTTTATCGAAAAATAGGACTAACTAAGTTGTATATTCGGCATTAATTTTGACGTAATCGTAACTGAGATCGCAGCCCCAAGCCTTGCCGATTCCCGAACCCATGCCCAGATTGACAGCAATAATTAAGGGATTGTCCAAATGTTGAATTAATTTCCCCGTTTCCGTCGTCCCCGAAGATTTTGCGGCAATTTCTTTCATATAATTGCTGGCACCTTGTCGGTCAAAAGGCAACGGTTGCCCCTCTTCCATGAGCAGAAACTCCCCTAATTTAATCGTGAGGCGATCTTGATCGAAATTGACCCCCGCCCGTCCTGCGGCTCCAGCAATGCGTCCCCAGTTGGGATCGCGGCCGAAGATAGCTGATTTGACTAAAGATGAGCCAGCAACGGTTTTAGCCACTTGTCGCGCATCGGCATCATTAGGCGCACCGGAAACTTGTACTTCGATTAAACAAGTCGCACCTTCTCCATCTCGGGCGATCGCCTTAGCTAAATACTGACAGACTTCTGTGAGCATTGCTTCCAGTTTTTCCGCATCAGGTCCCATTTCCCGAATCGCCGGAGTACGAGATTGACCGTTAGTGAGGGCAAGCAGAGTATCGTTGGTGCTGCTGTCCCCATCGACAGTAATTTGATTAAAACTCTTATCGGCGGCACGACGGAGCATTTGCTGCCAAAGTTCAGAGGAAACCAAGGCATCGCAAGTCACAAAAGCCAGCATGGTGGCCATGTTGGGGTGAATCATTCCCGATCCCTTGGAAATACCCCCGATCCGCACGGGGCGATCGCCAAAAGTCGTTTCTAAAGCAATAGATTTAGTCACTAAATCCGTAGTCACGATCGCCTTAGCCGTATCTTCTCCACCTGTGGGAGATAGCGCCGATACTAACTTAGGAATTCCCGTGCGAAATGCCTCCATTTTCATGCGCTGGCCGATCACTCCCGTGGAAGCTAACAAAACACTATTGGGGTCAATGTTTAAGTTCTCACCAATTAAACGGGCGGTTTCAAGGGCATCCTGCAAACCCTGTTCTCCCGTAGCAGCATTAGCCTGTCCCGCATTACAGAGAATTGCCCGCGCAACGGCTTTCTTTTGTAATACCTTACGGCAATAGTCCACACAAGCTGCCCGGACAACAGATTGTGTAAAAACTCCGGCTGCGATCGCTTCTGTTTCCGAGACGATCAGTGCTAAATCTTTTGCCCCAGAAGGTTTTAACCCGGCGGTAATTCCTGCTGCGGTATATCCTTTGGGGGCTGTTACGCCGCCGTCTACCTGTTGCCAATCTGCCATATTAATTATCAACGATCGATTATCAACGATCAATTATCAATCATTGATTCTTAATTATCAATCCTCTTCTGTTATGCTTTCCCCATTATTCGCAACACCAGAGAGTGGCGATCGCGATATGAAAAAAAAGGAAAAGCGGTGCGATCGCTGGTTTAAGAAAATGAAGAGAGGCGATCGCACTACGAGAGGGATTCACAAAGGAAGGTTTTCTGCAATAAACCCCTACATGACTCATTAGATATTACTTTTTTCTGTTGTAAAAGCCTTAAGCCAAGATTTTAGTGTGTCAGCGCGTCGTTTTCCAGTTTCGTCTGACAGGGAAGGACAAACTTCCTTGACAAACTTAGATGCTCCTTCTGGTTCAATTTCTGCAAGAGTATTAACATTTTGCCAATTTAACCATGCCCAACCAACTTTTGAGGATATAAATTGATGTGCCAAGAAGCCTATTTTTTCTGTTTCTGATAAACGATGAAGAACACGACCTGCCGTTGTTGGTCGTTCCCGTTCATCTACAAGACCCAGAATTTCTACGGCTCTTCGATAGTAGGAAAATTGTCTAGGAGCAATTCCAAATATTTCTAAAAACTGTTGTCGTACAGTTGATAAAGATGAAGGATTTTGAATAAAGATCGATGCGAGTTCTATCACTCGTTTAAGATCGTTTGCTTGAGGGATATCACGAGATAAAACCCTAATTTGTGGTGTAACATCTTCACTGATAGGGACATCTTCGGTAGAGATACTTCTAATAATATGTAATTCTGGATTATTAGAAGAAACAGCTATATCTACTCTAAGATTATCTTCTTTGAGATTATTGACACAATCTCGCCAACTATTGACGACTAAAGATTCTTGAGCATTATCTACATATTTTATATTAGACAGAGATGCGATCGCATTTGCAAGGAATTCAGATTGATTTTCACCTAATGGAATATGAAGAATAACTGTCCATGACCCAGGAAAAGACCATACAGGTCTAAATCTAAGGAGTTTCTTTATATCATTTTCATCGACAATTTCTTGAAAGAATCTCTCTACTCTATCAATTATACTTGCTCTAATATTCCAAAAATTGTTATCATCGGCATTATCAATCCGAACAACGGCAGATAAACTCTTACTATCTAAAATTTGTCCTATTGCCGCCAGAGATGAAGTGATTAATCGCTGTATATTCTCCTTGACTCGAGCATGATTGCCATTTTTTAGATCGCGATCCAAAACTTGAGTATTGTATATTTTTTGAAGTAAATTTCCTCCCGCAGACCAAATATTATCATCAGCATATTGAGTTTTTTTTGCTCTTTTAAAAAATGTCTCTAGTTCTTCCTGCCATTCCTCTTGTAACTCTAGATTGTCAACCTGTTCTAATACAGTATCTGTAAGAGATTTAAGATTTTTCAGTTGTTTTTTAAGATGAGGTGCTTTAGCATAGTTATCTCCCCAAGTTGCCAGAAAATCTAGAGTCTGTTCAGCAATTAAAACATTTCCTGAAGACAGACTTACCTTCAAAAATGAGTCTAGTGCAGGAGTCAGTAAAGCAAAAATCGGTAATTCCCAATCTTCTACACAAGAAACCAGTCCAAGAAAACTGATTCTCGATGGACTATCAGGCGTAATATTAGAGCGAGATAAAACTGCGGCCAGGAATAACCAAATCACCTCATTATTAATAGAGATATCCGGTTTTAGCAGTTCCCGTCCCAAGACTCCTAAACCGATTTCTAAATCTTTTTGCGATCCTAATACCAGCAATGCAGCGAAATCTCGAACATTCACATCAACTTTGGTGAGATCGCCAAGAATTTTGACAACTTCTTCCCTCGCTCTGTCCATATTGTCAGAGTTTAAATATTGTTGTACTTTGGTCAAGATTGTTGTCATTTTTCTTGATTTACAGGAACAAAGGTAAGACCACTCCGAATTTCAATGTCAACACGGGCGTTGGCAACTTTACACTTAGGATCGCAAAATGAATGAGGTTGTGATTCTGGTCCGACTCCCCCTTGCTTGCTGGCGTTCTTAACAAAACGTCTCGCTTTACGAAAAGCCTTCTTACGTTCTGCTTTTTGGGACTCTGTACATTGTTCTTCTATTGTATCAAGAAATGATAAACCTTCTTGGTCTGTAACAGGTTTTTGTTGCGCCCAAGAATGACTATAGCCCCCCTTCTGCTGAATATCATCTCCTTGAGCTTGTACCCTGCCACGATAGGGTTCTGTTAAACTAGACACGAGCGAACCATACAATTTGGACTTAAGTATTAAACTAAATTCCTCTAGCCTCTGTCAAGTCGATCGCATTTTATCTGGCTTATTAAAGGGGACGGGAGGGGGATTTAGGAGAATCGAAGCGATCGCGCCTCTCCTGATATGCTATAAACATTGAATAATTATTCATTAACCCGTGACTCGTTTTCTCCATGACCAATTCGCCAAACAATACCTCAGTGAACTTCTTTCTCCCCTCGGTATCGTCGAAACTAGCAAAGATATTCACCCAGAAGGTCGCCAAATCGACGTTTTGTTTACTCCTTCCTCCTCCAACCCCAAACGCCGCCAAAACTTGGGCTTACTTGGACGATTAACCGCAACTCCCGCCCTTTTTGAACCATTCCGCAATCCCATTACTCAAAATGATGTTCGCACTTGTATGATGAAATTGTTCGTCCTACTGGCAGAATTAGAACGTGAGGAAAATCGCACCAAAATCCCAATAGGCGATCGCGAAATCCCGAAATTGTGGATACTCACTCCTACCGCTTCCCTCAGTTTTCTGCACAGTTTCTCGGCTGTAGCTTCCTCAAAAAAAGATGAACAAGGGATCTACTATCTGAGTACAAGCTGGAACACCGCAATTGTGGTGATTCACCAACTCCCGAAAACAACAGAAACCTTGTGGTTGCGACTATTGGGACGGGGAAATGTTCAAAAGCAAGCGGTCAAAGAACTCGAAGCCCTGCCAAAGGAAAACCACCTGCGGGAAAATGTTATAAAATTAGTACGAGAACTTATTGCTCTGTTAACCAAACGACAGAATCGAGAACGAGATTTAGATCGCGATGATAAGGAGTTAATTATGACTTTGACCCAAATGTATGAAGAAGCAATGGCAGAAGTTCGTCAAGAAATTCGCCAAGAAATTCGCCAAGAAGCAATGGCAGAATTCCTTCAACAAGGACTTCAACAAGGGCTTCAACAAGGTCTTCAACAAGGACTTCAACAAGGAAAAGAAGAAGGCCGAGGAGAGGGAGAGAAGGAGGCCACTCGCCGTTTAATTGAAAATATCTTCCGGGTTCGCTTTGGGGCGATCGATGACGAACTTGCCGCGATTATTGAACCCATTATGAAACTGTCTTCGGAAGAATTTACCCCCCTACTTCTACAGTTGTCTTGCGAGGAGTTAATTCAACGTTTTCGAGAAGAGGTGTGAGTGATAAAAGAGTGAAGCTCGCTTTCTCTCTCTCTCCACTGCTGTAATACTTTACAATATGGAATAATCAATAATTAAATTAAATTGCCATGAGCTTATTTAACGCTATTATCGGGGCGCTTGATAGTCCCGATCGCGCTGCCAGTCCCGACGGTATCGGGGCAATTCTCAATACAGTGCAAAGTCTCAGCCAAGGGACTCAAGCTAACCCAGAAAACCTACAATCTGCCATGTCTATTGTTGGCAAATACGTGCGATCGAGTTTGCAGGAGAAGCAAAATAACGAGGGAGAAGCAAATGCCCAAGCAATTGTCAATCAATTTAGCGGTACGAGTCCCAGTCCCCAGGTCGTACAGATATTGTTTAGTCACCCGCAAGTTGAACAAATTGCCGCAGAAGTCGAAAAGAAAACGGGTTTATCTGCCAATATGATTCAATCTATGTTGCCGAGTTTAGTGCCTCTGGTTTTGCAATTTCTCCAATCTGGAACCGATATGAGCAATCCCCAAAACACCAATTCTGTTCTCAATGCGTTTCTGGATGCCGACGGAGACGGAGACGTTGATATTGCCGATGCTATGCAAATGGCTTCTCGACATTTAGGAAAATAAATAAATTCAGGCCACCAATAAACTTCTTTTTTGTCTTTTTGAGGAAATAGAGGCGATCGCGGTGTCTTACCGTATTGGGGTCAATTTCGATCAAAATTTTGACCCCTAGTTCTTGGAAAACAGTCTTTAATCTAGACCCTGCGATCGTTAATACCTCCTTTTTCTTTTTCAGTTTGGTGAGGAATACACTCAGCCTTTAGAACTAACTAGAACTAACTAGGATGATGCGCGATCGCCAATCTTCGCCAAAGCAACTTCTGGAACCAGTTTGACATTTTTAGCCAAACCTACAATTTGTAATAAGCGAATCGTCATCCAAGTCAGATCGATTTCCCACCATTTCAACCCGTGACGGGCAGAATACTGATAAGCGTGATGATTGTTATGCCAACCTTCACCATAAGTCACTAAAGCAACCCACCAGCAATTCCGAGAGGCATCGTTAGAGTCAAAGGTGCGATAACCGAACATATGAGTAGCACTATTAACAAACCAAGTACAGTGAAAGACGATAACCAAACGGGCAAAAATACCCCAAATGACAAAAGACCAACCTCCCCACCAATACAACAACAAACCCAAAACAATCTGAAGGGGAATGAACGCATTATTTAAAAATCGGTACACGGGATCGTCAAGATCTTGGGTATAACGAGGAATATCTTGATCGGCAGGGATATCATGAAGCATCCAATCCATGTGACTCCACCAAAAACCCGCATTGGAATCATGGGGATCTGAAGAGGTATCAGAATATTTATGGTGAATTCGGTGCAATCCGACCCATTTAACTACACCTCCTTGACAAGCCAAAGTTCCGCAAAGCGCAAAAAAATACTCCAACCATTTTGGAGTCTCAAAACTGCGATGGGTAAGCAAACGATGAAATCCTAACGTAATTCCTAATCCTCCCGTAATCCAATGGAGAACAAGGGCGAGTCCCACAGCCTGCCAACTAAAATTTCCTGGTAGGAAAGCCAGCATCGCCAAAAGATGCAGGATTCCCATATAAATGATCGTCGTCCAATCCCAAGGCAGTTTGTTTGATGTTGCAACAGTCATGCAATAACCTAAAAAAGCGACACGACACAGTAGACTTCTGCTATTCCCAAGCACGAATTCTCAACTAATTCTAAAGTAAATTTTGATTTCTAAAACAGAAATGAATCATTAAAGATGCTATGGAAACGAAAAAGATACTATTCTTAATTGTTTATGGCATTGTCGCTCCGGTCAAGTAAAATCGCAAAAAAGTTTTGTACGGGAGGGAATCTTCGCGAAAACAGGGAATGGAGACGATCGCAATTCATCAGAAAATTGGAAAGTTTTCTTAAAATTGCGATCGCCCAATCGGGAGGCTAACCGCAAGCAATATCGGTGTTTTGCTGGCTTTTAGCCTTGATTTTGAGGGCGATCGGTTGCGAGATGATGGAAAAACGTCGTTTTTTGCTGTTTAGCTTGAGCGGTATGCCTAAAATATCAAGAGGACAAGCATGGCTCATTATTTAATTTTGGAATCCCGAGACCCTTACGATTCTGGAGATTGGCAGAATATGCAGCAAATTGCCCTCGATCTACAATCTCGGGGCAACAGCGTGACTTTATTTTTAGTTCAAAATGGCGTGATTCCTGCCCGTAAAGGCGATCGCCACTCCGGTCGCTTTGCTGAACTGAAACAATTGGGCATTACCATTCTAGCCGATGATTTTGCCCTCAAGGAACGGGCGATCGAGTCACTGGCGGAGGGTGTCAATTCGGCCAACATGGATCGCCTCGTTGAACTGTGTTTGCAGTCCGATACAAAAGCAATGTGGCACTAAACCCTTTAAAATTCATATCAGGAAAACTAATGACTGGAAAAACTCTTGCCCTCGCAATTATGGATTCTCCCTACGAGTCGGCTAATTCAACTACTGCGTTACGCATCATTCATAGTGCTTTAAGTCAAGGTCATAATGTGATGGTTTTTGCCTATGAAGGGGCAGTGAATTTAACGATGAAAGATCAAAAGCCTCACGCTAATTCTGTTAAAGGAACAAACCTAGAAGAGGAAAATCACCCTTTAACAAAGGATTGGATTGCTGCACTTTTTAAACTGGCTGAGGAAAAAGGTGTCACTTTAGATTGGGTGAATTGTGGTTTGTGTGTAGATGAACGCGGTGCGGGAAATTGGATTGAGGGTCCCCGTCGAGGGGCTCCAAAAGACTTTCTTGAAGCTGTCAAAAATAGCGATGGCACTCTTGTCATCCCCACGCGATAAAGGAGAAAATTAATGAAAATTTTAAGCATTATCGAATCGGCTTATCGAGGAACGATTGAAGAACAGGATGATACCATTCTTTGGTTAAATCATATTTTTCAAAATGGAGGGGCGGAAGTTTCGGTACTATTACGAGGGAATTCTGTTAATTATTTACTGAAAAACCAAGACGCATCTGGCTTACAGTTTGGGGAATGGAAACAAACCAATCCTCCTGAATTGGATCAGGATTTAACAGCTATGTTAGAAAAAGGGATTGCCATTTATGCTGTTGCCGAAGATGTGCGCGATCGCGGGCTTCCTCAAGATAAGTTTATTGCGGGAATTAAACTCATTCCCCTAGGAGAAGTCGCCGAACTTTGCGATCGCTTTGAACAAGTCTGGCATTGGTGATCTCAAATCATAATTAATAATAATTAATGATAATTAATGACAGATTTAGAAGTTCTGAGAGAGGCAGAAAAAGAACTCATACCGATATTTTCTCAAATTGACGCAGGAGTTAAGCAAAATCTTAAAAAGGTTTTGACTGCTTTTCGCAATCATCGGGTTGGGACTCATCATTTTGCTGGGGTAAGCGGTTACGGTCATGGGGATCTCGGAAGAGAAACCCTCGATCGCGTTTTTGCGGAGGTAATGGGGGCAGAAGCGGCAATAGTGCGAGTACAATTTGTCTCGGGAACCCATGCGATCGCCTCTGCATTATTTGGGGTCTTGCGTCCAGGAGATGAAATGCTTTCGGTGACGGGACAACCCTACGATACTTTGGAGGAAGTTATCGGACTGCGGGGAGGAGGTCAAGGCTCTTTAATGGACTTTGGCATTAGTTATCGTCAATTAGAATTAACTCAAGAAGGTGGAATTAATTGGGATGTTTTAAAAACAGCAATTTGGGACAAGACCAAACTGGTTTTAATTCAGCGATCGTGCGGTTATTCTTGGCGAGAAAGTCTTTCTATAGAAGATATTGCCAGAATTGTTCGTTTAGTTAAAAAACAAAATCCTGAGACAATTTGTTTTGTTGATAACTGTTATGGAGAGTTTATCGAAGAACGAGAACCAACGGCGGTAGGTGCAGATTTAATTGCGGGTTCTTTGATTAAGAATCCAGGGGGAACGATCGCCACAGGAGGGGGCTATATTGCAGGAAAAAAGGAGCTTGTGGAACTAGCAGCCTGTCGCTTGACGGCACCCGGAATTGGTAGTGAAGGAGGGGCGACTTTCGACCAAAATCGCTTGTTATTTCAAGGACTATTTTTAGCACCGCAAATGGTAGGAGAAGCAGTGAAAGGAAGTCATTTAATTGCTTCTGTTTTTGCTAAGTTAGGCTATCCGGTTAACCCCAAACCTTTACTTCCTCGTCGCGATACGATTCAAGCAATACGATTAGGTTCTGCCGATAAGCTGATTGCCTTCTGTAAAGCGCTGCAAGGGGTTTCTCCCATTGGTTCTTATCTGGACCCCGTTCCGGCGGCAATGCCGGGCTATGCCAGCGATTTAGTCATGGCTGGAGGGACATTTATCGACGGCAGTACATCGGAGTTTTCCGCAGATGGACCCCTGCGAGAACCTTATCTTGTTTTTTGTCAAGGAGGAACCCATTGGACTCACGTGGCGATCGCCTTGGAGGCTGCTATTGAGGCGATCGGGAAGTCTGGCTCTTGCTTGATACGAAAAAATCACTAAACTTTATACTATTCGTGTCTACTCAAACTATGCCGCGCCTTTCCAAATTAACCTACCATCGGGGAACCTTATTATTGCACCCACCCCCCAAGGGAAAAGCCTGGATCGAGTATGCAACCTGGGACGATCGCGTAGAGAAATTCCGCATTCCCGCGATGCACTATCGCCCCCTGATCGAAGCATTGCAAGGGGAAGGGACAAATTTTACCGATGAGGCTAAAGCATTTGTGCCTCTGGAGTTAACCTCAAGTAGTGTGGAAATGACTCCATACACCCACCAGCAAGAGGCATTACAGGCATGGAAAATGGCGGGACGACAGGGGGTAGTTGTTTTACCGACGGCTTCGGGAAAGACCTATTTGGCGCAATTGGCGATGCAGTCCACCCCCCGCAGTACCTTAATTCTCGTGCCGACTTTAGACTTAATGCACCAATGGTACGCCCAACTCGAGGCAGCTTTTCCTGATGTGGAATTGGGACTATTGGGAGGCGGATCTGGCGATCGCACTCCCCTTCTGGTTTCCACTTACAATAGTGCCGCTATTCACGCTGAAAATTTAGGCGATCGCTACGCTTTATTGATTTTTGATGAATGTCACCACTTACCCACCGACTTTTTTCGCGTTATTGCAGAATACGCGATCGCGCCCTATCGTCTGGGTTTGACAGCAACACCCGAGCGATCGGATGGTTCCCATCGGGACTTAGAAGGGCTAATTGGGGCGATCGTCTATCGTAAAACACCGGAAGAACTTTCTGGACACGCCCTCGCAAAACATAAAATTGTTGAAATTAAAGTCAAATTATCCCCCAAAGAACGGGAAACTTACGATCGCTCAATGAAGATTCGTAATGCTTTTTTGCGGGAATCTAATATTAGTTTAAGCAGTCTCAAAGGCTGGCAATTGTTCGTACAGGCTTCAGCGCGATCGCAAGCGGGCAGAAGGGCAATGTTAGCACATCGAGAAGCGAAAGATATTTCTCTTTGTACCGATGGCAAACTGCGAGTTTTAGCGGAATTAATCGCCAAGCACTATCCGGAAAGAACCCTTATTTTTACGAATGATAATGCAACAGTTTATCGCATTTCCCAAGAGTTTCTCATTCCTGCTTTAACCCATCAAACACCCGTCAAAGAACGCCACGGAATTCTGACGCAATTTAAAGAAGGAACCTATAAAATTATTGTTGCCTCTCACGTCCTCAATGAAGGCGTAGATGTTCCCGATGCTCGTATTGCTATTATTTTATCAGGAACGGGTTCAATTCGGGAATATATACAGCGTTTGGGACGAGTTTTAAGAAAAGGCACACAAAAAGATAAAGTGGCTATTTTATATGAAGTTGTTTCCGAAGAAACCAGCGAAGAACGAACATCAAAACGTCGTAAAGGAGATGAATTGCAAGATGTTAATCAAGAAGATTGGCAGAAACCTAAACCCAAGCAAAAATCAACAGAACCGAAACACAAACAGTTAGAAATTGTTAGCGATCGCCCTCTTTATGATGTTCCCGATCGCACCACACCTAAAGCCGCAGAATCTAAGGAAAGCTACGACACAAAAGAATAAATTAAGAGGTAAAATTCATGCAAAAACAAGCAAACATTGACCACGATCGCTTATTTAAAGAATTACTAACGGTCTTTTTCGTAGAATTCATCGAATTATTTTTCCCTGAATTACGAGAATATCTCGATCGCAACTCCGTAACCTTTTTAGACAAAGAAGTATTTACCGATGTGACCAGAGGAGAAAAATACGAAACAGATTTAATTGTGCAAGTTCGTTTTGCCAAACAAAACTCCTACTTTTTGATTCATATCGAGAATCAATCCTCCTTTGAAACAGCATTCAATCGCCGAATGTTTCGCTATTGTTCCCGCTTGCATGAAAAATTCAACCTCCCTATTTACCCCATTGTTATCTTTTCCTATGATCGCCCCAAAAAAGCCGCAACAAATCGCTATCAAATCGCCTTTCCAGACTTTCAAGTTTTGCAATTTAACTATCGAGTGATTCAGTTAAATCGCCTCAATTGGCGAGATTTCTTAGATCGGCAAAATCCCGTCGCATCGGCACTTATGGCCAAAATGAATATCGCCACCGAAGATAGGCCAAGAGTCAAGGTAGAATGCTTGCGACTGTTAGCAACATTACGCCTCGATCCAGCACGAATGCAACTGATTTCCGGTTTTGTGGACAGTTATTTAAAATTAAACGAGT
>NZ_JACSWA010000342.1 GCF_016888125.1 Spirulina sp. CCY15215
TTAGTAGCAGCACTCTAATTGGCGGATTTAATCGCAAGTGGGGCTTACCTTTACCCCAAGTTCCTGCTCTTGCTGCTGGTACCGTTGTTGTGTTTAAAGATGCTGAACTCACTGAAGAAAAAATTCAACAATTGCAATGGCAGGGCATTGGCGATCGCAGAAATGAAGGTTTCGGACGCATCGCCATTAATTGGCATCAAAAAGACTTATTTGATGCTAAACTTCCAAAATTCTTTATTAGAGCGCAACAACCTTCTATCAGTGCGACCGTTCAACCTCTTGCTAGATTTATGGCAGAGCGACTTTTACGTCAAAGACTAGAACAAGCACTGAAAAGTCAAGTCGATAGTAGCAAGTTTAAGCGTGACACAAATGGGAAGCTACCGATTTCTAATAGTCAACTCTCTAGGTTAATGCTCATTACTCGTAGAGGATTGAATTCTGAGCCTGCCAGTTTAAAAGCTGTTAATGACTTACTACATTCTGACAATCTTACAAAAACTGCATTAGCACAATTTCAGAAAGCAAAACTTCAAACAAATAAATCTTTTTATGATTGGCTGCAAGAAAAAATCAAAAATCCTCATGATTGGCTGGAGTCAGTGTCAGAGGTAAAACTCGATCAAGAAATTGAAGTCAATGTTAATGATTTACTAGCTACTGAGTACACATTAAAACTAATTATAGCGGTTGCCAAACAAGCAACTAAGGAGAATTGAAAATGGTTCAGATGAAACCCTCATCTAATCAACGCATAAAGCGAAAACAACGGGAAATTATACGTCGCATTATCGTGCGGGGATTGCTGACATTGAAATCCCCAACCTGTTTGGGAAGTGGTGATGCTGATAGCCCTACAGATATGCCACTACTCCGAGATAGTATTTCTCAAAAGGCTCTTTTAACGGGGGCATCCATTGCAGGTGCATTGCGGAATTATCTGCGAGAGTACGAGCATAGCTATGGGAAAAAGGAATTCAAAAATGATCTTGCAGCTACTCTTTTTGGTGCAACTCGTCAGGATGATGATGGCGATCAAAGTCCTTTGATTATTTACAATTCTATCAGTAGCGCAATCCCTGTATTGGAGCTACGAGATGGAGTGAGAATTAACAGTAAAACTGGTACGGCTGATGATAAAGCAAAATATGATCTAGAGTTGCTGGCTGCTGGTACAGAGTTTCCCATTCAATTTGAGTTGTTAATCGATAAACAAGCAAATGCCAATGATTTACTAAAAGGATTAGCGATCGCGCTGTCTGGCTTAGAAAAAAGCGAAATCAGCTTAGGAATGAAAAAACAGCGAGGTTTTGGTCGCTGTCAGGTCAAAGAATGGCAAGTTTTTAACTTTGATTTAACCGATCTCGTTCAATGTCGTGAATGGTTAGAATTTGACCATTGGACTCAAGGCTTTCTCTCAGAACCACCTGAAAAACAAACGTCAATTGTTCGAGCTTTGGGTGTTTCTTTAGATGACATTGAAGATAAGCGCGATCGCTTGACTCTTGAAGCTATTTTTAAGCTAGAAGGTTCTTTACTAATTCGCTCGGGTCAAGCTAAGATAGAACGCGCACCTGATGTCGTTCATCTCAAATCAAATCGCAATGGAGAGGAAATTCCTGTGATTTCTGGTACGAGTTTAGCAGGGGTTTTGCGCCATCGTTCCGAACGGATTATTAATACATTAAAAGTCTCAAATGATTCGGAATTAACTCTTATTGGCGATTTATTTGGTGATGTTGATGAAAACCAAAAGACGGCTAAAGCTAGTCGGATTATCGTTCAGGAAGCTGAAATTAAAGGAGCAGAAAATTTAGTACAAAACCGAATTGCGATCGATCGCTTTACTGGAGGTGCATATCATGGAGCATTGTTTGACGAGCAGCCAATTTGGGGTAATGATAAAACAAGCCTAACCATTAATCTAGAGATACGAAAACCTAGCAATTCTGAAATTGGCTTACTTTTACTCTTACTCAAGGATTTATGGACAGGCGATCTCCCAATAGGAGGTGAAAGTAGTATTGGTCGGGGCAGATTAAAGGGTCATCAGGCAGCGATCGCGCATTGCAAGTCAGAAGGAAAAAAGGAATGGACGATTTCTGAAATAGATGGACAACTTCAGGTTAGCAATGCAGACGAGTTAGAAGCCTTCGTTCAAACGCTTGTCAACCAAATTTCAGGAGGCGAAACAGCATGATAGCACAAGAAATATGCGAACATCTATCGAATCCGAGTTTTACAAGCGATCGCGATTTGCGAAATTGGATCGAAGAACAAGCAAAACAATATCACCTTGATTATATTTTGGCTCATGCTGATGATGGGGTAATTTGGGGACATTTTAGGCAAGGTCAACTTGTGACATCCGATTCCGTACTATCTCAATCTCCCTCTCTACGCGATTTAACTTTGCAGCAATGTCGCATTTTTGGCCAAAACGGTGAAATTTTGCTTTGGAAAGTTAATGGTAATTGGAAAGCGCGTGCTATTCGCAATCCTGATGTAGAAAAACTTGAGGAGAGACAAATTCTGTGGGGGACTCACGGACAAAAAAAGATTTCTGAAGGTTTTACGGTCTTGCGCGATAGTTCGCAAGGACTCAAACACGCTGTTCCTTTCACTGATATTAATTTAGAAACAAATGAAAAACTTACTCGACCTGTCCGATTGATTGTCAATCATTACATCGGTTATGACAGTGATGGTGTGGCTCGAATTTTTCTCAGCCGACTTGTCAATTTAACAACTAAAAGAATTGAAAATTAGGAGATTTAATGATGTCTTTTCCAAAACATTTGAAGCACGTACCAGAGTCTCTTATAGATAATAAGGGTAAAAAAATTAAAAGACAGGCAATTGCACCTTACAATTTTGTTGAGCTACCCGATCGAGTTGTGCCTATCGATCGAGGCTCTTTACCTTCACACGATCGTTATTATACCAATCTCCATACCGGAAAAATTGATTGCATCCTCACAACTTTTTCTCCTCTTTATATTCGTTGTGGTCTAACTCCATCCGATTTTGCACAAGAAAAATCTACTAGCCTTAAAGATTTAGAAACTTGTTCGGAAGACGAAAGAGCAAGACGCAGTGATTTTTTCAAGTATCCCAATCAACTCTTGCCAACAATACCCGGTAGCAGCTTGCGAGGAATGCTGAGAAGTTTAGTAGAAATTCTGAGTTTCAGTAAAATTGATCGTGTAGCGGATGTTGAACGATTATTTTTCCGTGCAGTTGCAGGTAATCCAAAAACAGATTCTCTAGCACAAGAATATAAAAATCATGTCGATCCTCAAAAGATTCAAGCTGGATATCTCAATAAAGATGATCGAGGATGGTATATCCAACCTGCAAAAACCATTCAACACACTACTTTTGCTTGGGTTAAAGAGAGCGAAACTAATTTACCCAAACTCAAAAAATTTAATAGTCCAAATTATCAACCTCAGTACATTCCTGTAAGTTACCAATCTGTCGGAAAAGATAGTCAAGATCGAGCTAAACGTATATTTGCTCATGGTGTTGATTCTTTAAATATTCATAACAATAAGGACAATAAGGGTATTTTGGTAACTAGCGGAAACATGAAACAGGGAACAGAGCCTTCTCCAAGGCGCAATTATTGCTTGGTGTTTGATTGCGTTGTTTTTGAAAAAAGTAAGAATCTCCAAAAATTGAGAATTGATGATATTGCCATCGAACACTACTGTAATGCTCTGACAGACTTCCAGAAAGATTCTCCTTTTCATTTAGAGAAAGGAATATTTTATTTAGAAGATTTAGAAACAACAATGCTCGAAAAAGGGCGACCAATTTTCTATTATCCACCCAAAAAAGACGATTCTGTACGATTTTTTGGTCAAAGTCCTAACTTTCGTATTCCTTATTCATCTCAGAAGGATGGACGTGCATCTACAGTTATGGATTTTATTCCACATGATTTAAGAGATTCTTCAATTTTAGATATTGCTAATAGTATTTTTGGTTTTGTCAATCAAGAAAAGCAAGAAATACAGGTTTGTAAAGGTCGTGTTTCAGTTAGTGATGCTAAATACAAATCAGACGATAATGGTATATTTTTTGGAGACTCTCCTATTGTACCACATATTCTTGGCAGTCCAAAATCAACTACCTTCCAGCACTATTTAGTCCAACCAGAAGAAACTGGTGCTGACAAAGCTAAATTGAAACATTATGCTAGTCAACCACCTATAAAAGATGATTCAGATCAAGTTAATCACGGAGATACTGTTATTCGTGGACATAAATTATACTGGCATAAGAAAAATATAAAACTTTCTCAAATTTTGCATAAAAATCAGCAAGAAATTAATGACGCAAAATCTCAATATACAGAGATTAAACCAGTTCAATCCGGTGTATCTTTCCAGTTTTCGATAAATTTTGAAAATCTGAATGATATTGAACTAGGTGCATTGCTTTGGGTTCTTAAAATAGCTCAAGATGATGAGTATCGTATTTCTCTTGGTATGGGTAAACCATTAGGAATGGGAGCAGTGAAAATTACTTCTCATCTATCTCTAAATCAACGAAATGAGCGTTATTCACAACTCTTTGATGGCGATCGTCAAAGCTGGTTTACAGGTTATGAAGATTCACCTGATTTACCCAAGCCATACATCGAGACATTTGATAAATACATTTGTAAGCAAATTGGGACACCTAAATCTTCTTTAAAAGAAGTACGACGAATCAAAATGCTGTTGGCAATGCTCAGTTGGGATGATGCCCCATCATCAGACAACACTCGTTATATGGAAATTGAACGAGATGCTAGCAAGCCACATCTTGGCACACCTAAAAAAGGTAAGGTTAACGAGTATGCCGATCGTCCAGTTCTACCAACTCCTCTGCAAGTAATTGGTTGGGAGAAAGATAACATTCAACAACCCCAACGCAAGGTGATGGGGATTGAGGGAAAAACCTTGAATGATAGCCATAGCAGTTCAAAATTTTCAGAAGGACAAGAGATTACTGCTAAAGTGGTTAATATTCAAGTCACAAAAGAGAAAAAACGTAAGACAATTCTTACTTATGAGATTGAAGGCTCAGAATGCCAAGCGACAGAAGAAATTTATAAACGGGAAGTTTCGCTAATTAATGGTGATTTGGTCAAAGTAACAATCATTAAGGTTAAAGAAAATAACATTAGGAAGGTTAAGCTAATCTCAAAGATCAATACTCTTTCTTAAATGAATATTGCGATCGCACTCCTTCAAGTTTTTAAAAACCTGTTGAGGTGCGATCGTTAATTTTTATGACTATTCCTTTGGCGCTAACTCTCGAAACGCGATCGCGCTAGACTGAAATAGAATAAAAGATATATCCCAGAAAGTTGATATATCGTATTAAAGAGGTAGCGATCGTGTCGTATAGTAAATTTAGCTTAGAAGACATTGAAACTCAATTGGGATTAAGCATCCAAGCAACTCAAAATCCCTTAACTCACGCAGAAACTTGTAATGTTAGCGAAAGTCTCAGAGAAATTTTAGATTATAACTTACCCCTAGCACTGGAAATTGCCACAGAGAAAGCGCGATCGGAAATGATTTTAACCCCGATTTTGATTGAACTCAAGAAAATTTTTGATTCTAAAATTAGCCTTTTTTCAGGACGAGAATTCAATGTCGATCCAGACCAAGGATTAGTCGGATTTTGTGATTTTTTGATTAGTCAATCCCCATCACAATTGATTATTAAATCTCCAGTTATTATCATTATTGAGGCAAAAAATGATAATATTCAATCTGGTTTGGGACAATGTATTGCAGCGATGTATGCCGCACAAATTTTTAACCAGCGTCAAGGGAATGCGATCGCGGAAATTTATGGAAGTGTTACAACCGGAACAAACTGGAAATTTTTGAAGTTAGTCAATAAAATTGTAGAAATTGATGTTCGGGAATATTTCTTGAATGACCTAGGTTTAATTCTTAGTATTCTGAAAAGTTTTATCTCTTTGGAAAATCAATAAAATCGAGTAATTTAGCAATTTTAATGAGGTTAAGTTTATGACTCTCGAACAAGCTGTATTAGCCACTCTGCGAGAACTTCCACCCCATAAACAACAGGAGGTATTAGATTTTGCCCAATATTTGCAGCAAAAAGAAGTTCTTAAACGTCCACATCCTAGTCTTATGGGGTTATGGGCTGATTTGGATATTCATATTACAGAGGAGGACATTACCGAAGCGCGTAAGGAAATGTGGGGAAATTTTCCAAGGGAGATTGACTTATGAGTGCTATAGTTCTTGATACCCATACTATTATTTGGTACTTCCTGAATTCACCTAAATTATCAGAACCAGCAAGAGTTTCCATTAACACAGCTAGTCAGATTTATATTGCTTCGATTTCTTTGGTTGAAATGATTTACCTGAATGAAAAGAGTAAAATACCCGATCTAGCTCTACAAAGACTAAATCAAGCTCTTGTAAATCCAGATACTCGATGGTTAGTTGCGGTTCTAGATATACTAACGGCTGAATCTGTAGCTCAAATTCCACGAGATGTTATCCCCGAAATGCCCGATCGCATTATTGCTGCTACTGCTCATTATTTGGGCTTACCGCTCATCACTCGTGACGCAAAAATTCAAAACTCAACTGTTTATACTATTTGGTGATTTTTACTAATTGAGAACAAATCCTATGATTTCAACTCAAATCCAACCCAAACTTTCCCTTGAAGACTTTCTGCAATGTCCAGAAACAAAACCAGTGCGCGAATATATCAATGGTAAAATTTATACAAAACCCATTCCTAAAGGACAACATAGCGCCATCCAAACCTTTTTATCTGCGGCGATTAATCAAGCAGGTATTCCTCAAAAATTAGCGGGTGCTTTTACAGAATTGCGCTGTACTTTTGGTGGGCGATCGCTTGTACCGAATATTAGTGTTTTTGCTTGGGAGCGAATCCCGGTAGACGAACAAGGAGAAATTGAAAATATTATTACTATTGTTCCTGACTGGAAGATTGAAATTCTCTCTCCCGAACAAAGTTCGACGCGGGTAATTAATAATATTCTTTTTTGTTTAGATCGCGGGACACAATTAGGTTGGCTGATCGATCCAAAAGAACGATTAGTCATGAGTTTTTTCCCTCAGCAACAACCCAAAAGTTATCAAGCAGATGAGCTTCTCCCCAGTCTAGAAATTTTGCCCGATTTCAAAGTATCGGTTGAAACAATTTTTAATTATTTAACGTTCAAATAACAAAAATTCCCTCAATTCCCATCTTGCCAGAGAATCTAAAGTAAATCTTTATTTTTTGTTTTCACTCGTTCGTAAAGTTCCTCCATCACCTCAATAAAAGACCGATCCTCATGCCAAAATGGGGGAAAATCTCCTTGTTTTTTGATTAAAATTGCCGGAATTCTGCTTTCTTGACTTTGAGGAGAAACTTCTGGAAAATGTTTTTTTCCCAACCAAAATTCCTTCAATGCGATCGCCTCCACATTGCTAGTTTTCGGCTGAGTATAATAGGAAGAAACCGAAACGGGTTCGAGTTTTTCGCTTCCCAAACCCGCAGCTAAAGCCTTACCTAAAGGCGTTTTTGCTAACTCTTCTTTGAGTTCTTCTCGCGTTAATCCTCGCAATTCAAACAGTAAAAAAGGATCGTCATCAAGTTCTGCTGCAAAACGATAACATAATCCCGCAATATGCTTGCAGGGATTTGACCAGTCGGGACAGTCGCATTCCGTCTCCATATCGCGACTATCGCGAGGTAAAAAACGTTGATTGACTTCTCGAAAACTCTCCTCAATATTTTCTGGAACCTCATTCAGGAGTAGCTTAGAGACAAAACTCGCATTCGTGGACAGTTTTTGAATAATTTTCGACCAATCTTTTTTGGCGATCGCCTTCAATTCAATTTCGGTATTATAGCGAGGCTCTTTATAAACACCAAAATAAGGATTTACCGAGCCTCGAATTGTTGCTCGAATTATACCTTTGTTTACAGAGAACTTGAGGATTTTTCCTCCCCTCGCATAAGATCGTCCTCGTCCTAAACGCGCTTCATCGGTAAAAGAGGCGATCGCGGCAATAAATTGGTTTCCCCACCAAGTTTTACTAAATTCAGCCATTTTTCTCTTTCCTTATTTGACTTATAATTGATTGGGATCGATGCCTAAATCTTGCAATTTTTCTTCTAAGCGTTTAATTTTAAGTTGAGCATCAAGAGTTTGTTTCTGAGCATCTTGAATTCTTTCTTCTGGTGTTAAATAACGCCGACCTTCCTTATCGTACCAGTAGAGCCATTCTCTAGTAATTCCTTGATAAGTTCTTTTTTCTCGACCAATCCCTAAATTTAGTTCTGATAACCAAACAGGCATCCCTGTGAGTAAAATATATTTGTTTTGTTCGAGTTTATAAACTTCTAAAGGTGGCTTTCTCTTCCTTAAGGGATTATATATCACGTAATACAAAATTCCCATTTCCTCATAAAACCGTTTCTTTTTGCTATATTCTCCTCTCCTGGTTTCGGATACCACCTCTAATACCAAAGTTGGTAATTTTTCCTCTTTCCAGAGGACATAAGACAAACGCAAATTGTTCAACTTATGATGAACAATACGAGGAACTCCAATGCTTAAAAAGCCATCAGGAACGATCGCCGGTTCATCGGGGTGATAATATATCCCCATATCGACTCCGAAAAACCAATCCATTCTTTCCTGCCAAATTAATGCCAAAATTGCTTCTAGCAACCCTGGAATGAGGTGCTGTAATTGATTATCCACGGGAGTATCATCGGAATCGGGTAAATCTTCTGCTGAAGGCCAACAGTCTCTCGGATCGTATTTGAGTAACATGGGAAAAAGGAGCGTTACATCTTTAGTTCCATTATACAATTTCAGGGTTAAATTTACAAAATTGCCGTGCGATTCAAAGCAATTAATTCTTTAAAACTGTTATTATCCAATTCCGTCAGCCAAGACTCATCGGATCCGACAATTGAAGCTGAAAGTTTCTTTTTATCTTCAATCATTTGGTCGATGCGTTCTTCTAATGTTCCCAATGTTACATATTTGTGAACAAAAACATTTTTCTCTTGACCAATACGAAAAGCGCGATCGGTGGCTTGATCTTCTACTGCGGGGTTCCACCAGCGATCGAAGTGAAAAACATGATTAGCTTTAGTTAAAGTAATACCCACTCCAGCCGCTTTTAAGGAGAGAACAAAGATGGAAGGAGGAGTATCTGGGTCTTGAAAATCTGCGATCGCATTTTCCCGTTTTTGACGGCTAGTTCCCCCATGAATATAATAGGTATTGTAGTGACAATCATGGCGCAAGCGATATTCTAAAGCATCACCAATCTCGCGAAATTGGGTAAAAATTAAGGTGCTTTCTTGTTCTGCAATGATTTCTTCAATCATCTCCTGCAAGCGCGATAGTTTATGCGATCTTTCGGGAGTAAATTCGCTTTCATCTTGCAAAAATTGCCTCGGATGGTTGCAAATTTGTTTTAATTTCATCAAGGTTGCTAACATTAAACCTTTGCGTTGCATTCCTTCGGCTTCCTCTAATTGTTCCGTCACATTTTTCACGACAGCTTCATATAACGAGGCTTGTTCTTTGGTTAGATTGCAATAAACTTTTTGCTCAATTTTATCGGGAAGGTCTTTAATAATAGATTTGTCTGTTTTGACTCGTCGCAGAATAAAGGGTTCAACTAAACGCTTTAAAGTTACGGTTTTAACGAGGTCATTATCCTTTTGAACTGGCAATTCAAAAGCCTTGCGAAACTGTGCCTGCTTGCCCAAATAACCGGGATTGAGAAAGTTAAAAATAGACCATAAATCTAACAATCTGTTTTCTACTGGAGTTCCCGTTAATGCCAAGCGATGGCGAGATTTTAGCTTTAAAATAGCTTTGGTTTGGGCAGTTTTAGGGTTCTTGATATTCTGCGCTTCATCTAAAACAATACGATGCCAATCTAACGCATCAAATAATTTAGTATCTTTGCGAACCAAAGTATAAGAAGTAATCACAACATCTTTATCTTTACATTCCTTTTTAAATGTTTTCGTTTCATTGGCGCGATCGCTACCATGATGAACGATACTAGAAAGGTGAGGGGCAAATTTAGAAATTTCCTTTTGCCAATTTCCTAAAACCGATGTTGGGGCGATTAAAAGCGTTGGGAATACTTTTTCGTCTGCGTTCCTTTCTTGTACTAATCGTGCAATCACCTGTATCGTTTTTCCCAATCCCATATCATCTGCTAAACAACCATTTAATCCCAATTGTTCTAAATAATCTAACCAAGCAACTCCCCGCTTTTGATACTCTCGTAATGTTCCTTCAAATTGCGGTAATTCTTCAACGGGAGAAAGATTAGAGGGATCGTGCAGTTTAGCCCACATTTCCCCGAGAGAATCATCTCGTTCTATTTCTAAATCTTCATCTTCTTCTGCTTCCCGTTGCATCAATTCCATTAAAGACATTTCTGCATTTTCTTCTCCTTGTTTTTGCCAAAATTCTAGCATTTGTTTCATTTTAGCAACATCAAGTTCGACCCATTCTCCACGAAACTGCACTAAAGATTGTTTTGCATTCACTAAATCTTCCCATTCTTGGGGGGCAATTTGTTCATTACCGATCGCCAATTCGTATTGGTAAGTAATCAATGTATCGAGGTTAAAATATCCCTTTCCTGCACTTCCCACAGACTTCCCTTTTTTAGCAGCTTTGAGACGTACTTTGGCACGACGGCGACCCATTGGAGTCCACCAAGAGGGGATAATCACCTTATAGCCTGCATCCTCCAATACCCATGCGGTTTCCTTGAGAAAATCGTAAGCATCCTCTAAATGCAATAAACACCCTGTGGGGCGATCGCTATTCATTCCCTCCCAGAGTTTGGGATAAATTCGCGCAGCATAGCCGAGATTTAAGAGTAAATTCGCTTCAAAATCTTCTCCCATTTGTTTCTTGATTTGATTTTGCTGGCTTTTGTTCATGCGCCAATAATCGAGCAATGTGAGCTTTGCAGAAGGATCGTTCTTGGGAGAAACGAGAAATTCAAGAAACCATGCTTGATCGGGAACGTCGGGAGAGATAAGCTGAAAATAGAGAATAAAAGGGATTGCACTTTGAGAACGATCGATTTTCTGTCGCCAGATTTGCCACTGTTGATATTGTTCTAATGCTCGTTCTGTTGAACTGGGTGCATCTGTGCGATCGCAGCATTCCTCTAAGATCGTCCCTGCAATTTTGCGATCGAATTGTGCGGTTTTTGGGGTATGGGTGAGAATTTCGGACAGTATGTTTTCGCTAAAGTGACGCAACAGGGTTTGCGGCTCGTAAAATTGTGATACTTCTGTTGGTGTATTAAATCCAGCAGCACAAGCGAGGGGCATAGCTTCCGCATAGTCTTGTAAGATCGTTTCGTAGCGATCGGAAACAATTTCCCAACTGGGATAGATAGCAAAATAATTCGTTTTCTTCCTTTTTTTAGCTTGAGTAGAAGCAATTTGCTGATATTTCAACGCAGGAATATATTCATCTTTAAAAATAATCTCTCTGAGGGTGCGAGTGTAACCATACCAAAAGAGTAAATCCGATCCAAATTGAAGATTATCAGCACTATAAGTCGCGAGAAAGTGGAGATCGTTTAAAAGTTTAATAATATTATTAACCGTAGCCTGATTATAACTTCCCAGTTTAACTTTTGTCCCTACGCAATAACAGCTAATCGGCCAGAATTGTAAGTTAAAATCTTCCGGAAGTTCAGTTTCTAAATAACGAGCCAGTTCCCATGAAGGAAGAGGAATATTATCATGAGTGGGAAGGAGAAAATATTGCGGGCGAATTTTTTCTGTTAACTCATCCAAGGCGATCGCAATGCCTAATTTTTCTTTAAGAAAAGTCGCTAAAGCACCCCGACGCAAATGAAAGGGATGAATATTACCCGACGGTGTTTCCGAAATTTCATCCGTTTCTATCCACAGATAAAATTCTCCTTGCTGCACAAAATCTTCTGTATTGTCGGGAATCCAAGTTCCATGTAAAATGTTAGTCATCAGATCGCAATGATAAATTTTTGAGGTTGCCAAGCAGAGTAACGATCTCTTGTACTCCCAAAGTCAAGCGATCGCGAAATTGGCAATATTCTACCAAAAAAAAGTATGGTTGGCATTATCTACAAAAAAAACTATCATAGTGCAAGAGCATTGAATTGGAGGCGATCGTGTCAGAAGAAAGAACTTATCTCGAATTATCCGAAGCAGGTGATGGCTCCCATAAATTTTACGAAGCGATTATTAATGGGACAGAAGTTACAATTCGCTATGGACGCATTGGCGATCGCGGTCGTAGCCAAACTAAAACCTATCCTACTCCTGAAAAAGCCAAAGCGGAAGTAGAAAAGAAAATTCGTGAAAAACGTCGCAAAGGATACGAAGATGCTGTTATCGGAGTGCGAAAAAAACGCCCTGTTACTCGCAGAGAAATAACCAGTACGAGATCGACTGCAAAAACTGCTCCGGTTATCTGGAAATTTGCCTCGGGTTCTTCCGCATTTGGTATCTTTATTGCTGAGGATCGCTGTTGGTTGGGCAATCAAAAAGGTCATATTTTCGCCCTGACACCAACAGGAGAAGTCTTGCAACAATTTAGTTTACCTGATGGGGTAAAATGTATCGTCGCTGATGATGATTGGTTGTATGCGGGTTGTGATGATGGGAAGGTCTACGATCTCACGGGTAAAATTCCCCGCGTTGCTTATGAAATAGCCCCAGATGTTGATATTTTTTGGTTAGATATTAAAGATGGTATTTTAGGGGTTTCTGATGCCAATGGTAGCGTGGTGGCGATCGACCATGAAGGCGATTCTCAATGGACTCAAAAAAGCAAAGGAAATCATGGTTGGATGGTGCGTTGTGATGAAATTGGACTCTATCACGGCCACAGTCAAGGCGTAACTATGTATGATTGGGAAGATGGGAAATTAATTTGGGATTTGCCTACAAATGGAGCAGTTTTGTTTGGTTGGCAGGAAGAAGGAATGGTTTATGCTAGTACGGGACGCAATCAAGTTTTTGCGATCGCGAAAAAAGGAGAAATTAAGATTATTTATCAATGCGATGCTCCTGTTTATTCTTGCGCGACGGCTGAGGAAGGTCAATATATTTTTGCTGGGGATAATCAATCTTCTATTTATTGTTTTAATGAGTCGGGAGAACGTCTTTGGAAGTTAGGAACTGGTTGCGGATCGGCATTTTCGATGCAGTTTTTCAATGCTCATCTCTACATTGTCACCACCGATGGTTCTTTAGCTTGTATTGATGCCAGCGAAACCGCAGTTCAAGCTGCAAAAGTGGGAACACTTCCAGAATTGGTGAATATTAAAGCACCCAGCAATGTAACCGCAGCAGTGGCTTCTAACACCTTAGAAACAACAAGTAATGCTGGGGTTGGGGTTATGGTAGAATGTGTTAAAATTCAGGGAAAACTTCGCGTTCGTGTTGTTTCAGAAGGATACAATTCAGAAATTAATGTTCAGTTTCCTAAAGAAATTCGCACGGAAGGATCGCGTTATATTGTGGATGAAGTCAGAGAATCTGCTCGAGGAGGATTCTATCGTACTTTTGGGAACATTAAAAAGTTAGACATTGCTGAATCAAGAGATGAAATGGGGAGGAACAGGAACATCCCAGAAATGTAAGAGGAGTCGCGTTCCGGTGCAAAATGCAAGCGGTTTCTTTATTGCTGCGATAAGTTAAGTAAAGCTATTGTAGCGCGATCGCATCTCGTTCCTCAAATTGCTCTTTTCATAAATACCGCAACCATCCCATAATAATCCCCAATTAGGCTAGTACAATTCAAGTATTATTGAAGATGAGTTTTGGTGTCATTGAATATAGCCTTGCTGTTTTCCCCAATTTAACCACACCTCAACAGCTTGGTTAAAATCATCTTCTGGTTTCACCGGATCGGTTTTTGTTAGTTTTGTTAATGCGTAAAACCAATGATCCGATTCTTTTTGCAAATCCGAAAGAATCAAAGGAATTGCTCTCTCTCCTATTAAAATTATCTTTTGATATGCAGGATGTTTTATGATTCGAGAAATAGAGGAAAGCATTTCCGTGTCTTGTTTCCATTGCGATTTTAATTGATCAAATCGCTCTTGGAGTGCTTCTTGATTTAAAATTTCCAGATTTTCTTGAAAATCTACGATCGCTGTCGAAATTTTGCCAGACATGGTTTTTCTCTGAAATTCAGTAGAATTATTCTAGCATAATGCGATAAAATCTCCTCATTGCATTCGATAAAACTTTTTTGCTCACAATTGGACTAGAAAAATTGATAAAATCAGTTTTATATCAACAAAATCCCTTAATGATTTTGTTTGACAAAATACAGTTTGATGATTTAGTTAAGTTTGAAGAAGGTGAAGAAGGTGAAAAATATGACAATAGAAAGACAATTAGTTTAGAAGAGGCTTTTAAACGCCTATTGATATTATTTCCAGAATTAAAGAATAGGGAATTTGTCAAAGAAATAAACTATATAATTAAAAAGAGAAATTTTTTGATGCACAATTTTGGTCACATTGAAATTGGTACTTTAGAGAAAAAAGTTCAAATTAAGATCGCAGATATTTCTGAATCAATCTATAGATATTAAATGTCCTATTTGTGAAAAAAATCTAGCAGAGGTTGCATTAGATATGGATGCAGATGTAGAGATTGAAGATGGAGAAGTTACACTGCTAGGAGTTGAGCCTTTTCTTAGTTTAATCAGGTGTCAGTGCGGCTTTACAATGGAAGATGAAGAAGAAATTAGAATGTTACTAAGCCCAGAATATAACGATATTATTGATAATATTCTGAATGACAAAATTCAAGGGGCAATTTTATAAGAATTGCCCCCAAACTCAACTAAATATGACAACTCATATCTTTCGACTGCTGCGAGAATTTCAAATTCTCCTTATAGTCTACCGGACAATCAATCACCGCCGGAACATCTTGTTCTAAGGCCATTTTCAACGTAGGAATTAAATCCTCTGCTGATTTGACGCGATAACCCTTTAAGCCCATACTTTCAGCAAAGAGAACAAAATCGGGATTGGTAAAATTAATAAACGCCGACTCGCCAAATTGATTGATTTGTTTCCATTCGATTAACCCATAACCATTATCGTTAAAAATCAAGGTAACAAAAGGCGTTTTTACCCGCAATGCTGTCTCTAATTCCTGACAGTTCATCATAAAACCGCCATCTCCCGTAACTGCTACAACCTTGCGACTCGGATGGACTAATTTCGCCGCTAATGCCCCTGGAATAGCTATTCCCATCGCTGCAAACCCATTGGAGATAATGCAAGTATTGGGGCGATCGCAGTGATAATGCCGCGCCATCCACATTTTATGCGCCCCAACATCAGAAATAACAATATCTTCAGGTCCCATCACCTGTCGTAGGTCGTAAATAATCTTTTGCGGTTTGATGGGAAAGCCGTCATCATTGGCATAATGTTCGTAATCATCGCGAATATCTCCTCGTATTTCTGCGGCCATATTTACTAGTTTTCCCTCGCGATCGACTCGTTTCGTAATCTCGTAGAGAGAATCAGAAATATCCCCGACTATTTCTACACTAGGAATATAACTACTGTCGATTTCTGCTGAATTTACACCAATATGAATGATGGGAATTTTACCGTCAGGATTCCATTTTTTGGGGGAATATTCGATTAAATCGTAGCCGATCGCAATCACTAAATCGGTTTTATCGAAGGCACAACTGACGAGATCGCGTTGTTGCAGTCCAAAGGTCCATAATGCGAGAGGATGGGTATAAGGAATCGCACCTTTCCCCATAAAAGTATTAACTACAGGGATATTTAAACGAGTTGCAAATTCTGTCAGGGCTTCACTGGCATTAGCGCGAATGGCTCCATTTCCCACGACAATTAAAGGGTTTTTCGCCTTGGAAATCTTTTCTCCGGCTTTGTTAAAGCTACGGAAAGAAGCATAAACTGCTTCTTTGCCATTGGTACTTAAAGGTGATTCTTGATCGACAGGCATGGCGGCAATATTTTCCGGTAAGTCTATATGAACTGCCCCGGGTTTTTCCTGTTGGGCAATTTTGAAGGCTTTACGAATGATTTCCGGTGTATTACTAGGACGGACGATTTGAGTGTTCCATTTAGTAACAGGTTCAAACATGGAAACTAAATCTAAATATTGGTGAGATTCGATGTGCATTCGATCGGTTCCCACTTGTCCCGTAATGGCAACTAAAGGCGCACCGTCGAGATTAGCATCTGCTACCCCCGTCATCAAATTGGTGGCACCTGGTCCCAGGGTAGAGAGGCAAACCCCTGCTTTTCCCGTCAAACGTCCGTAGACATCGGCCATGAATGCAGCCCCTTGTTCGTGACGGGTGGTAATAAACTGAATTGAGGAGGTTTTTAATGCCTGCAAAACGTGCAAGTTTTCTTCTCCTGGAAGTCCAAAAACGTATTCAACGCCTTCATTTTCTAAACAGCGAACTAGAAGTTCGGCAGTGTTTAATTGTCCCACAATCTTTATATCCCCAATTAAAATGTTTTTGTTGATTGTTTCCCTCGAAACTGGTCGAAGGGTTATGTTTGATTTGTTATTGAGACGGCGATCGCCGCTAACGTCTAAGCAATAACAAATTTATTTAATCCAGACTGTTTTGATATTGACAAACTCGTGAATTCCTTGAATGCTGAGTTCCCGGCCATAACCGGAACGCTTGATTCCACCGAAAGGTAAGCGCGGATCGGATTTAACTAAACCATTTACAAAGATGGCACCCGCTTCAATTTCTTCGATGGCGCGATCGCGTTCTTGTTCATTATTAGTCCAAACACTGGCACCCAATCCTAAAGGGGTAGCATTGGCTAGGGCGATCGCTTCATCGATATTTTTAACCCGGAAAAATAGGGCGACGGGTCCAAAAAATTCTTCGGTATTGGCGGGAGATTCGACAGGAATCTCGGTCAAAATAGTGGGTGGATAAAAGTTACCTTTTCCCGCTAATGGTTTGCCTCCGATTAAAACTTTTGCCCCCATCTCGACACTTTTTTGCACTTGATCGGCGATCTCATCCCGAATAGATGCAGTGGCCAACGGACCGATATCTGTATCTTCTGACATAGGATCTCCTACTTTTAAAGTTTGGAATTTTGCCAGCAGTTTTTGTTGGAATTCATCGGCGATCGCCTCACTCACAATAAACCGTTTGGCGGCAATACAGGATTGTCCGTTGTTTAACATCCTGGCAGTGGTTCCCATCGCCACAGCCCCATCAATATCGGCGCTATCAAGGACAATAAAGGGATCGCTGCCTCCCAGTTCCAAAACGGTCTTTTTAATATGTTTCCCAGCAATAGAAGCCAAACTCGCCCCGGCGGGTTCACTACCTGTTAAAGTGGCAGCTTGTACGCGATCGTCAGCGATTACAGATTCAACTTGGGATGCACCAATTAACAAGGTTTGGAATGCTCCTTCCGGAAAGCCAGCTTGTGAGATAATTTCTTCGATCGCCAGGGCGCATTGGGGGACGTTAGAAGCGTGTTTGAGGAGTCCCACATTCCCAGCCATCAAAGCGGGGGCTGCAAAGCGAAACACCTGCCAGAAAGGGAAATTCCAGGGCATAACCGCAAGGATGATGCCCAAGGGTTGATAGCGGACAAAAGCGGAACTCCCATCGCTTTCACTTGGTATATCCTTGAGAAAATCGGCGGCATTGTCGGCATAATAGCGACAAACGAGGGCGCATTTTTTCGCCTCCGCGATCGCGCTTTTTAACGGTTTCCCCATTTCCAGGGTCATAATTTTGCCGTATTCCTCGGCATTTTTGTCCAGCAGATCCGCCGCATTGTGCAGCCAAGCAGCGCGATCGCCCATTTTCGTCTTACGATAGCGAACAAAGGCAGACTGTCCTCGTGCTAACTTACTTTGAATTTCTTCAGCCGTTAGCGGTGCAAAGGTTTTCAGCGTTTCGCCGTTAGCCGGATTAATTGTTGCGATCGCCATTTCCTCTCCCCATCTTTAAAATGTAAAACTCTTTATTGTATCTCTAGTCTATTCTTACCCATCTTGTCTAAACGAAAATTCGGTATATTTTTTAACAAATTTATATTTTCTTAACTTTACTTTTTGTAATTTATATTGACAAAAGTAACATCAAGTGAATGGGGTGTAGGCGATCGGGCAAATAGACAAGTGAAAATCACCCTCTTATCCAAACAGAACTGTAAGAAGATGTCAAGATGTATTAATATCAATACTATGACTTATACAATTAGATACTCCCGTTATGGTAGTGCGGGTATTTTGCCCGCTAGTGGATAAATATGTAAGTTCCAACTATATAACAAATATCATTACTATCGCCAAATACAATTTCCATGAATCAACGCCATCAAGCCATTACAGAACTGCAAGGGAAACCGGGACAAGGAGTAGGTAACATGGTCATCCCAATAAACGGGACGACCTCTATGCAACTGCAAGAAGAACTCATCTATATTCAAACCAAACTGGCTTATAACTTAGAATCATCAGAGAGCTATATTCGGCTTTGTCACATTGATAGCATCGTTCTCGCACAAGGACGAAATTGGTGGCTTCTCTGGCTAGGAATTCCATTAATTGTCTTCTTCATTGGTATTATCTTGATTATTCTCTTCTTTGTTATCAAGCAAAGATGGATTGCCATTCACTCTGGACGAATGACCCATATTTTATTCTTCCAAAACTCGGAACTTAATCGAGCCAAACAGTTTACTCACACCTTACTGGCTTTAACCAAAAGAAGTGCTGCCCCCAGACTTCAAGATAAACCCTTGAATGCAGCAAAACCCCGTGCCTCAAATAGAAACGAACGACTTCAAAAAACATCAGAATGACCGAATAAGACTAAAGAATTGTCTTACTAAGGATATAATATTATAATATTATCAACAAGTTAAAAATGCTTTAATTAAAGATGGCTGGACAATTACCCACGACCCCCTCACCCTTCGGATTAGTGAAGCTGTGAAACTGCAAATTGATTTGGCCGCAGAAAGTGCGATCGCAGCAGAACGAGATTCCGAAAAAATTGCGGTAGAAATTAAACTGATAATTTATAATCCTAGATTAGAGGAGATAGAGGAATGGATCCCTTAGACCAATATCGGCAATGTATCGAGCAAATTTTAACAGAACACGCCAATATTTCCACAACAACCGATACAGTGAAAGCGCAACTGATTTTCGATCGCGATCGCGACCATTATCAATTATCCTTTGTGGGTTGGCAAGGGGACAAGCGGGTATTTGGCCCCGTGATGCACTTTGATATTGAAGATGGTAAGATTTGGATTCAATATAACGGGACAGAAGCAGCAGTGGGGGAACGATTGGTGGAAATGGGCGTTCCTGCTTCAGATATTGTGTTAGGGTTTCATTCCGCTTTTAAACGCCAATTTACTCGTTATGCAGTGGGTTAAAATGAGGGTTTAACCCACTAAACGAGATAATACGTTAAAACATCATATCCCTACATCTGTAGGACTATCTGGAGAGTATTCGTGACCTATCTCAGAAATTAGATTGAGAAGGGGTCGGATTAGGATAATCTAGATCGAGTGACTGAATTTTTTAATCATCTTGATATGACCGCCACTATTGCAAGTCCTCCCCGTTCTATCCGCATTGCGACCCGTAAAAGTCAATTGGCATTGGTGCAAACCCATTGGGTGCGCGATCGCCTGCAAGAATCCTTCCCCGATCGCCACTTTGAGGTACAGGAAATGAGTACCCAAGGGGACAAAATTTTAGATGTAGCATTGTCCAAAATTGGTGACAAGGGACTGTTTACCAAAGAATTAGAAGTGGGGATGCTGGAAGGACGTGCAGATTTTGCCGTTCACTCCTTGAAGGATTTGCCGACCCAATTACCAAAGGGTTTAATATTGGGTTGTGTGACGGAACGAGAAAATCCTGCTGATGCCTTGGTGGTACGAGAAGAACACAAGGATAAAACCTTGGAAACTCTACCAGAGGGTGCTATTATTGGCACCTCTTCCCTACGTCGTTTGGCACAGTTGCGACATTCTTTCTCTCATTTCGTTTTTGAGGATATACGTGGCAATCTCAACACACGCCTGGGGAAATTGGATGCTGAGGAAAAACAATACGATGCCATCATTTTAGCTGTCGCAGGTTTGGAACGCTTGGGAATGAGCGATCGCATCCATCAGGTTATTCCGGCGGAAATTTCTCTACACGCAGTCGGACAAGGAGCATTAGGAATCGAATGTCGCGAGGGAGATGAGGAGATTTTGCACTTATTACAGGCAATTTCTCACCAACCGACTACTTATCGCGCCCTGGCGGAACGCTCTTTCCTGCGGGAACTAGAGGGAGGTTGTCAAGTTCCCATTGGCGTTAATACTACTATTGAGGGGGAGACGCTAACATTAACTGGAATGGTTGCGGCGTTGGATGGCAAGCGTTTGATTAAAGACACCGTAAGCGGTAAGACTAGCGATGCAGAACAATTAGGACTCGATCTAGCAGGTCTTCTTCGAGGCAAAGGTGCAAAGGAAATTTTAGATGAGATTTTCGCTGAAATTCAGCGTTAGAAACTCACAATTCTGCCATACCTGATTCACTACCTTAGATTTCAGGATGTACCCGTTCCTTCCCATTTCCTGTCTTAACTCAGCAACGTTGTTTCGGGCGATCGCATTTCTGGAATGATAGGGAGTGGAATGCGATCACACATCCTCAAACAGGCAAAGTAGTAATATCATAGTCGATTGTTGTTTACGGATAATTGATAATTGGTACAAGTTCCCTATTTGAATCTCCTTGGTATTCATCACGATCGCGATCGCCTTCTGGCCGCGATCGCTTCAGTGATTGACTCGGGTTGGTATATTTTAGGAAAAGAAGTCACCGCATTTGAATCAGAATTCGCGGCATTTTGTCAAGCTGAATATTGCATCAGCACGGGAAATGGTTTGGATGCGTTGCGCTTAATGTTGCTTGCGGGGGGTATTTGCGAAGGGGATGAAGTCATCGTTTCTGCTAATACTTACATTGCCACCATTTTGGCTATTACGCAAATTGGAGCGATTCCCATTCTTGTGGAACCTTGTTGGGAGACTTTGCAAATTGATTGCGATCGCATTGTCGAAAAGATAGGCGATCGCACCAAAGCTATCCTTACCGTCCATTTATACGGCATACCCGCGCCTATGGACAAATTAGAGGCAATTGCACGCCAATATAACTTACTCCTCTTTGACGACTGCGCTCAAGCACATGGAGCGAAGATTGGCGATCGCCCTGTCGGTTCCTGGGGAGATGCCAGTGCATTTAGCTTTTTTCCCACTAAAAATCTCGGTTGTTTGGGAGATGGCGGTGCCGTTGTTACCTCTAATGCACAAATCGCCCAAAATGTCAAGCTATTACGAAATTATGGTTCGGGGGAAAAATATTATAATCAACTCGCAGGTTGGAATAGTCGTTTAGATGAAATTCAAGCAGCTATTCTACGGCACAGATTACCGGAATTAGAGGTCAAAAACAGAGAACGGAAACATTTAGCCAAACGGTATATTGAAAACTTACACCAGAACTTACCAATTTACTTGTTGCCCTATAATGCCAATGCCGTCTATCATATTTTCCCAATTTTAGTGGAAGAGCGCGATCGCTTACAACAATTTCTTAAAGAGTCTGAAATCGGCACTTTGATTCATTATCCCATTCCTTCTCATCAACAAGAATGCTACCGCGATCGATCTTGGGCTAAAATTTCCCTACCTATTACCGAAAAAATTGCACGGGAAGAACTTAGTTTACCGCTTTATCCTAGTTTAACAAAAGAACAGCAAGATTATGTCATCAACCGAATTAAAGCCTTTTATCAACAAAGATGAACTATTGATTCAATTTCCTACAATTGGCTCTCCAGAAGAAGGCTATCTTGCGGTTGCTGAAGCGCAAAAAACTTGTCCGTTTCCCATTCAAAGAACCTATTGGGTTTATGGTTGCCGCGATCGCATGAAACGGGGAGGTCATGCTCATCATAATTTACACCAAATTCTTATTTGCGTAGCAGGAGAAGTAAAAGTAATCTTACACGATGGCTTTCACGAATATGAGTTTTGTTTAAACGATCCAGCGATGGGATTGTATCAAAAACCTCTAGTTTGGGGAGATTTGATCTATCATCAAAATTCAGTTCTAGTTGTCCTTGCTTCTGAGCATTACTTAACTGAAGATTATATTCGCGATTATCAACAGTTTCTGGAAATTTCCAAAAATAATCATCAATGAACAATTATCGATTATCTCTGCCCGAAAATACTTATATTCATCCCCAAGCAATTGTAGAGACGAAAGAAATTGGCGATCGCACGAAAATTTGGGCATTCGTTCACATTTTGCCAGAAGTAAAAATTGGCGAAGATTGTAACATTTGCGATCATGTTTTTATTGAATCTGGTGTAGAAATTGGTCAGGGTGTCACCATTAAAACCCATGTTTCTCTATGGAAGGGAATCAAAATTGAAGATTATTGTTTCATCGGTCCTAATGTTGCTTTTACAAATGATATTTATCCTCGTTCTCATCGTAATCCCGATCTACAAAAGCGCTATTTTGAAGATGAAGATGAAAGCTGGTATCGCGGCACAATTTTGATTTGTGAAGGGGCATCTTTAGGCGCAAATGCTACTATTTTATGTGGATTAACTGTAGGTACTTATGCAATGGTTGCTGCGGGTGCTGTTGTTACCAAAGATGTGCAACCTTTTGAATTAGTGGGAGGTGTTCCCGCGAGACACATGGGATGGGTTGATAAAGAAGGTAGAAAAGTAGAATTACAACCAACTGTATAAACAATGAATAATCCCAAAATATCGATTGTGATTCCTTTATATTATGCCGAACTTCTTTGGAGTATTCTTCCTGAAGAATTAGAAAAACTTGCTTTAGCAAATCAGGATTATTTTGACACAGAAATTGTTTTTGTTGATGATGGCTCTAAAGACAAAACTTTCGACCTCGTGCGCGATTTGAAACCTAACAATTTTACATTTAAAGCTATTCGACTAGCCAGAAATTTTAAATCATATATTGCCATTCTAGCGGGCATTCAAACTGCAACTGGAGATTATATTACATTTCTGCCTCAAGACTTACAAGAACCTCCCGATCTAGTCTATCGATTATTTTTAGAAATTCAACAAGGATATGATGTTGCTTGGGCAGTAAGAAGAACTCGTGCAGATCGTTTATTCGATAAACTATCTTCCCATTTATTTCACCGTTTAATGAACTATTTTTGGTCGGAATGGCCAAAAACAGGGGCAGATATGTTTATGATTTCTCGTCCAGTTGCTGATGTTTTATTATCCATGCAGGAAAAGAATTCTCATATTACTGGACAAATTTTATGGAGTGGTTTTCGACAAACTCGAATTAGTTACGATCGCCAGGGTCGAAAAACAGGAAAATCTGGTTGGAGTTTCTGGAAAAAAGTAGAACTTGCTATTAGCGTCATTACTCAGTTTTCTTATTTACCAATTCGTGCTTGTACTGTGTTAGGAATAGGATTAGCATTTTTAGGATTTCTGTACGGGATTTTAATTATTATCGGACGTTTAACTCTAGAAATTTCTGTAGAAGGATGGTCAGCTTTGATGGTTGTTATTTTATTAATTAGTGGTTTTCAACTCATTTTTTTAGGAGTAATTGGTGAGTATTTATGGCGCATTTTTGATGAAGTGCGAAAGCGTCCAGTTTATATTGTCATGGAGAAAATTGATTCTGATTCTCATTAAAATTTTTGTTACACTTTAACCCTAAAATGCTATAATTTGGTTAGTAGATTGCTGCTTTTACGATCTAAAGCAAAAGAACAATGACTCAAGCAAAAATAAATCAAATCAAAAACCTGCGATCGCCAAGTTTGAGATCGCCTCGCGGTCGTTTATTTCCAGACTATAAAATCTCGGAATCAGAATTGGCTCAACGTAGAGCAGAAAAAGAAAAGCGCTGTCAAAAAGCTCGTTCTATTTTTGATAATATTCGTCCTCAACTTATCGAAGATCATTACAACTGGTATGTAATTGTTGAACCCAATAGCGGTGATTATTTTATTGATGTTGATGAAGAGAATGCTGTGGAAAAAGCGCGTCAAAAATATCCAGAAAGCTGGTTAGTAACATTTAAAATTAATGAAACTGGAGCTTGTGGGAGAATATGATTTCCGGAAGATTTGGCGAACTTGGCGAGTTGTTTTTTGAAGTTGAGATTGTTGCAGCTGATGGAGAAAATTTTCCTTTAGAAGTATTATTAGATACTGGATTTACATCAGGATTTCTGACAATTGATATTCAAGATGCAGATAGTTTGGGATGGTCAATTTTAAAGCGAAATTTGACAATGCGGACAGTAAAAAAGAATGAGTACTTTGACTTATATGAAGGTCGAGTAATTTTAGATAGACAAGAATATATCATCCCTGTTGTGGCAGGAGAAGGAGTACAAGAAACACTTTTAGGATTGCAGTGGTTAAAAATTTTACCTCTTGCTGTTAATTTTTCGACAGGATTACTAACCTTGGGAGAATAAATGGATATTTATAAATTAGCAATTAAACCACTCTTATTTTCTGGATTAAAAGCCGATCCGGAATCGATTCATCGCAATACTCTAAAAATACTGCATTGGCTGGATTCTCATCCCAAAAATCTTCTTGCAATTTCTTTACTATACTATTTAGAAGCATCTTGCAACATTGAAGATCGCAGATTGGAACAAAACCTATGGGGCTTGAAATTTACTAATCCTCTTGGACTAGCTGCGGGATTTGATAAAGATGGCGTTGCGACAGGAATATGGTCTAAAATGGGTTTTGGGTTTGCAGAATTGGGAACTGTTACTTTTCATCCTCAAAGTGGAAATCCTCAACCGCGTTTATTTCGCTTGTTAGAAGATGAAGCAGTTCTTAATCGTATGGGGTTTAATAATCAAGGGAGTAAAGTCTTACAACAGAATTTACAGCAGCGAGAGAAGCAATTTTCGATTCCTATTGGGATTAATTTAGGTAAATCTAAAATAACACCATTAGAAGCAGCAGCAGAGGATTATTTAGGCAGTTTTCAGCGCTTGCAGAATTTAGGAGATTACTTTGTTATTAATGTTAGTTCTCCTAATACTCCTGGACTGCGATCGCTCCAAAATAGTCAGCAATTGTCCTCAATTTTAGATGTTATTCAACAGGAAAATCAGGCAGCAAAACCCATCCTCGTCAAAATTGCCCCCGATCTGGAATGGGAGGCGATCGCCGATGTTCTCAAATTAGCTAAAATTTACAAACTCGCGGGTATTATTGCAACCAATACCACCATCCGCAAAGATAATTTAAAAACGGGTATAATTAGCGCAACGGGAAACCCTGTAAGAGAGGAAGCAGGAGGAATTAGTGGGAAACCTCTGCGCGATCGCACTACCGAAGTGATTCGCTTTATTTGGCAGCAAACAGAGGGACAATTGCCTATTATTGGAGTGGGAGGTATTTTTACCTCCGAAGACGCTTGGGAGAAAATTACGGCTGGTGCGAGTTTGATTCAAGTTTATACGGGTTTAGTTTATGAGGGTCCCTGGCTGATCAAGCGTGTTTTAGAAGGATTAGTAGAGAAATTAGAAGAACATAAATTTGAGAATATTGGCGATGCGATCGGATCGGGAAAATGAGTGTAAAATTCCCAAAAAAGAGGACATTGAGAATTTTCTCAATATCCTCCGTTAACAACCTACAGAAGTTTCGCGCTTCAAATACTTCTCTGCTGAATCTGGCAGAATTTATGCAGAGAAGGAATTTTTGCTGATAGAATTTTAGATACAGAACTTGACATTGAGGGATATTAAGGGCGATCGCCTAATTCTTGGCTAATTCTGGAGTGCGTCCCTTAAGTCCCGTCATCAACTGCAAGGCAAACACTTTCAAGGGTTGAATATAGCGCAACATCCACAACCCCAAACGACGCAGCAGGATTAAAGGCAACCATTGATTAGAGAACATTCGATCCAGAAAATCTGTAAAGCCAAGAATGGTGAGATTTTCCCCTTTGCGCCATTTTTCGTACCGTCGCAAAACGGGCAAACTGCCAATATCTTCCCCCAATTTATGGGCTTCCTGCAATACTTGCGCCAATGCAGCCGCATCTCGCAACCCCAAGTTTAAACCCTGTCCTCCCACGGGATGACAGCAATGTGCCGCATCGCCGATCAAGGCAAGGCGCGATCGCGTATAATTCTCACTCTGCATCAACTGCACTGGAAACACAAAGCGATCGCCGATCGCCTCTACCTTACCTAAAACCCCTCCCATGCGCGTTTCTAGCTCTTGTTGGAAACTGACCTCATCCAAGTCCTTTAACGCCTTTGCCGTCGCGTGAGGAGCCGTGAGGACAATCTGACAGCGATTTCCGGGCAGGGGTAGCACTCCCATCGGTCCTGTATTCCAGAAGCGCTCGAAGGCAGTATCATTATGAGGGTGTTGGTGCTGAATTTCAAAGGTTAAACAAGACTGCCAATATTTCCAGCCTCGCGTCGAGATGCGCGATCGCGATCGCACCTGAGATTTTGCCCCATCTGCACCGATAATGAGAGGCGATCGCAACTGTCGCATTTTCCCCTCAATTTGCACTTCAACGGTTACTCCCGTATCTTCCCAGCCAATATCTATCACTTCTGCGGGACACAACCACTGAATAGAAGGACAGGTTTTTAAAAACCTCTGCAATGCGGACAAAATAACTCCATGTCCCGCAACATAACCTAAAACCTCTGTCCCCAAATCTGCGGGGACAAACTCAACTACACTGGGATATTCCCCATCAGACAAGCGAATATTGCGATATTGAGCAATTTTCGGCAGAATTTGCCCCCAAACTCCGATTCCCTCGAAAATACGCCCCGATAATAAGGATAAATTATAAGCACGCTGTCTCGCGGCGGCTTTTTCTGGGGTTTGTGCTTCGATAATAATCACCCGTAACCCCGAATCTTTCAAGGCACAAGCGAAGGTTGCACCGACAATTCCTCCCCCGACAATGATTAAATCGCAATCAACTGCACGGTTTACTCCTATATCATATATTTGCTTTTTTGTCATGCTTTTTTAGAAAAAGATAAAAATATTTACCTTTTATTATGACGCAATTTGCAGCGCGATCGCCAATTCAAAATGTTGTTAATTCTGGGGAAAGCGATCGCCACTCTCTCCTCGGTTAAAAACTATAAGCGAGACTAAAATAAATCCCATCATCTTGAGCATTAACAGAGCGATCGCGGATATTCACTAAAGGCAAAGTGAGATCGAGGCGCAAGGTTAAATCTTCA
>NZ_JACSWA010000343.1 GCF_016888125.1 Spirulina sp. CCY15215
GCAGTAATACCTCTTTGCCCTTTGATAATTTGCGTAATCCGATTTGTGGGTATATGGAGCGATCGCGCTAGTTCTGATGCGCTAATTCCAAGTTCTTCTAGTTCATCAGATAAGATTTCGCCAACAATCAACCCGCGATCGCAATACCGCAAACCCTTTAGCAGATAGACGATTGAGGCGATCGCCTAAAAATTACGACTCACGGGAATGGCGATCGCAATCCTTTCAGGTTATAGATTATCAATATTTTTTGGAGCGAGCGATCCCAAGAAATTAAGGAGATTTTTAAACGAAGGGCAGCGATCGGAACATATATCTAGATTTAGCCTCTCTGCCAACTCACCATTCATATTGGTACTGTAACGAGGCTTTCTATTTTTTCCAACCGACAATTCTATTAGTTTTTCTTTTGGGCTTTTAATTTGGTGAGGGTTTACTTGTGCTTTACCTTTTTTTCCACCAAGATATTCGATCACCTCTGGGTCAGACCAGAACCAGGCTTCTAATTCTTCAATGGGAATACAAATATGTTTATTAAGACTTTCAAATCCAGAGGATAATGATTCTAATTCTGAGCGCAATACTTGCTCATCGTTGAGGGAATCATTCTGAGGATCACGATCCAAATCGTGAACGATAATAAAAATATTACAGCCTTCATTGGAGAGTAATTTAATCTTTGCTGTTAGCTTTTTCTTTAATGTACTACAACCTTTAGAAGCCCATTTTTTGGTTGTGACTTCTGCCCCAAGGACACGATGGACAATTTTACGAATTGCGCTACAATCCGTATCATCCTCAGCAATTAAGGCGATTTTAATATTACTCATCATCGAGAACACCACTGTAAATCCATTCGCCTAAGTCACCATCTTCAGAGAGGTATTCAATAACATTGTGAATCTGATCATCGCCTAATTTCTGAACAAATGTCCGTCCATTATCTCGATGAACTAGAATAATTTTTTCTGGTCTAGTCCATGAAACGACTTGCGGTGAGTGAGTCGAAAGAATCAAGTTTTCTCCAAAAGAGTAGGTCTTGATCTCATTCAGTAACTTTGCAAGCATACCAGGATGAATTTGTGTCTCAGGTTCTTCAATTATTGTCGTCGTATTAGGAGATGAGGCAATTATTTCAATCAGAATCGACAAAACTCGGAGGGTTCCATCAGATAGTAACCCGATATTGACTCCATCCAGCAATACTGAAGAAATATATTCTTCATCTTCACTTTCAATTTTCTCTCCAGAGTCTCTGCTTAAAATAAATTTTTGTTCAGATATCTTGCTGCCAAGTCCAACTCGCTGACATATACTCTCAATCTCGGATAGTTCATCTTTCGCAATAAGACGTAGTATTTTCCGAGCTAGAATATCACCTAAACTGAAAGAACCATGAGAAATACGTTTGCCTGATACTCTTAGTTGTGATGGTCGCCGTCTAGCCCCTTGTCTAATAGAAGTTTGAGTTTTCCCTAGTAAGCGAATTCCTCTCAAAACAGAATAAACCCAAAGCATTTCTTTAGGTAGCTTGATTGGTGAGGTTGCTGGGAGTGATTGTCGAAGAGAGTGCGTATTCCCAAGAACAGTGATAATTGGCTTATCCTCAGTATTGAAGGTTGTTACCCCATTATCAGTAGTCCAAAGATGATCTTCCCCTTCATTAATATATCGACAGTAGTCATTCCAGGAGAAACGACTTACTTCTGATTTTTCATCTATGGAGTCATCGGAGTCATCAAAATTCAGATCCTCATCAGAACTAGCAAGAGTTGTAAATTCATACCTATATTCAAGTCTACGATCAGTCGGAGTCAAAATTTCGATTTCTAATATTTTAGGAAAACTTTCGCTACCATACACAGGTTTAATCAACCTACCAAATCCACCAATTGCGTATAATGAGATTGCTTCAAACCCTTCAAGAATAGCTGACTTTCCAGCCCCATTGCGACCAACTAATACGGCAACACCATCCGCTAAAGACACAGTGACTCGACTACCTAAAACAGACCAACTGTCAAGGGTAAAAGATAAAAGTCGAGGCTGATTTGTGTTGGAATCTGGGTTGGACAAAATAGAATTTCCTTTCCAATACTAAACGATCTTGCTTAAATTTTAGCCGAATATGTCTATGGTTACTAAAGTAGTTTAGATCACAATTAGTCCATCTTGTAGAAAGATATTACACTTTGTTTGGGCTCGATATACAGTAATAGCGATCGCAATACCGCAAACCCTTTAGCAGATAGACGATTGAGGCGATCGCCTAGAAATCGCGACTCACGGGAATGGCGATCGCCTTAAGAAGATAGACTAAGGATATTCTTCGTGAGCATTGATGATGAAGATATGTGGCATGGTTCAAATGTCATTTCTGGGTAATTGGTGGGTGACGCGATCGCTCCGCGTCTACAAGGTCTTATGGCAGCAACAAATAATATAACTGTCCATAACTGCGGGTCAAACCTGCAATTTCTCCTGCTTTCTCTCCACTGCCAACGAAATAATCTACTCGTCCCGCACCTTTAATTGCACCACCTGTATCTTGATCTAAAACATAGCGACTGAAATGATTTTCTCTTAATTCTCCTTGGGAATTGAACTCCGGTATGGCAGTATGAATTAAGGCTAAGGCACCGGGAGGCATTAAACTTTTATCTGTAGCAATAGAACGTTTTTCACTCAAAGAAACGCCAATACTTCCTGTTGCTGGTATCCCATGTTTCTCGGTAAAGAAAACAAAACTTTGATCGCGAGTGAGATAATCATTTAATTCTTGGGGATGTTCCTCAAAATATTTAAAAATGCGCGGTAAACTTAATTCTTCGAGGGGAATTTTGCCGTCTTTGGACAATTCTCCCCCGATACTTGTGTAGTTTTTGCGGGTATTTCCGGCATAGCCTACCGTTGTTTGCGTGCCATCGGTTAGGTTTAATTTTGCCGATCCTTGAATATGAATCAGATATGCTTCCCAACGCGATCGCAGCCAAAATAATTCTAATCCTTTTAATTTTCCTTGCGATCCTTGCAGTCCATCTTCTCCTTCTAATTCTTTGCGGGAAGGGTGGGGAAGCGGCCAAGAAGCTAAGTTGGGGGGACTTTTATAGATGGGATAGGAATATTCTGAAGTGGGGACGGGACTCGCTTCATAAATGGGTTCAAAATAAGCACTAAATAAAACCGTCCCGAGGCGATCGCCTCCAATGGACTGATAGAAAACAAATTCTTGTTTGACCTTGTTTTGCAGGTCTTCTGGGGAGTTAGATTCAAGCAGAAGGGTGCGAAAACGTTGCAAGCTGCGAAGGACGCGATCGCGGCTAATTTCTTGAATGGGATAAGTGCGATAAGCGCGAATCGCTGAGGGAGAATTGAGATATTGCAAACTGCGATCGATCGCTACTAGGAGAGTTTCGCGATCGGATGCTTCTCCCCACAGTCTTTCATCTCGTCCCAGAGGCTCTTTCAGCCAGTTACAACCCTGAAGATGAGCATTAGGGGTAAGTTGTAGGGGAAATCGCGAATCTGCCGACCAGTGGGGAATGAGACACTCTAAAAAAGGGCTAATGCTTCCTTTTATTTCTCCCCACCCTGTCTGTCGAGGTTGACATCCTACCAGCAGCATAATGCCAACGATGCCAATTAACCTAAAACGAGAAAATTGCAAACCGACCATACGCAAATTAGAAAATAATTGTGCCAGGATAGGACAAACGGATGCTAGGGCATCTCATACGATTATATTTACAGCATAGCGCCCATGATAGACACGCTACTTGACAAGGTGGGGAATTGGAATCCCCAACTCTTGCGCGAATTAAAAGGCCGATTGACCTCAAAAAACATGGTGATTTCTGCGGGAATTACTGCCTTGGGTCAAATTTTACTTTATCTCTACTTTAAAAGTCTTTTGGTGGTGATAGGAAACGGATTTGGCAGACGCGATCGCTATTGTACCGGACCAGGTAATTATTACGACCGACTCCCCCTCTGTACTACAAATACCAAAGGAATCGCCGAGTTTAATCATTCCTTGTGGTCTTTAGACTTTTTTATTACCTTAAGCATAATCGGCATAATCGGCTTATTGGTAGTTGGGGTATATTTACTCATTGATGATCTTTCCCGAGAAGAAAAGCAGGGGACGCTCAATTTTATTCGTTTGAGTCCTCAGAATAGCAAGAATATCTTACTGGGTAAACTTCTGGGTGTTCCTGCATTAGTTTATTTAGCTCTTCTCGTCATACTTCCCTTGCATTTTGGCTTAGGAATTGCCGCGCACATTCCCGCACATCTTATCCTTGCTTTTTATGCAGTTGTTGCGGTTAGTTGTTTTTTGTTCTACAGTGCAGCTTTGCTCTTTGCTTTAGCGGGGACTGGATTAGGAGGATTACAAGCATGGTTGGGAAGTGGACTTACACTTGGTTTTTTGTTTATTATGGCGATCGCCTGTTTAGAAAACCAGATTCCTTTTGATGAAAGTCCTCTCAATTGGCTAGTGGTCTTTTATCCAGGTTATATTCTGCCTTATTTAGTCAGTAAAACTCCGCATTCTCTGGGTCTCATTGATTACTTAAATATCAATGATTTTGCAAAGTTAACTTGGTTTAGCCGTTCTCTTTGGAGTAACCCAAGTACAGCTTTTACCTTTACTTTTGTTAACTACGGTTTGGGGATTTATTGGTTATGGCACGGCCTCGATCGCCGCTTCCAAAATCGTAGTATTTCTCCCTTCAGTAAAGGACAAAGTTATTGGCTCAGTAGTAGCACTATGTTTGTTCTGATTGGCTTTGCCGTACAGCATCGGGAATATGGCAATTACAAACATAATTTGTTTGATAACTTTTCAGCCGTTTTGGTTCTCCAGTTGATGTTATGTGGGGGATTAATGGCCGCTTTGAGTCCCCATCGCAAAACCTTACAAACTTGGTCGCGCTATCGCCATCAAAAAAGCAAAAAGAACTTACTTTGGGATTTAATGTGGGGAGAAAAAAGTCCGGCAACTTTGGCGATCGCCTTAAATTTGTTTTCCACTTCTACAATTTTATTAGCAGCAATTTTCCTCACACCTTTAGCTCAGTATCGCCTTCCTCTTATTATGGCTTTATTGGTCAGTAATGGTGTTATTCTACTCTATGCAAGTCTCGCTCAATGGTTGCTACTACAGAAAAACAAACAACGAGTTATTTTCGCTATTGTAGCAGTGGTTGCTTTGTTATTTATACCTTCTCTAGCTGTAGGGGTTTTGAGAGTTAATTTATCTGAATTGGGAATCTTGTCGATTTTCTCTATTGTCCCTGTGTTATTTGTTCGTGATTCTGTAACCTTTATGCCCCTCTTTTCTCTCGTGAGTCAAGGCATTGCGATCGCGCTCATTAACGTCCAAATGACACGACAATTACGCCAGTTGGGAGAATCCGATATGAAAGCATTACTAGCAGATAATTCTCGTTCTCAAGAACAATTATCGGGCGTTTCTTAGTTTGTAAAAAAGAGCGATCTAGAAATGCGATCGCTCTTTTGCATTTTGCAGGTCAGTTTTGTAAGAACACAGATTCAAGATTGATTTTGATGCGCCAATTTTATGAAGATTTTCCGTCAATTCATTTTCAATATTTATAGAGAATTTCTGCGATCGCACTCAGATGTTTCTCTAAAAAAATCTCAAACCCAATCTTTAATCTCTTTATCTGTCATTGTTCGTTCTAACTTCACATATTCGCTTTTTGCAGCTTGTAATAGATGTTTCATCATCACTGATTCATTCGCATCCGCAGCAAGTACAGCCGCGTTGAGGGCAATATTGCGAATATTTCCCCCCGTCACGCTAAGATTAGCAAGTTTGGCAAAATCTAGCCCTTCCCTGGGCATATTAGTGGGGAAAATGCACTCCCAAATTAGCTGTCGGTGTTGGGTATCGGGAAAAGGAAATGTAATAATAAAGCGAATGCGACGCAGAAAAGCGCGATCGATCGCCGTTTTTAAATTAGTCGTCAAAACTGCCAATCCTTGATAGGATTCGATGCGTTGCAAAAGATAACTGACCTCCATATTGGCATAGCGATCGCGGCTATCTTTGACTTCAGAACGCTTACCAAAGATAGCATCAGCTTCATCAAAAAGTAAAATTGCCCCACCTCCTTCTGCGGCATCAAAGACTTGTTTTAAATTCTTCTCTGTCTCACCAATATATTTACTCGTCACCGCACTCAGATCGATACGATAGAGATCTAAATTCAACTCCCTCGCTAAAATACCTGCTGCTGTAGTTTTACCTGTCCCACTTTGCCCAGAAAAGAGAGCGCTAATACCCAAACCTCGACGCTCTTTTTCAGCAAAGCCCCAATCTTCATAAACTTTCACACGCTGTCGCAAATGTGCAAGCATTTCTTGTAATATTTGCCTTTGCTGTTCGGGTAAAATTAAATCCTCCCAAGTCGCTTTGGTTTCAATACGTTGAGCGAGATCGTCTAAACGAGGACGTGCTTGGATACGACAGAAATTCCAGAGGCGATCGCCCATATTTGTCCCCGTGTTAGTGTTTTGTTGGGCGACATGACTCGCGGTTTGAATGGTTGCAGGAGAGAGATTAAATTGAGCAGCGATCGCCGGTAAATGACCGTTTAATTCTTCGAGGCGATCGCCCAAAGATGATTCCCACAAATGGAGTTGTTCTTGATAAGTTAATGGGGGAATATCAAAGGTAACAAAAGCACGATGTGGCGTGTAAAAACGAGTCGGAGAAGATAATAATAACGGCGTTTCAATTCCCTGTAAAAAGTTAGCTAATGCTGTTTGTCGCTCCTTGTCCGTAAAGTTGAGAGGATCGCATTCAAGAAGTAAAATGCCGGAAGTTAATCTAAAAGTGCGATGCCAGCTAGTCAGTAAATGTTGCAAGTCATCTTGAGCAGTGGGTAAATGACGAGTAGAAAGGATATATAAGGGGAAATTTAAAAGTTTGCTAGTTTCTTGGGCGATCGCTAATCGATCTTCAATATCTGCGCCGCATAATTGTACAATTGGACTCGTAGAAGGATTGATTTGTGGAGAGATGAGAAGATCTGCCGTTTCTAGGGCAATATCTAAACGAGAAGGGGAGAGATTTGCAGATAATTCTGGGGCGATCGCTGCCACAATACCCGCAAGGCGATAATCTTGATAGGGTTCCCCAAGGATATAATGCAGGATACTCTCATCAATCTGCAAACGAGCTTGGGTCACATCCTCTCCTGGTGCAAGATGAAGTAAATCCCAGTAACGAAGCGGCGATCGCGGCGTTAAAGCCTGCCAGCGAACATCAGGAAATAGACTTAGGGCAAGACTAAAAGTAGGATAGTTGCGATCGCCATTCTTTTGAGCGAGAGCGCATAGTTCAGGAAAGTGAGGGTGCATGGCTCTACCAACGCAGAGTAAAAGAATATTTTCTTCAAATTCAGATAAATTCAACAGTTCGCAAAGATGAACGATCACCGGAGGTTCTTCCATTTGCGCCGCGATCGCCTCAGTATCAGGAAGGGTGCTTTGGGGCAGTTCCCCATTTTGAAGGCTGGCAATATGGCGATCGAGATAATAATAAACTCGAGCAACTGCGGCGGCAAGATAATTAAAATTAGCTTGATACCAAACATCGCGATCGGGGTCAGAGTTCGGGGAAAGCATACTATTTACTACCAAGGGAAAATCTTAACCAAAAGTCTAATGTTAACTCGTTTTTCCTCGGTTAGGATTAAACTAAATAGGAGCATCTTGCTAAATTTCTGGAGTCAATCCGATGAGCGATCGCCAAAGCATTTCTTCATCCAAAACCAATCAAATCCCACAAAACTCTTATGGTTTTGTCTCTCATGGTTTTGTCTCCCCTCCCGTCGTGCAAGCTAAAAAGAAAACAGAAAAAACAGCCCTACCGGAATGGCAACCCAGTGCCGATAATTGGCAGACAAACTCGCAAAATCCGTTAGGGGGAATGTATAGTAATAACCCCAGCAGTACCAATACGACTCCCATACAAGCTAAACTTACCCTCGGCAAAATCGGCGATCCCTACGAACAAGAAGCCGATCGCGTCGCTAAAGAAATCGTACAGCGCATTCATACCCCCGAAACTCCCTCTTCCCCACCAGAAAACCCCGTACAAATGAAGCCAACCCTACAACGGCAAGATGCTTTAGGAGGAGGAGAAATTCCCCACGAGATCGAGTCGGCGATCGACAGTGCTAGAGGAGGAGGTCAACCCTTGGATAACAGCCTGCAACAATCAATGGGAGGGGCAATGGGAGCAGATTTTAGTAATGTGAAAGTACATACCGATTCTCAAGCCGATCGCCTCAATCAATCCCTACAAGCGAAAGCCTTTACCACTGGGCAAGATGTCTTCTTTCGACAGGGGGCATACAATCCCAAGAGTAAGGGAGGACAAGAGTTAGTCGCCCACGAATTAACCCACGTTATGCAGCAAAACGGCAACGCAGTCCAGCCAAAATCCCTTCATACCACTCCCCAAGGTGAATCCGTTGTACAACCCGTTTTTTTTGATGGCGACCTCAACAAGCATTACAGCCATGCTCTCAAAGCACAAGAAATTACCGCTACCAATGGCGTGATTACCGCCGTTGCTTCCGGAGGATTAGCTGGCGGACATACTATCATCTATACCGAGCGATTGAATGCGGGTCAACCCGAAAGTCATAAAATTGACTTAACCGTTGGGGCAAAATCGGGTGGGTCTTCGGGTACAACAGATATGACTTCTAGCGGTACAACCAGCAGTTCCAGTGGTACTGGGTACGAAGAAATTACCATTACCAATAAAGTTGCTTCCGATGAGAGTTTAGCCCGTATTGGTGGCGGCACGAAAAAGAGTTGGGTGACGACTCCAGACAAGATTGTTAAAGCACAGGAAAAAGCAGAGGATGTTAAGACTAATAAAGCCAAATATAGCTACACCCTGCTAGGTGTCTCCCCCTTTAAAAAGAATGCCATTAACTGCGCTCGATTTGGAGAAGTCGTCCTCAAAGCGGCGGGAATTCCTGAAGCCTCAGCAGGTAAAGTGATTAAGAAACCCTCAACCTTGGCTGAAGGGGGCGATGTGGGTTATACTCCCGATGACGCATATTTCCAAAATGAACAGCGCAAGGCAGACGAAGAAAGGCAGCGCAAACTAGACGCAGAGGCACTCAAACAACAAGCATTATTAAATCAGCAAAGATACGCCAAGATTCCTAAAGTGTTGAAAGGACCAACATCTCCCACCTTTACAGACGGTAAAACGGTTATGGGTGCCTCCACCTATGAGGGAGCAATGACAACCCAATATACCTTCCGACCCATTCCTGATGGAGGTACTGGGGCAATGGCTAATAATGAAATCGAATTGAAGCCCTTTAAACTCATTACTTTTGCTGATGTGGGTCGAGCGCAAATCGAAAGGCAAGGTGCTAGAGGACAGATTTATGTAAGTATTGATGTTCTTTTTGATAATGAGGGTAATGTCATTACAGACTAAACTCAAAATCTCACAATATTGCAAAAACAATGCCACAAAGCAAACAATTTCAAGTCGCTAGAAAGAGCGATCGCAGCCCCGTTAAAACCTCTCGTTTTGCCCAAAGCGCGATCGCCCAACCCAAAAAATCCCCAGAGTCTTCCCCTTGTTCTCTGAACCCTTACTCTTTACCGGAACACAAGCAAAACAAGCAATTATCAAAGCGATCGCGTTTTCGATCGCTTTTCCTTCGATCTACTGCACTCGGTGGAACAATCTTGTTTTTCCTACATTTTTCATGAGATCGGCGTTCCCGTTAAACTTGGTGTATTGTATTGGCTCTCGAAAAAGTATGAATGGGTATTGGCAAAAAGGCTTGTGCGGTTTTGCGACAGGACTGCTCGGCGTAATGATGGAAGGACATTTTCATGCTGTTTGGAGCGTTCCTCTAAAACTCGACCAGCCAACGGACTTTCAACCTCCAATCTCAACGAGTTTTACAGGGAAAGAATTCACAAAAGAGCGGCCCGAAAAACCGAAGGAGAATTTTGAGGAACAATTCGCCGGACTGCAACCGTTTGCAGAGTCCCTCGACGAACTCGAAAGAGAGGCAAGGGAATTCGCCCAACTGCCCGAATCCAACGAGGAGCGCTTTCTGCAACCGTCACCCGACCTCGAAGACCTGTCCGCACCGCAATCTTCTCCCGTTTTTCCTCCCCCGGAAACAACAAGAGAAGATGACCTCGAACCCATTTTCGTTCGCAGCATTACTATAACGGGGAGTACGGTTTTTGCAGAAGAAGATTTTGCAGAGATTTTGAACGAATTTTCCTCTTTACCCGCAACTGTAACGCGGGGCAAATTGGAAGCCCTTGCTGATGCTGTAACAGAGCGATATTTACAATACAATTACGTCAGTTCTCGGGCGATCGTCAATGAAGCCTCTCTTGCCAATGGCACGATTGAAATTCAAATTCTTGAAGGGAGGGTTGAAGAAATTAAGATTGAAGGAACGCAACGCCTCCATGAGAGTTACATTCGCGATCGCGTGGCCTTGGGTCTGGGAACGCCCCTCAATGCGATCAAATTGGAAGAACAATTGCGCTTGCTGCGAGCGGATCCCCTTTTCGAGAATATTGAGGCAAGTTTAACTCGAACGGATGACACTGCTGAAGATACCAGTCTCTTAATTATTAGAGTTATCGAGGCAGACCCATTTGGAGGGGAAGTTGGTGCGGATAACTTTTCACCTCCGAGTGTGGGATCGGAACGCTTGAAAGTCAAACTCAAAACATTGAATTTAACGGGGGCAGGCGATCGCGCCGAAATCGAATACCGGCGCACGGCACAAGGAGGGTTCGAGAGCGTCGAGGCTAATTATGCTATTCCTTTGAATCCTCGCAACGGTATCCTGCAAGTGAGAACGATGTTGCAGAACAATACTGTCGTGCAAGAACCTTTCGATGTGTTGGACATTCGCGGCGATTCCCGAGTCCACGAAATTAGCTTTCGCCAGCCTCTCACCCGCAATACTCGTGCAGAATTTGCCTTATCTTTGGGGTTTACCTATCAAACCGGACAAACTGAAAGTTTATTCGGCCCCGTCGGTTTCGGGACGGGGCCGGACAGCGAAGGCCGCACTACAACCAGTGTTCTCAAATTCGGTCAGGATTATTTGCGACGGGACAGAAACGGTGCTTGGGGAGCGCGATCGCAGTTTAGCTTGGGTTTGGGAATTTTCGATGCAACTATCAACGCCGATCCCGTTCCCGACGGTCGCTTTCTCGGTTGGCTCGGACAGTTGCAACGGGTGCAGGTTCTCGATGCTAATCATATCTTGGTCATGTCTGCGGACGTGCAGTTTTCGACAACGGCGTTACTTTCCTCGCAACAATTTGTTATTGGTGGGGGTCAGTCGGTGCGGGGCTATCGTCAAAATGTGAGAAATGGCGATAATGGGGTTCGCATTTCGGTGGAAGATCGTATCACTTTAGAGCGAGATAATTCTGGACAGGCTGTTTTTCAACTTTTGCCCTTTTTCGATGCGGGTTGGGTTTGGAACGATCCGAGTAATCCTAACAGTATCCCCGACCAAAATTTTCTCGCTAGTTTTGGATTTGGTGCAATTTGGAAGCCCCATCCCGACCTTGAATTTCGCTTCGATTATGGCATTCCTTTGGTGGATTTAAGCGATCGCGGTACGAATGCTCAAGATGATGGGGTGCATTTTAATATTCGCCATCGGTTTTAATCGTGCGATCGCGAATATCGTGTTAATATAAATGTACTTTACAATCAATAAGTCGATGAATATTCAACTTCAACCCAAACATCTCAAATTTATTCAAACTCAAATAGAAAGCGGTCGTTACCAATCTTCTGAGGAAGTGATTTCTGAAGCATTTAGAGCTTTAGAAGAACGCGATCGCAAAATATCTCGTGCAAAAAATATGAATTATCAAAAATGGGTAGAGGAAACAGGTCAAAAAGTTGACGTAGCCCGAGAAGAATTAAAGCGAGGAGAAGTTTTAGATGGAGAAAATTTTGTTGCTCAACTGCAAGAACAGTTAAAACAAGCACGCCAAAAACAAGCATGAAACGCTACATTATTACTCTCTCTGCAAGTCGCGATCTTGCAGAAATCACCAATTACTTTGCCAGTCGAAATATTGATAAAGGCGAACAATTACTCGCTACTTTTAACAAAAAATGCAAACAATTAATCAAATTTCCTCAAATGGGACGCAGCTATGAAGAAGTCAGACCAAATTTACGAGGTCTTCCCTTAAATGGGTATATTATTCTGTATCAAGTTACGGAAGATTTGTTGGAAATTCTACGAGTGATACATGGATCGAGAGACTTGGAAAATCTATTTGAATCAGATGAATATATTTCTTAATATTTGACTGTTAGATGCGCGATCTTTGAAATCAAATAAAAGCGATCGCATGGCTAAAGATGAGACGAGAAATGCGATCTCTCGAAATGTTATATTTCTTCTTCCCAATCTTGAACCGTTAAAGGGGCTTGTTTGCTATGACGAATGTGAATGATATAAACGGTATCATCTCGAATTACAAATAAAATTCGATATACATTGTTTCGTTTTCCATAAAGGAGTTGTCGGACTTCTTCTGGAAATATCTCATTTTCAATTGCGAAAGCACATCTTTGAGGTTTGTCTTGTAGTGTTGCAAGTTTATTCATTAATCCGCGAAACCAGCGATCGGCAGTGTTGGCGTTCCGCTTTTTTAGCCATTCATAAGCCACTTCAATCTCAATTTCTGCCTTTCTAGAAATCCTAACTTGAAATACCATGTTTTTGCTGCATTTCTTGTCGAAAGTCTTCTAAAGAGCGGGTTCGTCCGGCGTTAATATCTTCTAATCCTTCTTTAATACCTGTAATTGCTTCTAGGTATTCCATCATATCCAGTAATTTTTGATAGGACACGGCATCTTGAACGATTAATTCTGCTTTACCATTCACGGTTAATACAATCGGATTTCCCGTTTGTTTCATCTGTTCGATAAATTCAGATGTATTGCGTTTGAAGCTAGACAGAGATTGAATATCTCGACTCAGGTTAAGCATAGTGGAGTTGGCACTAAATTTACACTTAATTTAATGCTAACATATTTTTGTTGAAGCGATCGTTTAACCTAAAAAACTCAACAAAAAGCGATCGCATTGCCAAAGATAGGATGGGAAATGCGATCGCTCGATTTTATAAGGTGCATTAATGCTTTTTACATTCCAAAATTTTTTGTTGAAAGCGAGCGATGATTTCTGAAGTTAAACCCTCATCAGGATCGACTTGTTCTCGTGCTTTTAAAATAATTTCAGTTTCTTCTTGGGAAACTTTTCCAAGTGTTTCTAGGAGTTCTGTGAATTTTTTCTGTTGCGCGATCGCGGGTTCGGATACCTTTTCAATAGATTTGTCTGAATTGAGTTGCTGTATGAGTAAATAGGTTATGTATTGACTCGTTGAAAATCCATTCTCTGTCGCGAGTGCAGTTAATTTTTGATACAGATTTTCAGGTAAACTTATGGTTAGTTCGCTCATGACAATCTCTCCTGGGATCGGGTTAATTGAACAATCAATTCAACAGGTGTTAAAACTTGTAATCCTAACGATTCCCTAGCTTGAAGGAAATCGCGAATATTTTCAGTAACAATTGTAGCACCGGCATTCATGCCACAATCTATGACAAAATCGTCTCCAGCATCGGGAGAAGTCGGCCGCCAAGAATAGTAGATAGGGATATATTCTGCTTGTCTCAAGAGTAATCCTAGAACGGGCTGAATTTCTAACCACCGAGTTTCGGATAGTTTGCGAGAGAGGACATCTACATACTCATAGGATAAGGTATTAGAAACACAAGCCTGAATTAAGCCAACGAAACAAGCATCAATAATTAATCCAGCCGCTCCTCCTTGTTGAGTTAAGCCCTGAAAAATAACATTAGTATCCAGAACGACACGCAAATAACTTAGCCTGCGAAATAGTACAACGGTAATATTATAAACGTTTTACGCGATCGCGCGATCTGAGAAACTCAAAAAAAGCGATCGCATTGCCAAAGATAGGATGGGAAATGCGATCGCTTCTATATCGGATTCGGTATAATTACTCTCTCATTTGCATTAACATAACTAATTTTTTAATTCCGTTAGTTTTGCTTGCGTCGGTGTGCGGTTAATCCTCCAACAGTCCCCAGAACCAGCAAACCCAAGAGAGAAGAAGGTTCGGGAACCGTATGCTGTTCGATCTCTGCATTGTCCAATAGAAAAGCCGAGGAATCGTTAAAATCTCCCACATCTAGAACTCCCAAACCAATTTGATAAGTTCCGGCTGCAAACAAGCGTTCGTAAGTCCCGGAAACTTGACGATTATAAGGCGTATCAGAAGAGATAAGTTGGCTAATTGAACTATTTGTACTGGCTAAAGTCGTTGTTTCTCCATTGACAGACAGAAAGGCATAATCATCGAAATTAAAACCCGCATCGGTTAGAGTTGAATCATTGCTTAAAAATGTCCAATCAAAACTCAAGAGAGTATCTTGAGCAAAAGTTAATTCTTTAGTCAGTCCAGACCCTTCAGTGGCTTCAATAAAGTTCGCACTATCGGGATTTAAAGCACCTCCAGAAAGTCCTAATACGCTTTCGAGTTCAAATGAATCTCCGGCTGCATTACCGGAAAAGTTAAAATCGCTATCATTGCCAAAATCGAAGTCATCTTCCATTATAGCATTAGTTGACATTTTCGTTGTACCATCAGCCGACAATTGAACATCACCAAAACTTGTCCAACCATCGGTAAAATCAATCCCAAAAGCACGAACGGGATTAGCAAGAGCTAAACTGAATAAACTAAAAGTACCAACGGCTAAAGCAAGGTTTTTCATTTGATTTCTCCTAAGTTAATTAAAAAATGGATAAGCAATAAAAGGAATACATGACGCTGCATTCCCAGTGAGGGGAAAACTTTAGAAGATGAAATTACTGCTATCTTCTAAAGCAATACTGGAAACATCTTTGACGGTGAGGAAAGAACGAGGATTTCCTGAACCCGTTAAACCATCAGAATCGAATTGTAAGATGGTATCTTGTCCGCGATCGCCTAAACGAATATAACCGTCAGCAATTGGATCAGAGCCTTGATAATTGAAGCGATCGAGAAGTTCGGTAAAAACTAATTTATCTTGACCAAGTTCAAAGTCTGTAATAATATCTCCGGCATCGCGGGGACTATTATAAACAAATAGATCTGCTCCTTTTCCTCCTGTCAAAATATCGGCTCCTTGACGACCAGTAATGATATCATCTTGGTCAGTTCCGGTTAGGCGATCGCGCGATCGCGTCCCTTCAATTGGATTAAGGGGATCGTCAATAGAATTGACATTAATTTGCACAGTTGCAGTGCTAATTTCACCTTGTCCGTCGCTCACCGTGTAATCAAAACTTGCTTCGCCAAAGAAGTTTTCATCGGGAGTAAAGCGGAAGTTTCCTATATTATCTTGTTCAATTTTACCATGAACAGCATTCCCAAAGTTATCAATATTCAGAAGATTTCCATCGGGATCGCTATCATTTACAAGCAGTTCTGTCCCCAAGATATCGAGGGGAATATCTTCATCAGTGGTGAAGATATCGTTCGTTGCTTCAGGTGCATCATTGATGGGGTTAACGAATAAAGTTACGGTCGCTGTATTCGTTTCTCCATTTGCGTTTGTTACCTCGTATTCAAAGGTTGCAGGTTGGAAGAGTTCGGGTTTATTAATGAAGAATTCGGGATTGGTATTAACGATATCAAAATCGAGGCTAAAGTAGTCGCGATCGGGGGTGAAAGTAATGTCATCTCCATTCAATTCTACCGTGCCGTTAGTGGCATTACGAACTCCAGTGATTTTGAGATTTTGACTGTTGAGATCGAGGTCATTAGCGAGTAAATCTTGAACGGAAATAGTTAGAGGTGTATCTTCATTAGTTGTGACGAGATCGCCTAATAAAATCAGGGTTGTTTCACCACTACCGATTTGTTGGAATGTTGCGGCTGTTTCCCCTTGAATTAAGGTTTGAATCTCAACAATTTTCTCTTCTGCTTCTGAGAGTGTGAAGCTGGTATTGGCTGCGATCGCATCGATTTGTTCGTTTCCTTTAGCGATAATCTCAGCCAGATTTCCCGTTAAAGATTGGAGTTGGTTTTGTCCAAAGCTGGTAACAATTTCGTTGAGAAGGGTGGCTTGGTGTTGGGTGTTACTGAGATCTAAAGTTCCTTGGTTGACTTGGTTGGCGATCGCGTTAATAACCGTTGTCGCAATTTCTCCCGTGGTTAAGTTGGTTGCACCTTGAATTAACTTGGTTGCTTGAATAATAGTGTTTTGCACTTGAACTTGTTGAGAGAAAATGCTCAATCCTGTTGCATCATTTTCCGCGATCGCTTGGAAGGGATCGAAATGATTCAGGTCGATATTTTGTGCCAATCCGAGAGCAGTTTTGACTTTATTCTGGGAGTCTTGAACGGTATCTCCTTGGCTGAATAATGCGGCTGTGAGGGTTGTTAAGGGGGTAATGATACTGGCACCACCTGTCGCACTGAGAGGGGTTTCTAGGTTAAGGTAAGTGGAGGTATCGACCCCCCCAATAACGACGATTTGACCTTCATCGGAGTCGATGACACTATTGCCATTGAGGTCAAATTGTGCTAGGGGAATATTGATATCGAAACTGCCATCAAAGTTGGTGAAATTGTAGGGTTCATTCGCATCAAGGACACCGTTAAAGTTAGCATCTAGGAAAACTGTTCCAGAGGCGATCGCACCATCAAAGACAGAACCAAAATAGTTTTCTTTGGGTCCAACAGCAAATTCTGCTAAGGGGAAAGTGGCAATTTTCTTGTCATAAACGGTTTTACTCCCAACCCAGTAATCAATTTTCAATTCAGCCGCTAGGAAAGCATTAACTGCACCTTGAATTTGGAATAAATCCCAAATATTGTCATCAAATCGCGCATCAATCTCACTAGCACGAATCTTACCATCATCAGTCCCATTTAGTTCTCCTTCATCCACGAGATCGATACCAACAATTCCTTGTAATCCTCCGGTTACATAACCTTCAAGAATACCAAGATCGACACCGACTCCCGCAGCAATTTCTGCATTAATGGTTAATTCTTGAACATCTTCTCCTGTTCCATCTGGGTTAGCGCGATCGCTAACATAAAACCCATCTAAAACCAGTTCCCAATCGTCCGGGTTCCAGTCTGTATTTCGCCAACGATTTAAGCCAAAGGTATCAAAACCAAAATCAAGATTGGCTTTAATATCTAAACTTCCTTCAACTTTTCCTTGAACAAACCACCAAATCGGAAAAGTTGTTTCGATGCTGAAATTTGCATCAAATTCAGGAACATCGTAAGTCAAGATATTGGTGTTTTTTCCCAGAAAAATATCAATGAGTCCCGCAGGCTTATCAATAATAGGAATGTCGAGATTATCATCACCAATCCATTTTTCTAAGAAGTTCTTTTGTTGTCCTTCCGTTCCCGTATCTTCGAGATCGCTGATTTGTTGTTCGACACTAGCACTGGTAACTTTTGTCTCAATTGTTGCCTCTTTAGCTGTTTGATTTACATCGGTTGCATCAAAATCACCTCCTAATTTGTACGATCCTAAATCAAATTTAAAAGATTCGAGGTTTTCAGGAAGTGCGTTCAGCTTATCGATGTAATTGATAATATCCATTGTTGTCTCGATGAAACCCATATCAACGGATTCACCAGCGAGTTCAGATGCAAGTTCTAAAACCGTAACTTTGCCATCTTTATTGGTATCAAACTTTTTATCGAGTCCGATCTTACTGAGGATTTTTGTGTCTTTATTGAGGAAGTCAATAATGGGACGAAAAGGTTCGATTACCTTGTCAATTTTACTGATAATTGGTCGCGCAAAATTGGTGATGAATGTACCAGAATCAAGCTGAAGATTATCAAAGGAAATTTGAGGAGATACTTTCTCCGGCATTTCAGTATTACTGTAGCTGAAGAGAGGATATTTCCCATTAATATCGACTGATAAAGAAGGAAAAGCAGAATCGCCTTCAATGCTGGTGATAGCACTTAATCCTAAATTTGCATCAGCAGATAGGCTATAATCAAAGAGTTTGCCAAATTCTAAATCTCCTTTTAATTCAGAGTAAGTTAGGCGATCGCCATCTCCATCGTTGTCTCCTCCAATATCTTTAAGATCGAGTTTAAAATCAGCTTTAACTTTGGTAGAATTATCGGGATTGTTCGTTAAATCGAATTGAAGAAAACCTAAATTTCCGGTTGTTTTGAAATTGTCATCTAATCCAACATTGAGATCGGCAGTTAAGAAGGTTTTTGAAGCATCAATAAAGATACCATGCGTATCGTGATAGCCAATTCCCAAGTCTAAACCATAATCAAAGGTTGATGAAGCTCGTCCATCTACTTCAATTCCCAGTCCGGGTAATCCTAAATCAGTGGCTAAAGACGCATCAAAAATCTCGATAGAGTCCCCTAAACTAATATGATATGCGATTTCATCAGAAGTTTTTTCTTTCTTGACTTCAACTTTAGAGAAAATTGGTTTTAGGTATTCTTCTAAAGTTTTTTGAAGGTCATCATCGTTTGTATCTCCAGAGGCTTTAATTTTATTGATTAAGCCATCTTTAAAAGTGTCGATGAAGTTCAAGGAAACATTACTCGCTTGACCGATAATGGGGAGGGTAGAGGACAGAAGTTGTTGATCTAAACCATTTTGAAGATTCGTTAAAGCAATATCGAGACTGCTGGCAAATTCTTGGCTATTCAAAAGCGGGTCTTCAATATTTACTGTCACCGAACCAGCATTAATGCTTTGATAGTTAGCATCGCTGCTGTTGACAGTATGGAAAATCGTTGTAGCGTGAGTTCCTTCTGCAATTGAATCATCGATCGCGCTAACATCGACAACTTGAGCCGTTTGCCAATTATCAGCAGTAAAGGTCAAGGAAGAGAGAGAAGAAATTTGCGCGCTATCGGTGTTGAAATTGATAGTAACGGGAGACGTGGGTTGACTGGTTAAATAAATTTCATAACTGTCCGTCGCACCCGCTTCTACAACATTGGTTTGGGTTCCATATTCAATGATGCGGACTCCTGCAACATCATCATCGCTGATGGTAATACTGGCATTATTTGCCGTTCCCAGTTGATAGCTATTGTCCGCATTTAAGGTTAAATTAATGCTTTCCTGTGCTTCATCAATTTGGTCATTAATGGGACTAATAAAGACATTTGCACCGTATTCTCCTTCGGGGATGAAAATGCGACCCGGTAAGGTTGCGTAGTCTGTCCCTGCTTCTGCGGTTCCGTCCACCGAATAGCGAATTTCTAAGCCTCCCGTGGGTGCGCGATCGCTTAAACTAATCTTGAATAATCCCGGAATGCCGCTTTGTTCGCTACCGTTTCCACCACCTGCTACTGTTACGGTAGGGCGATCGTTGTCGGTAATGTTGACATTCACCCCACTGGGATTAACTTGGGTGTAGGCTGCGTCTTGACTGCTGAGACTGTGGGTGATGAGACTGGTATGAGTTCCCTCGGCGGTTTGGTCGTCAAAGGCACTCACTTGAATGGTTTGTGCTTGATTATAGTTGTCGGGAGTAAAAGTGAGAGTAAAGGCGTTACCCGCACCCGCACCGAGATCGACTTGACCATCGGGAGAGAGGGTGACGACAACGTTATCTGTGGGTTTTGCAGTTAGCGCGATCGCATAACTATCTCCGCTTCCTCCTTCGCTAATATCGGTGCTACCGTTACTCTGAGTAATGAGAAGATTGGCGCTTTCGTTGTCGAGGTTGATAATATCAGCGCTGTTTGCAGAAAGGTTATTGTATTGGGAATCGCTGCTGGTGAGGGTTGCTTGGATAAAATAGGGTTGATTTCCATCGGTTTCCGTATCGTCAACTCCCGTCACCGTCACCGTTTGGGGAACATTCCAATTACTGCTATTAAAAGTGAGGACAGAAGTAGAAAGAATTCCTTCGCCAAGATCGGAACTGGAAAGATTGACCGTGACATCGGCCATGGGTTGACTGGTTAGCGCGATCGCAACTTCGACCTGTCCTCCTATTTCGCTGGTTGCACCTGTGGGAGAAGAGAAGAGAATTCCCGCTTGGTCGTTGTCGGCGATCGCAATAGTTGCAGTGTTGTCGCTTCCCAAGTCATAATCGTTCCCAGCTTCGAGGCTAATTTGGATGGTTTCATTTCCTTCAGCAAGGCGATCGTCGAGAGAACTAATATTGATAAACGCCTTAGTATCTCCCGGACGGATAAAAACACTTTGGGTTAAGCCTTCATAATCATCCCCTTGGGTCGCACTTCCGTCCACTTGGTAATAAACCACAACTCCCGAAGCAGGTGCGGGGTTTTGTAGACTGACTTCCCACTGACCGAAGCCATTTTCTGCAATGGTATTTTTAACCGCTTTAATGCTAACTTCGGGGGATTTTTCGTTATCCTCAATGGTTAAAGTCGCCGTTTGACTGTTCCCATTGACCCCATATCCTAAACCATCAACGGGATCGACAAGGGTAATTTGTACCGTTTCGCCGGGGTCGATGTCGAGGTCGTCAAAAGTAGAAATATCGATGGTTGCACTGGTTTCTCCTTCTTCAATGAGGAGATTTGCAGGGGTGAGGGTTTCATAGTCTTTACCCGGTGTTGCAGTTCCTCCGACGGTATAGCTGATGAGGACTCCGCCAGTAGGTGCGGGGTTGCTGAGGGTGACAATAAAATTACCACTATCTCCCCCTTCGATGGGTGCATTTCCCGCAGCAATACTGACTAAGGGTTCGTTATCGATAATAGTAACCGTTGCATTGCTGGAGGAATCAATTTCATAGTTTTCTCCCCCTTCCAATTTCAGACTGAGAGTTTCATTGGGGTCAAAGTATTTATCATCGATAATGTTGAAATTGAGAACACCACTGGTACTTCCTGCTTTGATGAGAACCGATCCCGAGGGAGAATTATAATCTTGTCCGGTTGTCGCCGATCCCTCTAAAGCATATTTTACCAGCAGATCGAGGGGGAAAACGTTGGAGAGGGTAAATTGAAATGTTGCAACTTCTCCTTCATTGACGGTTGGGTTGGATGTAATTGCAATGATGGGAGAAATCAGATCGTTGAGAACCCCATAAACATCGTTATCAGAGTCAGAAGCGTTGTTATTGTTGAAATTTAACCCTTTTCCTGCAACCGTCGCGCCATCGCGAATGAAGATTGCACCACCAACCCCTTGACCATCTTCAAAACCCGTTCCTCCCGTTGCAGAGTTCCCAGTAAAAGTCGTGTCGATCAAGGCCAAACTCGCACCCGAGTTGACAAAAACAGCACCGCCTAAACCCGCACCGCCACCACCTTGACCGCCATTTCCGCCAGCACCTCCACCATTACCTCCATGAGTTCCATTACCACCATTACCCGCAAATTCACCGCCTAAACCCCCTTCGCCACCAGGTCTTCCTTTACCATCCTTATGCCATCGACGTGCATTTCCACCCGCACCTCCACCCCCGCCAGCACCGCCGCCAGCACCAAAACCGCCATCACCACCTTCACCCCCGAAACCACCATGATAGCCACGTCGGCCTTCACCACCGCCAGCACCGCCGCCAGCACCGCCGCCAGTACCTAATAACCCTGTACCGCCGACACCTCCTTGTCCTCCTTCATGAGGACCATGACCAATACCACCGCCAAGACCCCCAAGACCACCAGCACCTCCATCAGTCCCAAAGCTGCTAGAACCACCAAGACCACCGGTTGTTCCAGTATGACCATCACTACCAGAACCACCACCGCGACCGCCATTAGCACCGAAGCTACCATTACCACCGATCGCCGAATTATCAGCAAAAATTACCCCATCCAGCAAAACACTCCCACTGTTAATAAACAAACCTCCTCCGAGGCCACCGCCTCCACCCCCGCCGAGTTTACCGTCGCCACCTTGCGCCTTCCCACCAGTAATGGTCAAGTCAGAGAAACTAATTAACCCGCTATCTCCACCATCAACGAGAAAACCGCTTCCACTAACCGTATGATTGTTACCCAGAAAAGAAATGGCCAAACCGTCTAAACTTGCAATAGTCGGTAATGCAAACGGCGATCCGCTATTTCCGGTATTGGGTGAAAAGAAAATACTATTGGTTAAAAGAATCGTATCGGTTTCGTAGTTATTATTAGCTTCCGCGATCGCCTCTCTCAGTTCTTCCTCTGAACCCACGGAATACTCTGCAAAGACTCTACTGTAGGTTTTCCGCACAGTTTCGGGAAAGGCCAAAGCAAACTCAAATTCTCCGGTTTGCACCTCAAACTCCCAATTCCCTCCCAAAGCTGCATTTCCGGTACGCTGAGTCGAAGCTGCAATATTAATTCCCGTCAGTTGGTGCAGTCGCGCAATAAACTCACTTCCCGCATCTCCCGCCGCGACATTACAGCCATAGAGAACCAGTCCAGAAGCGTATTCAGACCACTCCTTTAACTGACTCCCATAGAGATTCAAGGTATCGAGACTGAGTTCTGTTTCTCCCAGATACAAGCAACCAGGAGAACCGTGAGACACCAAATGCACGATCGCTTTCCCTTGATTCTCCTGCAATACGCGGCTAATTTGCGCGATCGCATCTCCTTGAGAATTAAGCGCGATCGCACTTGTCCCTTCTGCAACACTAGCAATTAAGTTTTCGTAATCTTCGATATTGCGATCGATGAATACCAAATCTGGCTTGAGTTTGAGTGGGTTCTGGGTTTGGCGATCGCGGATGGTAGCTTGCATTGTTCTTTCCTCTTGGTAGACTTTTCTGATCGGCTATCTACCTATCGAGAAATCCGAGAAAGTTTTTCGCAAATTTTTCGACTCTTAATATTTCGTTACAAATAGCCAATAATGGAAGGGCGTATGCAATACGCCCCTACCCCAAAAATACCGCCGTAGGGGCGCAATGCTTGCGCCCACAGGGGTTTTCGCCCACAAGATTTGCTGCCTCCCAGTTTTTACCAAGGACTGCCGATCGCCGTGTATCCCGCCCAGAAATAAGGATGACTCAAATCGCGACCCTCCCAGTGGTGCAGTTCTGGGGGGAGGGGGAGAGGTTGACTCAACCCGACGATTTGACCCGACTCGACCCGCACCTGTCCGCTTAAGAGGGCGATTTGGGACTGTCGGAGGGCTTCGGCTTTGATGGTGACATCTTCGCGGGCCAGTTGGGAATAAAATTCGGCGATCGCAGGCAAAGTAACAAAATCGTTAATTTTCCACAAGCTGGCGAGGACGGATTTGACCCCCGATCGCACCGCTAACCCGGCAAAACCCATTTCGGAACGGCGATCGCCAATTGCGGTTTCGCAAGCACTCAGCACCAACAGTTCTACGGTTGCATCATCGTACCATCGCGCCTCTCGCAGAGCATCCAAGCGGATTTTATCTTGCCAAAATTGGATGTAGGTGTTGCGATCGTTGTTGGGTTGGAAGGAAGCATGGGTGGCGAGGTGGACGATATCGTAGCGAGATTGGTTGCGTTGATAACGCAGGTTTTCGAGGGTGAATTCTTCGTTGAGAAAGGTCTCTCCTTTAGCAGGGCGATCGACGATCGCGGCGAGTTCGAGGGGGACGGAGGGGAGATCGGGTTTATTGCTGAAACTGTGGAATTCTTCGGCACCCATGCCCAAAATACGCGCTTCTCGGACGGATTGATAGCGAGTATCGGTGAGGGCGACACTGGGAATTGTGCCAAGGCTGTATTTTTCGACAAGGAATTGTTCCCCGTCGTGAAGGGCGGCGAGGGGAAGCGATCGCAGTCCCGCACCCATTGAGAAAATAAGGGTATCAATTTCCAGTCTTTCGAGTTCGCTTTCGATGGGTGCGATCAGCCATTGATAGAGTTTTTTGGCGTGAACCTGATAATTTTTATTAGTAGGATCGAGCAATGTGTTTCTAAATTGGCGGAGTCGCAGGAATAGCGATCGGCTGTCGGCATCGGCTACAGTGGTAACGAGAGGCTCTTCTTCGGGACGCACGAGAACGAGTTGCAGGCTATCGGGAAAGGGAAGGGCATAAACAACAACGGCACGGGTTCCGGTTTCGATTTCGATGGTTTTGAGGGTGTCGCGAATGCTTTGGGCATTTACTTCTCGATCAGTGAGATTATCGCCGAAATAGGTTTCGTATTCGGTTTCGAGGAGTTGTTCGATATCGGTGACGATTTGTTCGGGGTTGGTGTTGAGATTAAGGGAAGTCAGAGAGTTGAGAGAAGGAGGAGTGATATCGGCGATCGCGATCGGATTATCGGTTTCTGGATTATCGGTTTCGGTGTAGGGATTTTCGACATCGAGGGAAAGTTGCACTTGTTCCCCTGTATTGGGATTGGCGGTTTGCCACTCAAAGGCATAATCTCCCGTTTCATCGGTGGTAATGGTGGTTTCGGCGTTGAGGAGATCGCCAATTAGCAGGGCGAGGCTTTCGATGGGATTATCGCCGCGATCGAGTTCTTCTAAGGGTTCGGGATTTTCGGGAGGAGGAGTAGTTACGGGATCGGGTGATGTTTCGGGAAGAGGAGGAGATGTCGGCTGGGGTTGTGCGGGAATGTGAGGTTGAGGGACAGAGACGATTTGCAGGCGATCGCTATCTTGTTTGTGGGTGTAGGGATATTCTTGATAGGTTTCGATACTTTGTATGGGGATATCGTTCCCTCTCGTAATTTCTCCCGTCGTGCCGTTGGTGGCAGCATCGCCGACAATGAAGGGAATTTCGCCGTTACCGCCATGATAAATCTTGACTTCGCCCCCTTCAATGGCTCCGGCAACGGAAATGCTGGCATTCTGTCCGTTGCGATCGCTAAAGGTATCGGTGGCTTGGAAGTATTGAGGGGTTTCAATGGTTACATTTCCTCCTGTTTCATTGCTGCTTTGGGCGTTGATAGAGTCGGTGGAAATACTGCGATCGCCTTGCAGGGTGACGTTACCCGCATCGGTTGTTGCTGAAGTGTCGATCGCGCCCGTTGTAATGCCTTCTCCTTGGCTGATAAGGGTAACATCGGCGGGGACGGTAATGTTTTCGGTTTGGATGCTGCCGCGATCGGCGGTGAGATTAGTCGTATCAGTGGCGGAGATATTGCCTGTTATCAGATCGCCGTTGGTGGTGGAGATGGAGAGTTCTCCTTGGGTGTCGATCTGTTGGGTGAGAATGTCGCCGTTGGTGCTGGTTAATGCGAGATCGTCTTGAATGGTAATATTTCCGGTTTCAATGCTTTGGGCTTCAAGAGAAGTTTCATTTTGGGCGTTGATATTTCCTGTCGTGAGGTCTCCAGATGTATTAATGGTAAGAGTTTCGCGAGTTGCAATGTTGCCTGCTCCAAGATCGCCCATGCGACTGGTTAGATCGACTGCTCGTTCTGCATCGATATTGCCTGTAGTCACGCTGTTTCCGTCAAGCGTAATGGTTTCTGTTGAGGTAAGATTTCCCGTTGTCAATCTACCTTCAAGGCTGTTGAGAGAGATGGCTTGCTCGGAATCAATATGGCTCGTTGTAATATCTTGGCGAACGGTAATATCAGTAGTAGTGGTGTCGTTAAAAACCGTACCATTGCGAACGGTTAGGCGATCCAAGGGTGTTGTTGCACCGACGCTATCTTCGAGGGTTACGGTTTGAGCATCTAAGGTGAGTTCGTGGCTGCCGTCGAGGGTACTGCCAAAGGTAATATTCCCGTTACCTTCAACTTTGAAGGTGTTATTATCGGCAAGGTTTACCATTCCGTCAAAGGTTAGGCTGTTATCGTTTGTAGTGATGTCGCCTTGGGTTGTGATAGCGCGATCGGCTGTAATAGAAATTGCACCGCCTTGGTCAGCGATCGATTGAGCATTAATATCCGCAACGTTAACATCTCCTCCAGCGCTAAATGGTGTAGAGTTTACTGTAGTATCGAAACGTTGCGATATAATATCAATATCTCCACCTCGACCTAGAGCAGATGATGTAATTAAAGTACCTTGAGTGGTATCAACATTGCCTGCCAAACTTAAAATTTCAATCTTGCCACTGGCGATCTGAAAACCGGGGTTGAATAGAGTAATTGTTCCAGTGTCAATATCGCTAACTGCTCTAAGTGCAATATTTCCTCCAGTAACACCTCCTGCTGCGCTAATAACACCTGCTGTTGTATCAAGAGAGCCATTAATTATCGGGCTAACAAACTCCCCTGTTACAGGACTAAACAACCGTCCTACCCACCCTTCTACAGTTATGTTAATATCGCCTGCAATTTTAGGACTATCCGAACGGATATTTTGAGTAAATAATGTTCCCATTCGTCCTGCTATTTCAATATTGCCTCCACTTTCACTTCCTGAAGTATCAATATCTCCAAGTTCTACATTAGAATAAGTGCTGTTAAAAATTGAAATATCTCCTCCGTGTTGACTGCCAGAAGTATTAATTTCTCCAGCTTTAATAGTAGGAATAATTGTACCACCAGCAAATATAGTATTGGAAGAAGATGAATTATAAATAAAAACATTACCCCCATTTATCCCACCAGAAGAATTTATTACACCCTTTACTTCTGTAGGGACAGAAACAGAAGCATCATTATAAAGAATAATATCACCTCCATTGACACCTCCAAAAGCATTAATATCCTCATTTATCTCAATATCTTGGCCAGCAATCAGTGTGATGTTTCCACCATTTCCGTTTGATAATGAAGAATCAATTGAATTAACTTCTATACTCCTTCCTAACAAAGTAATATCTTGACCATTTGTATTGAGATTACCTTCAGATAATCTAATGCCACCCATTAGATTATTTACAATGTCCTGAGATATGATTGTTATTTTGCCTTGGTTTGTTGTTAGATTGGATGAGCTTGTAATCTCAGAACTACCATTGAGGATTAGGTTAATATTACCAAAACCAGTAGATTCTATTATTGCAGAAGTATTCTGAGCAGAGGATATATCAATTGCATTAGAACTTCTTATACTAATGTTACCATTTTTACTACGAATTGATGGTTGATAAATACGAATTTTTGCACCATTAATCCCAATTCCCCGTAAATCAATATTTCCATTATCTATAGTTTCTATTGAACTCGATGAAATTCCTAAACCATAAGCTCTTTCCTCATTTCCTTGACCTTCTAGGAAGATACCACCATTACCTGCTGTAAAATTGCTATTATGTATTTCTATACCATTATTACTATAGTTATCTTCATTACTTCCCTGTCCTACTAAGTTTATTTCTCCTACCCCATCCGTAAGAATATTAATTACACAATCAATACAACGAAATCCTATATGACGACCCAAATGATCGCCTCGATTATCGATATTTGGATTACCTGTTATTTCACCTGTTATTCCATTCATTCCTATGATACTATCAAAACCATTTCCTCCAATTCCTGTTATTTTTATATTGCCATTTTCCGATTGAATTAAGCCATCTTGAATTTCAATTCCGTAGTTGTATAATCCAGTACTTCCTCCTCTTCCATCTAAAGTTATTGAACCCGTTCCAATAAGCTCCAAAAGATGATCTTTGAGAAAAATGCCATGATTATTACCAATATCGTAATATCCTCGCGTTTCAATAGCTGAACCCTCACCTCCCGCACCATTCATAACAATATTTCCCGTTCCATTAGAACGCAAAACTGAATCATTTACCGAAATTCCGTAATGTCCGCTTTCTCCTTGACTGCTTCCCCCGACTCCCGTAATCTCAATATTTCCTCCTCCTGCATCAATTTCGCTCCCTTCCACTGTTACCCCAACTCGTTCTGTTCCATCCCCTTGTCCCCTGCCAACAAAATCACCTCCTCCTGTTTGGATCGTCGCATTGGTTATCGTTAAACTTCCCCCGTCTGTATTATCGGCATCACCAATTAACTGTACATCACCTCCCTGCGTCGTGATATCTGCATTGACTCGAACGTGCCGATCGCCCTCAACGGTCAATCCTACCCCAGCATTCGCCATAGCGATCGCTTCATCAATAAAAATATCCTGCGTCGCCGTCAGATTCACATTTGCCAGCGCATTATTAATCGCCGCTACATTGCTCCCATCCACCACAAAATCCGTCGGATCGAGCAATAATGTGCCAAACTCCCCATTTATCCCGGAAGCATCCACCCAACCGCGATAATCCAGCGTTTCTAACCCCGAAACCTCCACAAAACCCCCATTTTCTCCCGTCGCACTCACCTCTCCCAAAAACTGCATCTCCCCATCTGCCCAAGCGATAACATTACCACCATCCGCACTTCCCCCATCTGCCCGAATTGTCGAATTTTCATCCACCCAAACGCGATCGCTTCTCGGCATTGTCCCCGCTCCCTGCTTCTCCCCACCAATCCTCACATTACCGCCCCCCTCACTCCCAGAAACATCAATTTCCGCACCGATTAAAGCAACAATATCCCCCAAAACATCCACATTTCCCCCCGTTGCCTCCAACTCTCCAGAAGCGATCGCGCTTCCTTCAGAAACAGGCACATTTGTTCCTTGCACCGATATTTCATTCCCCGCAACCGTTAACCCCGTTTCCACCCTCGATCGCGTAATCAACGCCGGAATATCCACCGCACGTACCGCCACCAGATTCCCTTGCGCGTCCCGAGGGGGTTCGATTTCAAACCCCAAGACATTATCGCCGCTCACAATCCGCAATCGCCCCGATTCTGGCATCGCCACAATACTCACATTACCTGCCGGAGCGCTCAAACTCCCTGTATTGATGACAGTTCCCCCAATCAAGCCAATATTTTGACCCTCACTAACCGCTAAATCTCCTGCATTGATAATCACACCAGAGCGATCGCTTAAATCGAACTCAACAGGAGTCCCCACTAAATTCTGATAGTCGTTATCTCCCCAAGCATCGAACCACAAACCATTCCCAAACCCGATCCCCTGCGCCGTCGTTGCGAAAAAGTCCCCCGGCACATTTAAGGAGGCATTCGAGCCAAAAACAAACCCCGAAGGATTCATCAAATAAAGGTTAGAATCACCCCCCAGAACTTGAACGAGTCCGTCAATAACCGAAGGATTGCCCCCCGTCACCCGTCCCAAAATATTCTGGATTTGCGGATTGGAAAGAAACGTGGCGATCTGGTTCGCATCCAAACCCAACTCGATAAAACTATGGAATAAGTTTGCACCATCTCCCGACAGCGTACCGCCGTCAATAACAAACTCATTCCCATCGATATTCACGATTGTTCCCGTGCCATCTGACGCGGGAACGATAGATTGAGCGAGAGTTTCACCGCTTGTAACTAATAACGATAGAGCAACGAAAGGAACGAGAGTTTGGGGTTTTATGGGAGTCTTCATCATTCTGAGGGTAGAGCGTCCTATTTTCTAGTTATCCCGCAAAACGAGAACTTTTTCGCAAAACCGTCAAAAAAATTTATGAGATGTCTGGCGATCGCCGCGATCGGGTAGAATTTTGCGATCTCGTTTTTCTCTAAATTCGCTGCAAATAGAGATAATTTTCATTTTCTATACATTTTCGTAACTCTTGTAACTTTTGCAAACGATAGGTAATTTGTTGATAAGTTTCCTTAGAACTTGCACTTTGTAATTGAGATAAAACTGCCTCACTCTCTTCTGCAACAGCTTCTAAGAAAAATAATCGGAGTTGTTGGCGATTTTCGCGATCGAGTTCTACAACGGGTAAACACTCTTCCTCACCATCAATGAGAAAACTTTTCTCGATAGAACAACCAATTTTAGAAAATTGCGATTTTGCTAACCATTCATAGATTTCTTCTGAAAGTTCTACATATTTAGATGGTCGAGCGTTATTGGTGTAAAAGATCATATCTAACATTTCTTCTCATCTCCTAGTTTTAATCAGAACTTAAATTGCTTTCTGGAAATTCTTCAATCCAAATAATTTCTGAATCGTCTAAGAGTTTTTTTGCAGGTTTCGTGATTTTTCCTGTTGCGATCAGTCCCATAATAGTTTCCTTGTTAATAAGTTTCCTAGCAAGAGTAGAATCTATTTTTTTGCGAGTATAGGCTTTTACCTCCAAAAAAGAGTTTTGTGTCTCGCTATTACTGACTGCGATCGCTTTTCCTTGAATCTGAAATAAAATCTCTCGAACTCTTGGAATGTCATTGCGATCGCAAACCTCAACATCTCCCTTGGGATCTCCACCTGTTGTTCGTTGAGCTTGAATTCCAGCCTCCTCTAATTTATTTATAATCCATCCCACCAAGTCTCGGTGAACTTTTAATCGAGCAATCTGTTTGTCTTCATCAGTTTCACCAAAATCAGATGACATAATTTCTGTTCTCTCCAATCTTTTCCACTGGAGTCACTTTACCCGCACGACTGTCCGCCAGTCCAGCTTCTACAACTTGTCTGACGTAGATTTCATACATTAAATCTTCCCATGTTGAATCATCTGGGAGTCGATCGATCAAACGATGTGCTTCTTCTTTCAGATTTTGAGTTTGCATGGTGTTTGCCTCTAAAACTAAATTTAATGATAGACGCGATCGCCTGCTTTTGCCCGATCTCTCCATTGTCCACTAAAATCAAATAGCACTCACTTTTCTTTCAATCATGCCAGCGATCGCACCCCTAAAACTATTTTTCTTCGCCAGTGCGTCAGTTATCAGTTATTAATTCCTGAATAGTTTTGTCCAATTCCTCCAACCGATCGCGATCGCCCAATTCTTCATAAATCCTCCTTGCTTGCGTCAAAAGATCGATCGCATCGGTATAATTTTGCATGGCAGCGCGAACTCGTCCCAATCCCTCGTAAGCCAATGCTTTTTCCTCCAAATTCGCCTCATCTGCCAAAGCGATCGCTCGTTCATAATGCTTGGCCGCAGGAGGTGCAATGAGCAGACGATCTTGATAGAGTTCGCCGATTAATAAATGCAAAGCCGCCGTTTCGCTCATTGGTAAAACACTTTCTAACAGCAAAATTGCTTCGCCGATCGCATCATACTCCAAGAAAAGGCGTGCGATTGCTAATCCTTTTGCTTCAAGAGAAATAGATTGCTGAATGAAGAGCGATTGGCGCGATCGCAGTTCTTTTTCTTCAGTTTTATCTAATAATTGAAAGCCCATTCCTCCTAATTGTACGGATTCTTCAAAAGAAGCGACTCCCGTATCGGTTTCTACTACTAATAAATAATCCCAACCCGGTTGCAAAACTTGCTCGTCGGACTCAGGGATATAAACAAGACTTGTATCTGTTGTTTCAACGCTCCATTGCATCTCCCGACCGTCTTCCGATACTCCTGTTACTGTTACTAAATAGCTTGTTGCTCCTGCTACCGGATTCCAGCGTAAGATGGGGCGTGACTTGAAAACTTTTGTGCGTCGCGGACTCACTGAAAAAGGAATGGAAGTATCCCCCCAAGCGAGAATCGTGCCGCGATCGGGACAGCCCGCCAAATCGGGACTGCATTTTGCTTCTTCCCTCGCACCCGTGCAGCGATTGGGCAAGATTGACCCGCTACTGACTGCTTGGGTTTCTAGATTGGCGCACAATACTAACAATTGTCCCCCCTCATTCACTTGCAAGCGATCGCTCGGGTAAATAGTCATGCCTAAAGTGGCGCGAATATTGCGATCGCCTCTCAAAACAACAACATCCCCGGAACTCTCTAGGATCCTGCCGTTGGGACGGTTGAAGGCAAAAGCCGAAGCGGTTGCGCCAAGCCAAAGTGAGAGGGCAACGGTAACGAGTTTTAGCGTGCGGGTAACTTTCATAGTTAATTTTCCTCAAGTCTTTGGTGAGCCTCGTGTAAGCATTGATTTTGTTCGGGAATGTGATATTGAGCGGATTTTTTAACCCATTCCCAGTGCTGGCGTGCCTCTTCTCGACGATTTTCCCCCTCCAAAATGCGGGCGTAAAGGCAATGGGCGTGAGGGCTATCGGGTTCGAGAGCGATCGCCTCTTCCAGATGTGCCTTAGCTTCGCTAATTCGCCCTTGCTCTAACAAAAGCCAGCCTCGCTTTCCCAAACAAGCCGCTCCCACCGCCGGATAGGGAGAATCCAAACAGTGTTGCGTAATCTGCCAAACTGCATCGGCATCTTGCAGATTGAGAAGCACCTTAGCCAGTTGTGACGAGGCTTCCGGCAAACCCCGATCCGCCGCCCGTCGATATCCTCGTGCCGCGCACTGGAAATCATTGCGGGACTTTTCGCATAGCCAAGCCAAATTATAGTGAGGTTTGGGATTAAAAGGATCGAGAATGCTGGCAAGGCGATAAAAAATTTGCGCTTGTAGTAGCTCATTGGTTTCAAAATGCGCGACTCCAGTGCGATTCGCCCAAACCGCCACCGTTTGTCCTCCCAAACCGTACAATCCCAAACAGCCGATGAGGGAATATAATGCGAGGCGAGGAAGCGGCAGAATGGGTTTTAACTTGAAGGTGCGAGGACAGCGATCGCCTTTGAGTTCTGCCCATGTTGGCGCAGAAACGGCAGGATGCTGGCAAATCGCGGGCAGCCAACTCGCCCCCGGAAGGCGATCTTCCAACCCTTTGAGCTTTTCTCTCCCTTGCCTGACCGCTAAAGGAAACGATGCACCTTTGGCGTATGCCTGCAAGAAATATTGCAGAAACCTTCGGGCGATCGCGTCGGGGACGGCTTCGCGCATGACAATGGCAGGAGGAAGGGGAATTTTTGCCTGCGCCCAATCCCGCGCAATGCCCAAACCATCGCAGCAGTTGAAGATGGCAAGCTGCAAACTGCGTCGGATGGCATGGGAAAGTGCTTCTTGCAGTTCCGCAACGGTCAGAGATTGCTGGGAATTAATGTAAATTCGGCCGCCCGTCACATTGCGATCGCTGCGTCCGTGTCCGGCAAAAAATAAAATATCCCAAGGTTTTTCCCAAAGTTTCTCCGTTAATTCCTCCCGTCGGGGTTGAATTAAAAAAGTGAGTTTTGCTCCAGGCAATTTTTGCAATAGAGCGCGATCGCCTTCGATATCGATGCCCGTTCCATCTCCCAACACAGCCAAAATATTGACTTTTCCTCGTTCCGTCGCCTGGCGATCGCTTGGGGGTGCAGGATAATCTGGCGTACTCAAAGCAATTTCTGTATAGGGATAATCTTGGCGACATAGCGACCAAAGATGCCAAGGAATCCGCCACGTATCGCTATCTTGACTTTCCACGGTCAACAACAGTTCATCTTTAGGAGCAAAAGAGCTTCTCACTCGATTTTCAATCCCGCGAAAGCCACTATTCCCAAGCCAATGATTGAATTTGTTTTCTAATTCATGGGAGATTTCTTGGAAGGCAGTTTCCGAAACATTGGTGACAGATCCCGCTTCAATTTCAATCCCGCGAAGACGACTTTGATAAAGCAGTTCGTAAAGCAAGCGCCAGCGATCGTAAAGTCCAGGGAGATTGGGAGCGGCGGGCAAATGACCGGATACTTTTGAGCCATCGGACAGCCGCGCCGAAACGTGAGGAAAACCCTCGGCAAAATTTCCCGCTCCCAAACTCAAGACCACCGATGCTTTCACGGTTCTATCTCCACATTTCAAACTGAAAAGGGTTCTTCTACTCGAGCGCCATCCCAACTGACGCGCAATTGAAAATCCGTTCCCGCATCAACGGTAAAAGGTTTGAGCAGGATATACAAATCTTGACTTCGCGAGGTAACGCTTTGCAGGATTTCGCCATTGTCTCCGACGAGTGCTAGTTCTAAATTGGCAGGGAGATAGCGCTCCTCTTGGTGAGGATTCGCTCGCACGAGAATTTTAACACGCTCGTCTGCTTGTTTTGCCAAAGCCACTAGCAAGACGATCGCGCGATCGTTCAAGCTAATGCCCAAATCGATCAATTTGGCGCGACAAACATCTGCTTCGGGAAAAGGCATCTCGTCTCCTCTACGAAAAGCCAGTCCTGCGGGTTCTAAGTCTCCCCAATCTTCCCCAACAAGACGTTCCCATGCCTGTCGTCCGGCATCGGCGAGATTTTTCCACCAAGGGACAGAATCGATCGCAGAGGAATTTTCGGAGGGCATGACAGTCTCAGAGATCGAGGGTAGGAGGGATTCGGGTGCTTGCCAATTGGCACTGAAGAGGGCGGCAAACCACAGGTTTAAATGCACGCGATCGCGTGCGAGATTGGCGAGATAATCTAATAAAGTCGGTAAATCTTGTAAATCTCTCACAAAAATTTCTCCCGTTCCTGCTGTTTTGACGAACCCCAACGGTACGGCTACCCGCTCTTTTTCGTCGATCCCCACTACTGCGTAGCCGATGCGCTCCCAACGAACTTCTGGCGGAATCGAGCCCAGAAATTGTTCTGAGGATAAGATGGCATTGGCATCGATGCGAACGGGTATACATTCCAATTGTCCGACATCCGAGACAATCAAATCGGCAACATTGGCCATCGTCCGCAGTACGGGATTCCAGCTATCACTTCTCTCCAAATTCGTCGCGATCGCCATTAAGTCTAAATAGTTGCGAATGGCAAGGACGGCTAGGGTATTTAAACCCACTCGTTCTGCTTTTTGCGGCTCGGACTGCTCTCGGGCGAAAGTCAGAGCAGTTTCGATATTCTGCCTCGGTATGGGCAGGGGTAAAGTCTCTTCCGGTAAAATTTGCGTGGCATTCATGGGGGTTGAATAATGCGTTCTCTACTCTATATATCCTTGAGATTTAGCAAAATTTCGCAATAAGGGTTTGCATTTGCGCTGATAAAAAGTGGCGAGGGTTGAATAGGCGCAATCAAATTCTACTTCGAGGACTTTCCAATCCGTTTCCGGGGGAAGGCGGCGCAAAATTAAAACTTGAGCCGTTAAGTCCGGGCGATCGCGAATGTGAGTTTTTTGGAGTTCTCCCGTGGGATCGCTTTGCGCCCAATTCAGGGTTTCTTCCCAAATGGGCGGTACGTCAGGCGGTGCGGGAAAATTCTCCAGCCATTGCGAAAAGGTTTCTCCTTTTAATGGCGAAACCTCGGAAACATTTGTTTTACGTTCTTGCTGTCGTTCGAGGCGATAATCATGCAAGCGCCATTTTAAATGGGAGTTCATCCACGTCGCGAGGGAGCCGCGATTTGGCTCGTACTTGCTGCATAAATTCTGACTCAAAAAGAGCAAGGTTGTTTGCAATGCGTCTGCATAATAATCTGTCGTTTCCCGCCACAATTTACCCGATCGCAAGAGGGACTGAATCAAATGCGTCAGACCTCGATTGTAGGCAGGACTGCCTTGAGGATGCCGACAAATTTCGGCAATACGTTCGGGATAGTCTTGAGGTTCGCTCATAACTGCGATCGACGAGTTTGATATAGATAAGAATTCTCTTTTAGCTATCGAGACAGTTCGCTCGTTTTTTGCGTTTTATTTACAAAACTTTATACAAGCTCATACCAAATCCAGTTACACCAGTTACAATCGACCACAATTAACGCGATACGGATCTGCCACGCTTGCGCGAACGCCTAAAACCTTGTAGGGCGTTGCATACAACGCCCTACAGAAGGGACGAGAATACCTCCCCAGCAATGCGGATTTGGTATCATTAACCAAGATTAGGGAGTAATTGCGGGAGAAGTTGACCGGGAACTTGAGACAGCGCGAGATTTTGTCCTTGGATTCCACCTTGTTTGTAGAAAGCGCGGACAGTACGAATAATATAATTTAATGCCGTTTGATAACTGTCTGAATCTTGGGCAACATTATTTAATGTTTGTAGATGAGCCTGTAATGCGAGTTCTAAGAAGTGTATTTTTTCGGATTTAGAGAGAGAAAATTGCTCTTCTGTTCCTAATTGATAGCAAACCAAACCCAGATTATTGTAAGTGCCTAAAAAGTTAAAATTAACCTTAACTGGGGGAGCTTGACGATGGAGATGATGGGCGAGTTGTGTGGCAATTTGATATGCTTCTATTGCTCTTTGTAAATAGTCTTGTTTTTGGGTCACTTCTAGTCCATCCGTAGCCGTTAAATGCCAATATGCCGTCCCTAAATTGTTTTGAGTTGCCGCACAAGCAGCCGGAGCATTTTCCCCAGTACGATAGATCGAACTCTTCTCATAACAATCGATCGCCGATCGCAAATGATTTTCTCGTGTTTCGTGTTGCGATAAATTCCAATAGGCAGTACCTAAATTATTTTGGATCATTGCCCAATTGAGGGGATCGCCTTCAGGATCGTAGTGTTTTCCCGCTTCGGTATAAGCCGCGATCGCCGCTTGTAAATTTTCTGGGGCGTTCTCATGTTGCGCCAAATGCCAATAAGCTGTACCTAAATTGTTTTGAGTTGAACCATATTTGAGGGCGTTATTTTCCGCCGTGCGATAGTACAATGCTTCCTCATAGGCGGCGATCGAATGTCGCAGGTTTTTCGCCAAATCTCGATAGCGAGCCATGTCGCCATAAGCCGCCCCTAAATTATTCTGGATCATGGCATAGGTTTGGGGCATGGCGGTGCGATCGCCCAAAGTCGCGATCGCCTCTTGATAGATAAAGAGTGCCTGTTCTAAGTCAGGATACGCCTGTTCGGGACGATCGGGACGGCGCGATCGCAGCCAATAAAAATTGCCCAGATCGTTATAAATTTCCGCCGCAATAGGAAAAGTTTCTTGATACTGTAATGCCTGTTCGTAGGCCTGAATTGCTTCCGTTAGGGTAGCGCGATCGGCTTCTCCCTTGGCAATGCGATCGCGATACTGATGGGCAATTTGTAAATAATATTGAGCCATCGTTGCCCGAGAATAAGTTTGTGGCAAGGGTTTTCTCTCTTGGGAGGGGGTAGAAGCGCTCTTTTTGGGGATAGGAATCATCGGAGATGTTTTCAAGGCGACTAACGGGAATTCTCCCTCATTCCTGTGGGTCTCTTCCGATGGGGTTTGTTCGGCACTGCCATTGCGATCGCGTAACTCAGTTTCTGTCCCGCGATCGTCTTGTAAAAGCGCGTACTGTGGCGATGAACCAGTCAGACTGAGAGCCTTATTTTCCCCTGTAAATTCAAAAATTCCCGTATGCCATTGCCAAAACTCCGGTACAGATTGACGAATATTATTAAACCAAGGTTTAGACACCCAGAGCAAAAGACTGAACTCGACTTTTTTCAAGTGACGTTCGATCCATCGTAAAGTACGGATAAAGCGCTGTTGTACGCTTGCACCTTGACGGGTTAACTCCTCAATGCCGACAATTTCAAAAGTAGGATGAGGGAGAGAGGGTGTCGAGTGGGGGTTTTGTTTGAGAAAAGTGGCGATCGCGGAGAGAAAGTTAGGATTATTGACATCTAAGGTTAATTTAACTAAAGGAGAAGGGCGATCCATGTCCCCCGTGTGCAACTGTTGGGAAATGCGATCGCGCAGTCCGACATTATCGCAAACAGCAAAAAAGATTTGACGGCGCAAACCGACTTGTAGGGCTTGTTGCAAGCGATGATAATTAGCCATATTTTTTGAGGTGGAAGATGCAGACATGGAAAAATTAAAATTATGTTGAGTCTTAAAATTGAGGCTTAAATTATGAGTTATCTTGAGGACTTACCCATTGAACAACTAACGGGCAAGATGCCCGCACTACCACCATCACAATAGAATACGGGAGTGGGAGCGTCTCGCTCCCTAGCTGCGTCAGTCCTAACCTTATAGCTACTAACTACAATCTTGTTTCTCCATAATCTGCACGTTTTTGCTTTATTCTTTCCTCAAATCCTAAAGCCCTCCTTTTTTTCCCATGAAAAAAACTAATGCTGTCCGTTTGCTGGATAATTTGAGAATCTCTTACAATCTCTTAGAATATGAGGTTAACCCAGAGGAACTCGCAGCAGAAGGGACAGCAGAGAAAGTGGGACTTCCCCCCGAACAAGTCTTTAAAACTTTGCTTGTACGAGGCGATCGCACTGGGATTTGTTTTGCGGTGATTCCAGGAAATGCCTCCCTCAATTTAAGGGCTTTAGCGAAACTATCTGGCGATCGTAAAATGGAAATGGTCGCACTGAAAGAAGTACAACCTCTGACGGGTTATATTCGCGGCGGAGTGACAGCATTAGCGAGTAAAAAAGCATATCCTGTTTATGTTGAGGAAATTGTCGAGATTTTCGATCGCATTGCTGTTTCTGCGGGGATGCGAGGGTGTTTAATCTTGCTTTCTCCTGGGGATTATTTACAAGCAGTTAAAGGGATATGCGGGGAAATTTCCGAATTTTAGTAATATCAAATCCGCTAGAATGCGCTTAAAAACAATCGGTTAATGTAGGTTGAATTGAGGATTGAGGGTGGGAAAACCCCACCCTTATTTTAAACCAATTCGTAGCTATCAGGATCGGCTTTGAGAATGAACATATCCCCTGCTTGAATCACTTCTCCTGTAATGCGAACTTCATTAGCAACCTTGTCGAGAATGCGATCGTTAACGGCTTTTCCAGAGCGATCGCTTAACACAAAGTACATCTTTTCTCCCGCTTCATTTTCCACCAAAAAGATAGGAGGAACACCGCCACTAATACAGCGAATGGCACAACTGCGGTGAATTGCCGTGCGTCCCCGTTTCATCACTCCAGGATAGCATTTACTATCAAGAATTTCCCCCACGAGGGTAAACTCACCCAAGGATCTCTCCCGATCGGGAGTAGGGGCATTTTCTGGGGTGTCGATCGCCTCAACTGATTGCGTGGCTATCACCGTTAAACTATCCCGATGGATGGTGATTCCTGCTAAACTCACCCATTGACCTGCTTTTTCCAGATCGGACTCATCCACGCCACTTTTATCCGTATCCATGAGAATATAGCGGGAATACTTGACCCCCGTTCCCGTTTCTCCCGATCGCGGTACGAGGAGATGGGGAACCGGTTCCGCCAGCAGGATCCCTTCTGTCTCGGATCTGCCTGCAAAACGCCCTTCGTTGAAATGGTCGTGAATGCCAGGAAGTAGCAATGCTAACGCGATCGCGATCGCTGCCAGGAGAGGGATAAACCACAACAGATGGCGCAAAAATCCCGAGGGCATTTTGCCGTAATTGACATAAAACTCATCTTTTTTACGAGGATTTTGGGTCATTGCGTCACCTCCACGGGAATAATAGCTGGGTCAACTTGGGTACCGGGGGGATGAGGAATTGTCTTAACGAGAATGCGATCGCCTTCCAGTTTGACATCAAAGGTGGGAATTTTTTCGGTAAAGGGGGGTGGGGATGCCCCAGAATCGGGTAAATATTGATAGCCATGCCAGGGACAGGTAATACAGCCGTCAATAATTTTGCCTTCTCCCAAGGGACCATTTTGATGTTGGCAAACATTGGAAACGGCAGAAATTTTATCCTCATATTTAAACACGGCCACCCGTTCTCCTCCAATGGTCACGACTTTAGCGCGGTTGTTGGGGATATCTGCAATGCAGCCAATTTCGACATATTCGGCATTGGTTTTGGCCAAATCTGGGCGATCGCGCTGCATTTCTCGCCATCCTGTAATTAAATGCAATCCCAGGATCCAAAACAATCCTACCCCCACCAGAATCGTCAGTAAGGGGTCGCGATTCGATTGCAAGGCTCCGAGTACCACATGACCCACTAGCAGCCCATAAGCGAGGTAAACCCCCATGTGTAGGGCTTTCCAAACTGGAGCCGTTAAATTGACCAACCAAAAATCGTGACTGGTAGCAGCCATGAATAAGAAGATCGCTAAAGCCACAATTCCCAATATTTCAAAGGGAAAACCCGTCAAGGAAAAATAGTTGGTATTGCTAACAAATAAACTGGTTGTCGGGTCTAAATTGCCGAAACCGTGATAGCGAAATCGCACCAGACGGGCATGATTGACGGCGAGGGCAAACATAGTTACTCCCGTATGTCGCCGATTGAACAGGAGGGGATAAAACTTGGGACTCAGCCGCGAGAGGGGTCCAATGGAGAGAATAACGTGGAGTAAGATAAAGGCGGCGGAACCATAGGCGCGGATTCTCAGACCAAAATTATCGGGACTGGGATAGGGATCGATCTGTTCGGCGATATAGCGAAAGAGAAAGATATAAAGGGCAACCAGTCCCACCAAAATCAGATCGTAAACGATCTTTTGACGATTCCACTGAATCGACTTATAGTTAACACTCACAATTGTCTCCTTAAGGTTTTAACTCGGAAGGGAATTCCCACGCAGCAAGCAATTCTTTCCCGGCTTGGCTGTAAAGAATGAGATAGCCCTGGTTTTCGGCGATCGCATCGGGGAGGATGAATTGGCGACGAGAGGTCCCCGCTAAGGAACCGAGAAGGAGGGCGCGATCGCCCAATTCTTCGGGTTTGCTGGCGGTTTCATCCCAATACATCAACAGATCGGGGCTGAGAATAGGGCGATTTGGTTTGAGAATGAGAACGAGGCGATCGCGGGAATCGAATTGTGTTGCAGCCTCGAGGGAGATCGAACTACTTTTCAAGGTTGTACTGGCGATCGCTTCTTCTTCCGTCGCGATGACAAAACCCGCCTCTTCAAAGAGGGAGGTTGTTTCGGGGCTGGTGGCGATCGTGTAGTCTGGGCGCAGGACGATGCCAGCAATAAAACAGAGGGACAAAAGAACGCTCAAAACAGCGAAGGCAAAAAAGTGAGTTTTACGATGAGAGAGAAGCATGAATCAATATCCTTTACAATGCGTGTTTGGCGGCTTCCCTACGATGGGCGTTTTGTTCCTTGGGATGAGTTTTTCCTCGTAATAGCCGCAGCAAAAATAACGGCCAGAGGAGGGTGACACCGGGGATAATTAAGATGCGAAAGAAAATTGCCAGATCGACAATAATGGCATTAACTCGTTGCAGAAATGAGGGAGACTGGTTTTCCTCATGGGAACTATTCCCACTCTTAAAACTACCGATGACGGATTTCACGGCGGGATCGACTCGAGGAATCAAAAAGAGAACAAAGGCGATCGCAAAAATGAAACCCGCAGCTAGATAAGCACGGATGAGGTTTAACCCCCATTCAACTACTGCAATTGCGGTACTATTCATATATCAATTTGCATGAAAGCGCAATTTTACATTGTGTCTATTTTGGCGCGAGAGGTGTCAAATATTATGAGAATATTCTGAAAAATTTGCATATATTAATTTTATTGATGGGCATTAACAGGGTAGTTTGTACGATCAAACAATTATCATTTTTGTCTTGTCTATTCTGTGAATTTATTTTTATGAATTTATTTGTGATATTCCGAACATTGGGATGCTTACCCCCATTATAACCAAGTTGCAACCAATCGTAATTCTTCAGGAATGGGAACATCAACTGAAAATTCGAGCATCACTTCGCGATCGCCTAAATATCCCGATTGCTGAAACGATAATAACATCCGTGCTAAGGCAATCCAAACCTCGCGATCGTACTCCCAGTCACAACCTCGAACCGCATAGCAACTAATCGATTTTAACGCCCAAAAATAACTATTCCGCACAATCGAACCGCCCTTTTTATAAGAGGGAAGATCCTCGATATTAATACAGAGAATATCATCTTTAACGGTAGCTCGCATCGTCTTATCACAAATTGTTACTTTTAGATATTGTAGGGGGGCGCGATCGCGAAAAATACTGATATTTCGGTTTTTTCTCTCAAAGACTCAGTATACGAATATATTTTAGCTGGATTGTTGCAAATCATTAAGGAGGTGTTGTATAGTAATGTCAACAGATGCGAAGGATAGTAAAGAGAAATCAAAGGTTTGGATTCTGTCCAATACAAAGTGCTAGGGTGATAGATATAGAAACAATTCGTTCAAGCTAATCATACGCTCCCGAACGAATTATTCTTAAGGAAGAGGAGGACATCTCTTTACTGTCCACCCTAGCCAAAAAGAAGCAAACCAAGGGGAAGTAAACCAAGGGAAAGCAAACCAGCGAACCCATCTCCCTTTTCTAGAAGAAGCAATCGTTTAATTACGTGCTGTTTTTTCAAGAGTGATTTTACGTTTATTCAATGGAGTAATCAATATGAAGCTGTTAGTTCAGGGAAATAACATCACCGTCACTGAAGCCATTCATCTTTACGTGCAAGAAAAATTAGAAAATGCGGTCAGGCACTTTCAAAACATTACAACAAAGGTTGACGTTCATCTGTCTGTAGCGCGAAATCCCCGGATCAGTGATAGCCATAAAGCCGAAGTTACCGTCTACGCGAATGGAACAGTAATTCGGGCGCAGGAAAACAGCGAAGATTTATATGCGAGTATCGACATGGTAGCTGATAAGATTACTCGCCAACTCCGCAAATACAAGGAAAAACATTTCCTCAAAAATCATAAACCTTCTAAAGCAGAAGAGTTGGCTACACAACCGCCCATTGTTACAGATATTAAGGATTTAATTGGCGATCGCGAACCGGAATTGCCTTCTGAAGTGGTTCGCATGAAGTATTTTGCCATGCCTCTGATGACCATTGATGAAGCATTAGTACAACTGCAATTAGTGGATCACGATTTTTACGTTTTCCGTAACAGCGAATCCGATGAGATTAACGTGATCTATATGCGAAATCATGGGGGATATGGCGTAATTTTACCTCGTGAAAGTAGTGTTAATGGAAATCATGCCCATGATAAAAATGGTCACAAGGAAAATAGCAAAGTTTCTGAGATGTTTCTTGATGAAGAACAAACTTCAGAAATTCCACCAGCACAAGTTTGAATTAAATACCTCTCCTTTTCCAAGGAGGGTTTAGGAGAGGTAAAAATAGGACAAAATTTAGTTATTGAGTGCAAATTTGTCTGACTGCTGTTAACCCGGAGTAACTGACTCCCGCAGTGCCTTCTCCTGGATGCGTTGAATCTCCCACCAACCACAGATGTTGAATGGGGGTTCGTGTCCCAAAACCAAAGGGACCAAAGGTAGAAAGGCGCTGTCCCACTCCTCCGACATAACCTTCTTTTCGTCCAGTAAAATGGGCAAAGGTGCGAGGGGTAGCTACTTCTTGATGGAGGATAGTTGCAGAGGTGAGGTGAAAATATTCACCCAAACGGGCGATCGCCTCGCGAGTATATTTTTCTTTTAATTGTTCGTAATTTTCTTTGCTTCCCTGCCACCATTGTCGCGTATCGACGAAGGAAGAAGCAATAATTGTACCCTGTCCTTCGGGGGCGCGTCCATCTCCTGGTTTGCTAACGGAAACGAAGAGAGAATTATTCTCGCCAATTTCCCCCGCGTAGTCGTAGAGAAATTGTAAATGCGGGGGACAATTTTCAGGAATAGCAGCGCGATCGACTCCCAAATAGACTACAAATGCCCCAGAAGGAGAGGGAAGTTTATCGATTCTGTATTGATATTCTTTCCAGTTTAAAAATGATGTGGGGGGGAAAAATGGAGAGAGGGGAGACTGCGATCGCGCCTTATCTTCTACTAATTCCTGTAAGTTTTGCACTGTAACATTGGCGATAATTTCCTCTGCTTCTTCCTCCCAAACTTCCCCAGTTTTAAGATTGCGGATCGTGACTCCTGTTGCTTGACCCTTTTTAACATGAATTTTTTCAACCCGGTGACGCATTTGTAATTCTCCCCCATACTTTTTGAGGGCTTCAACGAGGCGATCGCTTAACACCTGCATACTACCTTCAAGGTGATATAATCCTTGAGGGGCTTGAGACACTCCTAAAGCCGTTGCTGCATAAAGTAAGGCTGTTTCATCGGCATTAACTTGGGAATATAGCTTAAGCTGCATATCTAAAAAGGTTCGCAAGCGTCGGTTTTCAGATAATCCCAATAATCGCAGTGCATCCCCCACCGTTATCAAGGTAAAAGGAACTGTAATTAAAGTATCTAAACGAATGGCTGAGAGTAATTGTTGCATATCCCAAACATTGCGAGGAGGTAAAACCGGATCGCGAGATTGAAACTTCCAGCTAACCTGAAATAGTTTATTCATTAACTGCCAAAAAGGTGCGCTACCGGGAAATTGTTTCTGTCTTTCTTTTCTCCATTTTTCGCGATCGCGCCAAATATTAATCGGTTCTTTTTCTCCTGGTAAAAACACTGCACAAGCGGGATCGCAATAGGTTGCTTCGGGTAATTCTACCCCCAATTCTGTAAAAATGCGATGGTGAATACCTCCCACTTCTAACCCCGCAACTTGAGTCGCCCCCACATCAAAAATAAAGCCCTTCCGTTGAAAAGTAGAAGCGCATCCACCCGGTACAATAGCCTGGTCAAAAACCCGCACTTGATAGCCTTGATGGGCGAGTAATGCCCCTGTAGTGAGTCCTCCAATTCCCCCACCGATCGCGATCGCGCTACGAGTACGAGAAGATCTCGCCTTTATTTGAACATCAGACATTAATTATTTGTAAATCCTTTAACTTTTGTAAATATTATAGATATATTTACAAAAGTTTGCAAATATGCTTAAACTGATTATCTAAGCTCAATCGTATATTTAAAATGATCGTTAGCTGGATCTATTTATGTTTAGCAATTATTCTCGAATTGGCAGGTACAACTTCCTTAAAGTTGTCACGAGGATGGACTGAGAGCTTTCCTTCAATTCTCGCCTTCGTATCCTATACCGCTTGTTTCAGTTTTTTTGCACTGGCGCTGAAAAAACTCCGTTTAAGCGTTGCTTATGCAACTTGGTCAGGAGTCGGAACGGCTGGAGTTGCTATCATTAGCATTTTGTGGTTGCACGAGTTAGTGAGTTTAGTTAAAATTGCTGGCATTGCTTTAATCGCGATCGGAGTCCTCATCTTAAACTTGACGGATAAAGAGACAAAAGAACAAAGCCAAAAGAAAGGGTTGATAAAATAAATAAGGAGATCGGAAACAAAAAATGTCCTCTTGGATCTATTTAATTTTAGCAATTAGTTTGGAGTTAGCGGGCAGCACTTGTCTAAAACTCTCAGATAGCTTTACCAAAGTTCTCCCTTCTATTTTGCTTTTTGTCTTTTATGGACTGTGCTACTATTTTTTTGCGATCGCCTTGAAAACCATCGATCTGAGTGTTGCTTATGCAATTTGGTCGGGTTTGGGAACGACAGTTGTTGCCATTATTGGAATTTTCCAATTTAAAGAATTAATAAGTATTAAACAAGTTTTGGCAATTGGTATGATAGTAATAGGTGTAGTGTTGTTAGATCTATTGGCTTAGGGAGCATGTCAAACTCGAAGACCGTTTGTACTATTGCATGGTGGGGTGCATGTTTGAGCTTGGACTGATGATACTTTGAGCCTTGTCTGACGCGCACAGTTCAAATGTTCCTACAAAACTGACATGCTCCCTTGGCTTAAGACTCAAGAAAGCTATCTTGACTCTCTCTCTATATGGTAAGCTGCATGATTGAGTCTGGATTTTTTTGTAACCTTGGCTGCTTCTTATTAAGTTCAGGAAGTTGTAGTAACCTTGGGCGTTTCTCCTCATTACTTGCTTGTTTTTTTGCTTTTCTAATTTCTCGTTTCTGTTTTGGTGTTAATTTTTTATTCTTTTTACTCATTTTATTTCTTGTTAGCAAATTTTACACACTAGATTTGGTTACACTCAATCCTGAATAGTATTCGTGCATATCAGCAATTTTTATAATTGCATTCCCTCTTTCTCCCTCTTTGATTCCAGCTTCTTCTCTCGCTTTTTTCCAAGGTTCTTCTAAATGAGTAAGATCGCTCAACCATTGAGATTTTTTATCTCCATAAAAATCAAGCACGCCATCAATTGTTTCTTTTTGTAATGGAGTTAAGTTTGAGGCACTTCCATTGACAAAAATACCTTGATTGACTTTAAATATTCCTTTATGAGCTTCATAAAGTTCTCGAATTACAGGTCCATTCACCCATGCTTCTATTGGAGAATCAAATAAAATCTCTTCATCCCAGACGAGAGACCATGCTTGGGAATAGTAAACTAATTTCTGCAATTTCATCGCAGTCATTTCGCCTAACTGCTCGATAATATAGGTTGCTACGTCAAAAACAGAGGCCATTATCTGATACTCCTTTTAAACTCTTTTATGCTAGCATTCTAGCATATTTACAAAATTCCCGGCACATCTTCATATAAGGCTGCGATCGCGCCACTAAAATTCACACTGGCTAACTCAATTTCTTGTCCTTCTGTATAAGCATAGAGTTCCCAGCGTCCTTGAGAATTGCGTCGATAACACTCAACACTGATGCGATCTTGACGAATTAAAACATATTCTTGTAAACTCTCCAAAGTTCGATAATCGGCAAATTTTTCCCCGCGATCGAATGCTTCTGTACTGGGAGAAAGAACTTCAATGATTAAAACAGGAAAGCGAATACAATCTTCTAAAGAACGGGTATCTCGTTCATCGCAGGAGATGGAAACATCAGGATAATAATACGAATTAGTTGTCTCGATTCGCACTTTGGTATCGGAAATAAAAGCTATACATCCCGAACCGCGCACGTGATTTCTTAAAAGAGCAAAGATATTGCCCGCAATAATAACATGGGAATTTTTAGCACCAACCATTGCATAAACTTCTCCATCGCGATATTCGTGTTTAATCGGGCTGACTCTTTCTCCGGCTAAATAATCTTTGGGAGAAATATAGAGGCAATCTTGACTGGCGATCATGGCTTTATTCTCCTTCAAAGTATTGGGATTCTGACATTAAGTAAAGATGTGAAAAGGCGATCGCCGATCGAGGAAAGCGATCGCACTATAATTTTTTCTTAAATTTTCCCGAATTATCCAGCCCCCAACCAATCGGCAGCCAAAACCACTGTTAAACTCATAAAAATAATACTTAGCATCCAGGTGACGCGGTTGAGAGTAAGTTCAGCACTTTTCGTACTGGTGAAAAGTTGTGCTTGTCCACCAATACCGCCAATTCCATCTCCTTTGGGGGAATGCAGCAAGACGAGGATAATTAAAAATAGGGCAGATAGCGCCCAAACAAGTTGAACGATTTGAACAATATTCATGCAGAAACTCTATACTCTATAATTTGTTTACAATGAGAACATTTTAGTCGAGAAAGAACAAGTTGTGGTTGTTAAGCCGGAATGGTTACGAGTCAAAGCCCCTCAATGGCAGCGCGTAGGTAGCGTCAAAGAGATTTTACGAGATTTAGCGCTCAATACGGTGTGCGAGGAGGCATCTTGTCCCAATATTGGGGAATGTTTTCATGCAGGGACAGCGACTTTTTTAATTATGGGTCCCGCTTGTACTCGCGCTTGTCCCTATTGTGATATTGATTTTGAGAAGAAACCGCAACCCCTCGATCCCACGGAACCCCTACGATTAGCCGAGGCAGTGCATCGTTTAAACTTGAATCATGTTGTGATTACTTCCGTGAATCGGGACGATCTCCCAGATGAAGGTTCAAGCCAATTTAAGCGCTGTATTGAAGAAATTCGCATCCTAAGCCCTAAAACTACGATTGAGGTGCTTATTCCCGATTTATGCGGCAATTGGGAGGCTTTAAAGGTCATCCTGGATGCTCAACCGGAAGTTTTAAATCATAATACGGAAACGATTCCTCGCTTATATCGTCGGGTGCGTCCCCAGGGAGATTATCGGCGATCGCTTGAACTTCTGCAACGCAGTCGAGAAATTGCCCCTTGGGTTTATACCAAGTCGGGGATTATGGTAGGGCTGGGAGAAACCGATGCAGAAGTACGAGAAACCATGCAAGATTTACGGGAAGTTGATTGCGATATTCTCACCATCGGACAATATTTACAACCTTCTCAGAAACATTTAGGAGTGAAGGAATTTGTTACTCCTCAGCAGTTTGATGCGTGGCGAGAATATGGGGAGGCGATCGGGTTTCTACAAGTAGTTTCTTCTCCCTTAACTCGAAGTTCTTATCATGCGGAGGAAGTTCGTAAACTGATGGAGAAATATCCGAGAGAAAAAGAATAGAAAACAATCATAGAAAATAGGCGATCGCGCTCCTTGCTAAAATGTGATAGTAAGCTATATCGCTATATCTCCGAGTCAGCGATATCTTTAACGAGATAATTATTCCGAACGCACTTAGCAAGTAACTTAGAAATAAGGAGATCGTTCGCGTCATGAAAAATACCACAATAAGGTTTGCAATAGCGCGTAACATTACCAACTTCGATCTCTGTCATTTTGTATTTACTGCTGGTGAACTTTTATGTTTAGGTCATTAATATAGTCAATCATATCTAGGACATACATTGAACCGTTTAAGATAATTCGCTTGTTTATATACAAACTTGGCTTAAAAATAACATAGTCTAAGTAGTAATCTTTTTTGAATCGCAAAGTTAGTGAGTCATTTTTGTCTTTTTCCCATTCTAAATAGAAAAGGCCACTTTCGCTAACTGTTAAGCTACTCGGCTTGGTGATATTCTCCAGAGAACCGATAAATAAAAACATCGTTTTAAGCGATTCTAAAGATAGTTCATCATCCTCTTCTAGATCGCACAATTCTTTTAGTTCGCGAATGCGTTTGGAAAAATAGTCATCTTTCAGCTTAATAAAATCAAGTCCATAGTTCAGTATTTCTTCAAAAGTCACTATTTTGTCTATTTTGTCTTGACTTAATGTTTTGCTTATTATTAGTGTCATTGTTTTATGCCACAATCATTGAGGCTAATTATAACATATCAATACTTCAATAATCAATACTCGATTTCCTTGCTAAAATATGATACTCAATTATTGAGGCAGAATTAAAGAATGGCTTAAAATTGGCTGCAATGATGTCAAAAAAAATGCTCTGTCTTCTTTGTTTATGAAGACAGAGCCAAACAATCAAAAGAGTTGAGAGAAATTACAATTGAGGAACAAACTGCTCTTTTTCAGGAATCGTTGCATATTCCGCGACAATTTGCCGGAATTCTTCCCCGTCAATTGTTTCTTTTTCAATCAATAAATCGACCAAGCGATCGATAACCATGCGATGATTGCGAATAATTTGACGTGCCATTTCGTGACCCTTTTCAGCCAGAATTCTTACTTGCTGGTCGATCTTCGTGGCAATTTCTTCGGAATACTCCGATCGCGTCATGAAACTGCTTCCCAAGAATACTTCCCCAGATTGATCTTCTAAGGATAAAGGACCGAGATCGCTCATACCGAAGCGCGTTACCATTTGTCGCGCCATCCCTGTCACCTGTTGCAGGTCGCCCCCAGCACCTGTTGTTACTTCTGCATGACCGAAGACCTCTTCTTCTGCTGCACGTCCTCCCATAGCCCCAGCAATGCGCGCCATGAGTTGCGATCGCGTGGTGAGTCCTTGTTCTTCATCGGGAGTGAACCAGGTCAGTCCTTGCGCCTGTCCCCGAGGAATTAGAGTTACTTTTTGAACTGGGTCGTGGTCCTTAATTAAAGTCCCGACGATCGCGTGACCGACTTCGTGATAAGCGATGAGGCGCTTACTCTTACTATCCACTAAGGGCGTGCCTTCCATCCCCGCAATGACGCGATCGACTGCATCATCAATTTCCAACATGGTGACGCATTCCTTGCGCCGTCGTGCGGTTAAAATGGCTGCCTCGTTGAGCAAATTGGCTAAGTCTGCACCGCTAAAACCGGGGGTACGACGGGCGATGGTTCCCAGGGAAACCGAGGAGTCAATCTTTTTGTTGCGGGCGTGAACTTCTAAGATTTTGAGGCGGCCTTTGATGTCTGGCGCGTCTACAATGGCCTGGCGATCGAAGCGACCTGGACGCAATAAGGCCGAGTCGAGAACATCGGGGCGGTTGGTGGCGGCGATAATAATAATCCCCGTATTGCCTTCAAACCCGTCCATTTCCGTGAGGAGTTGGTTCAGGGTTTGTTCTCGTTCGTCATTTCCACCGCCGATCCCGGCACCGCGTTGGCGACCTACTGCGTCGATCTCATCGATGAAAATCAAACAAGGGGCATTTTCTTTGGCTTTCTTAAATAAGTCTCGGACGCGGGAAGCCCCAACCCCGACGAACATTTCTACAAATTCAGAACCGGAAATGCTGAAGAAAGGAACTCCTGCTTCTCCGGCGATCGCCTTAGCCAATAAAGTTTTACCTGTTCCAGGCGGTCCCACTAATAGCACGCCTTTAGGAATTTTTGCACCCACGGCGGTAAAGCGTTCGGGTTGTTTGAGAAAAGTAACGACTTCTTCTAATTCTTCTTTGGCTTCGTCAACTCCAGCCACATCATCAAACATGATGCCAGTTTTTGCTTCCATTTGAAAGCGGGCGCGGGACTTACCGAAATTCATGGCTTGTCCGGGTCCCCCTGGCATATTATTGGAACGACGGAAGAGGAAGAAGAGAGAACCAATTAATAAAATCGGGAAGATTAAATTGCCCAACAGTCCCCAAATTGCGCCGTTATTTTGGATGGGATGGGAGGCGAAAGGAATGCCTTCTGCCCGCAGTTGTGCCATTAATTCCGGGGCGCGTATGGGTAGATCTACTCGCAGGAGTTGTTCGCGATCGCTGAGTTGAGGGTCAGTAGCCTGTACGATCGCCGTGCGTCCCCCTTCATAGAGGTCAACAGCCGTGACGCGGTGGGCGCTAAGATATTCCAAAAAGCGTCCGTAGGTCATGCGGGTGCTGGCGGTATTATTACCGAAGGCATTAGCGGAGGAAAATGTCCCTTGCCAGAGGAAAAAGCCGATGACGAGGGCGGGTAGCGTCCAGAGTAGTAGGACTCTCCAAGAAAGTTTCATATTCTATAGTGTCTTGTTTAACGGGTTTTCGGTCAATTGCGGCACTGGGAATTACGAGAAAATGACAGGTGGCGATCGCAGTGGACAATTTGAGTGGCCGCGATCGCATTTTTTTACAAAGGTTCTTGTATTACCGAACGAGTGCTGCAATTGCCAAGCTATCTTAA